>JBFJQB010000208.1:0-4984 GCA_041616855.1 Cognaticolwellia sp. | reverse complement strand
GGCAGTTTAGTGACCCTGCCTTTATTGGTCGAGTCGACCTTTAAAGTACTTTTTATATCTTTCCACGCGGTTACCTTGCCACCGACATTCAGCTTTTCAAAGCCGGAGTTAGTTACTGAACTTTTATTAAGATTTAAAAATTTTAAAAGTTCGGCATAGCTCTGGTTATTGCTAATATCTATCGATAATAAGTCATTTTCTCGGTCTTGAAAATATTTTCTCACCTGTGCTTTATGTCGTTGATAACACTGTGCTAAAAACTCAAGGTTGTTAATGTTAGTTAACGAATAAGGCGAGAATATATCTTGATAACAGCGCTTAATAATAGGATTGAAGCCACCATCGCCACGAATAAGATTAGGATGCATACGGGCAAGCAATTGTTGAATTGAAGGCAGCCATTTATTCATTGAGCGCGCTAAGTAGATAAATTTGGCATTAGGATAAGCGTTGTCTAAATGTTGATAATCGCAAAATATTGGCGTATCGGCGATAACTTGTGCTTCGCTAAATGATCGCTCTGTATAGGCGGTATGAGCGACATGAAACCCTAACTCAAGCATGGCGGCACACACACTGGTCGTGCCCGTTCGGGGTAAACCAATAATAAAAATTTTGTTCATGATGATTGCAATGCCAGCAAGAGAAAGTGCGTTATTGTATGAGCAGAAAGTAATATAAGCCAAGTTTATTTAGCGTTTTCATGCTGAGTTATTCACTATTGAGAAATGAAGCATAGCTATAGAGCAGTATTAGCTTTGAGTACCTTATACTCGGCAACTTTTATGATTTCGGCAAGTTTACCGTTATTTTTAAGTTGGTTAATTTTGTCATCCACTTGGCTAACGAGTGCTTCGTGATCTTTATGGAGGTAATGGTAAAGTTGCAGTTGCGCTAAAGGGGGGCTCGCGATAATTTCATTTTCTAGCTTTAACTGCCGTATTACGTGCATACCGTCAATATAACTGGTTAATGCAACATCAACATGCCCTTGCTGTAATAATTTAAACATACGTTCAGTCGATGAGCTATCTGAGACTTGTGCTAAGCCCTTAGTAATATTATTAGTATGTTTTACGCCTCTAACGCGGGCAATTTTATAATTCTTTAAATCACTGGCTTTAGTGATGTTAATTGCGCTATTTTTACTCGTGAACGCTGTGGTAATTATACGGTAGTAAGGCGTAGGTACTCGGATCAAATTTTCATTTTCATTGCCGTAAGACCAAATCCTCATGGTTTCGCCGGCTTTAAGGCCCGAATTAGCTTCGTGTTGTGCGCGATTACCAGAAAATGACTTAATTGCAATGTTAAGACCTAGCTCTTGATAAATTTCTGCAATAATAATTTTTCCGATTTCTTGCTCAACCAAATGTTCAATAGCGGAAAACTCAAAATCTATTTTATTTCTAGTTGCAGTATCAACTGATGCCGCGGAAACCGCAGCGCTAGAGACAGATAATAACAACCAACAACAAATCCAACGCATAGCTATTTATTCCATGAAGTTTTTTTCATTATAGACCTAGCATGGAGATAATGAAACGTTAGCCAAATGCTGCTTATTTTCAATAAAATTAATTATATAAAAAAGCTGAGCCTGCAATGCAAGTTCAGCCTTTTTATCTTATAAGCGTTTGGCGAAAATTATTTATTACTGTCAACCGATACTTTTAAATCTTTTAAAATACCGTCTTGTAAATTATAAATGAAGCCATGCACGGTAACATCTTGATTTATTTCCCAAGCTTTTTTTAAGATGGTGGTGTTACATACGTTAGCCACTTGTTCAATAACATTTAATTCACATAGCAACTTTACCCGTTCATTTTTGTCTGTTACCGCATCTAAGCGTGCTTTATGAAAACGATAAACGTCTTTAATATGATGTAGCCAATTATCAATTAAACCATGGCTTTGATCATCTAAAGAAGCAATCACACCACCACAGCCATAATGACCGCAAACAATAATGTGTTTTATTTTTAAGACATCAACGGCATATTGAATAACGGAAAGACAATTTAAGTCGGTATGAATAACTTGGTTAGCAATATTTCGGTGCACAAACACCTCTCCCGGTTGCATGCCGAGTAATTCATTTGCTGGCACACGAGAGTCAGAACAACCGATCCATAAATAATCCGGATTTTGTTGCTCAGATAAGTTTTTGAAAAAATCAGGGCTTTCTTGTTTTACCTGATCTGACCATTTTTGATTATTGTCAAATAAATGCTGTATTGAACTCATGATAGAAAACAACTAAGGAAAATATACCGTGATTTTAAGTTGTTGTGCTAACAAGTAAAGAAAAAACTGGTCTTAGCTTTCAACGTTGACGTTACTTTGCAAGCAAAAATATTTATTTTGCCAGTTAAATTATTAGTTATAATGGCAGCATCAACAACGAATCGGAGAATAATATGGCTTCTGCGTGCGCACGTCATATTCTAGTAAAGAGTGAAAAATTAGCGCAAGAATTAAAGGCTAAAATTGCTAAAGGCGCTGATTTTGCACAAATAGCAAAGAAAAACTCAACTTGTCCATCAGGTAAAAAAGGCGGGGATTTAGGGGAATTTAAACGTGGGCAAATGGTCAAGGCGTTTGATGATGTTGTTTTTAAGAAAGCGATATTAGAAGTTCACGGCCCGATTAAAACTAAGTTTGGATATCATTTGATTCAAACCATTTACCGAAATTAAGTCTATATCGACTAATTTTACTGATCTTGTTCTTGATCTTTTTTCAGTTGTTCAGCTTTTCTGCTCGCTACTTTTTTTTGTTGTTCGTCAGTTAGCTTAAACTTTTTGGCTGATTGCTTTAATAATAATATCCCCGCGATAACAGAGCCAAGGGCAATTACAATGATAAACATCATGCTGATAGTCATATTTTATCCTTATTAGTGAAAATTATTGGTAAGTGATTTTTTGTCATGGATTTTTTTCGCTTCAGTCAAAAAACAGATAGTAAAATAGCACAATAGCATGTAATTTATTTATAAGTTCGAGCCCTATCAAAATAAAACATAGTTGTTCAGCTGCTACAACGAAGTGAATACAATAAATTACAATAACTAAGTATTTGGAAAAAAGATGTCAAACCGCCTCAGTATCAAATTGTTAGTCCCGATTTTTTTAATTGGCATTATTAGCGTAATTGCGATTGCTTCTCTGGGCAATAACCTTAGCCAAACCACAACGTTGGTAATATTATTAGGGATGGTGACTGCACAAGTAGTGTGCGGTTACTTATATGTTCAGAAAAAACTGACTCAACGACTGGAAAAATTGCAGCAATATATTGATCAAGTGGCGAGTGTTGATGAAGCGCCAACAAAATTACTCAAAGATAATAATAATGACGATTTAGCAAAAGTTGCCAATAGTTTAGCAAGGTTTATTGCTAATTTAGCTGATGTGATCCGCGAAATTCGCAACGAGTCAGATACATTAAGGCAGGGGTCAGCATCACTAGCCGCTCAAATGAGTGGTTCGGTTGAGGCGGTTGACGAATCGGCAAAGCAAATTGAACAAATGGCCAATTCGATTGATCAAGTGGCGTTAACTTCAACCACACTTTCAGGTAGCGCGATACAGGTGAGTGAAACAACGAGCCAAGTGTTAGCTATTCTGGCTCAAGGGACTAGCGCCTCAAATACCAGCCAACATACCATTGAAGACTTTGATAATGAAGTGACGTCAATGGCCGCTGATTTAGCCTTGTTACAAGAAGAATGTTCTCGCATAGGTTCAGTGTTAGAAGTTATTCGTGGTATTGCCGATCAAACCAATTTATTGGCTTTAAACGCGGCTATTGAAGCGGCGCGAGCAGGCGAACAAGGCCGAGGTTTTGCGGTTGTTGCTGATGAAGTGCGAGCCTTAGCACATCGTACACAAGAATCTACGGTTGAAATTCACGCTATGGTTGAAGGCTTGCAAGAAAAGTCGACGAATGCGGTTAACGCCATTAGTCGTGGTCAAAGCCTTTCACGTGAGAGTTTGACTCATTCCGCGGAAGTTGTGGATGCACTTGACCAAATTGGCCAAGTATTTACTGAAGTAGACACATTAACCTCACAAATTGCGCAAGGTACTACTGAGCAGCAGCACTCGACCGCATCGATAAACGACAATATGTCAATGGTGGTTAAGTTAAGCCGAGAGCTCAATGCCAGCTTATTATCAGTGTCAGAGTTAGCTGAAATGCAACAATATACCGCGGCAGAAGTAGATACCACGTTAAATAGGGTTTGTGTTTAATAGTATCTGTAAAAAATGCCAAGTGCATAAAAACATTTTATGTTCAGCATGAACGGTCAGGTTATTAGTTCCAGACATAACCTAAGTACCGACATCCTTGCCGCAATGTCATGATCATAGGGGGCGTTCATTGCCCCCATGGCATCACGACATTAATGTGTCCATACAAGTCATGTGAAAGAATGACGATGTTCAGGATGAACGGTCAGTTATTATGTTACCGACAATCACTAAGTAGCTACTTGCATATCATTGTTATCAAGGCGTTCTTTGTCATCTCGTTAACCACACCTTGATATTCACACCTACATGATGATAAACCACGATAGCGATAGTAGCGTATGGCTCTATAGGGGAGTACTTGAAAACTAAGGCCCTGAGAATTTTTGGTAGTATTGTCGACTTTGTTCTGCTTGCTGACATAAATCGAGTAGGGCACTTAAGCTGCGCGTAGTCATACGATGAATGATATCAGCATCTAAGGTGATAATTTGTTGGTGTTTAACGGCGGGTAAAATTGGCCATTGTTGCCAATTGTAAGCGTTTTTATCAACTTGTTTTTTTGCAAACGGTTGAATAATGACATCAACACGGGCTTGTAATATTTGTTCGATATTGACTTGCGGGTAGCTAGCGTTGGCATGAGTGAACGGATTGTGAATGCTACACAGCTCTAAAAATTGCTGGGGCCAACTGTGCTTACCAATGGTGGTTAATGGCCT
>JBFJQB010000207.1:0-5019 GCA_041616855.1 Cognaticolwellia sp. | reverse complement strand
GTCACTGGTTCAAGCCCAGTATCGTCCACCACTTCTATGCCATATAGAAGTAAAACCAAAATGGACGATTAGCTCAGTTGGGAGAGCACCGCCCTTACAAGGCGGGGGTCACTGGTTCAAGCCCAGTATCGTCCACCATCTTATAAAAATCTTATATAATCACTCAATTTAAACTCAAAGCACCTTCTCCTCTTTGCCCCCCCGCGCCGAATCACTAGTTCAAGCCCAGTATCGTCCACCATTTTATAAAACTTTTATAAATAATCACTCAATTTAAACTCAAAGCACCTTCTACTCTTTACCACCCGCGCCGAATCACTAGTTCAAGCCCAGTATCGTCCACCATCTTATAAAAAGCTTATGTAATCACTAAATTTAAACTCAAAGCACCTTCTCCTCTTTACCACCCGCGCCGAATCATTAGTTCAAGCCCAGTATCGTCCACCATTTTATAAAACTTTTATAAATAATCACTCAATTTAAACTCAAAGCACCTTCTACTCTTTACCACCCGCGTCGAATCACTGGTTCAAGCCCAGTATCGTCCACCACCTTATTAAAACCGTGTTTATTCATCATCTTAATTAATACCAACAGTAACTTGTGCACAGCAAACTTAATTTTGATAAAAGCTTGATGATTTAGTCATGCCGTTATTAATCTAAACCAAAAAACGTGCTGATTTTAGTGAACAAATGCACAGAAGCTTCTTCTATTTTTTGGTTTTTTGCCTCTTTATTTAATTGCTCCTTAATTGTCTGTGTTTCTACTTCTCGTTTCGCCAATACCGTAGATATTTGTTCGATAATATTAGGCCTTTTTGAAATAACTCCTTGAAAATCATTTCGGTGTAATCGGTAACAATAGACGTCAGTACTTGCCACAATCGTGGCACTTCTTGGTGCGCCCGTCATCAACCCCATTTCTCCAATAAAAGTGGGGGCTGTAATATCGGCTACTTTACTTTGTTTTTTAGCCGAATCGACCCAAACCTCAGCACGACCATCAGTTAAAATGTACAACCAATCGGCTTGGTCATTCTGGATCATAATATTTTCACCTTGAGAATAAAGCACAGGTTGAAGTGATTTAGCCAACTGCATATATTCTTCTTCAGTTAATACCGATAAGAAACCTACTGCTTTTAATGCTTCTACTCTTTTTTCAATATCTTTTTGATTTTTACGTTTTCTGCGGTCGCTATTATCATTATCAATAAATAGCTGTGAAGCGGGGATTGCAAGCGGGATATTAGCGCGTTGCAACGCCGCATATAAACGACGTCTTATTAAAGAACTCGTTGGGTCATCATCATTAATTTCGGTTAGCCAATAACGCACAGCATAATGTGCATAGCTGTCGCGATTATCACTTGAAAAGTCAAGACAGATGCAATTCGGCGACGGGGTTTTAGCGACATTTAAAATTTCAGGGGGGGCTTGTAAGGCTTTTTCAACGGTTTCGATTACATAAGATGGGCTAGTACGAAAATCAACATTAAAATATACCCACATCCTGTGTTGTATCGGTTCTCCTACCCGTTTACCTAAGATAGTGATATTTGCCGATAATAATGACGAATTTGGCACAATAATCGTATCCCAATCTCGTGTTTGAATCACCGTATGTCGCCACCTAATTTCTTGCACCTTACCTTGATTGCCATTTTCAAGTTGTATCCAATCGCCAATTTTAATTGAGCGGTCAAGTTGTAAGGCAACACCACCAATAATGTTACCCAGTGTTGCCTGCAAGCCTATAGCTAATATGCCAGTAACTACGGCTGACGTTGTGACGATACTTGCAGTATCAACACCGAAATTACGTAAAGTTAATCCAATCAAAATGATGATGGATAAGCCTAAGAATAAATCACCAATTATTGACGGGGGATGTTGTCCAAGCTTTGGTAAAGCCAGTTTAAATAATATAATTAGAGACAATTCAACGATAGTGATCCAGCCAGTTAAAAAAGCAAGATTGCCAACAATTTCAGTAACTTCGATCCAAGAGTAAAAATCTGCAAATTGCAAATAAACCACGGTTAATAAATACATTAAACAAAAATAGGCCACGCGCTTTATTTGGCTATTATTACCTGGCGAAAACGCTCTTAATAGCGCAGCAGTAATTAAAAAAGCGACCGAAATAATACTTGCGGTAAACATAGTGGTTAGGTTCATTAAAACTCCAGCTTAAGTCTCTTTGGTTTAGCAATGTTCCAACATATCTTCCAACAGTGCTTTATGACTGCTACTTATTTGTCAGTATGGAAAAAATTTCAGTCCGCTCCACAATAACAAGTCATTTAACTAGCGTAGCAATTGTAAAACTGAAATTAAGACAAACTTCTACAACTGCTATGCCTGCTACTGATAGTTTATTAACTAAACCAACTTGTTTTCGACAGACCATGTCCAACAGCCTTCAACAGCTAAGCTATTTTTATCAATAATATAAATAGCTTGATAGGTTAGGTTTCTCTCATTAAGCGCTGTCTAAGCCTAATCTTGAAAAATATACCATCAAAGTGGGCTAATATTTGCTATATATCCGGCTTTTATGAGCTGAAAAAGGTCATAAAAGAACAAATAAGTAAACCAGCAAAAAGGTATTCCTTATAGTTTGTATATCTAAACAGCTAGATGCTTATTCCTATGTAAAGTGAGGATTATAGCAATGGTAAAAAATGCCCTACAATTGTATTGATTGGCCTTCCATACTTAAAAAAGCTTTTACTGTCTGATTCATATTGTTGATTTCATCTTGCAACTGATCAAGTTCACTATCCGTTCTTTCCGGATCATGACTATAAATGGCTAAATTTTTCACCTTAGCTTGCATGGCTAGCTCCAAACTCTCTGAAATCAATGAATGGCCCCAGCCTAATTTTACCGGCATATCCGATGCTATGTATTGTCCATCGTGTATCAATAAATCGACATCTTTAACAAAGTTAATCCACTCTGGAATAGTTACGACTGGGGTTGGAAAATTTAATTCATTGTCAGTAACGTAGGCAACTGTTTTGTCATCACAAGCAATTAGATACGCCATACCACCATTGGGGTGATTTATTGGCTGTCTAGTTACACTAAAGCCATTAATTAATATTGGTTGTTGCTGCCAGTTGGGGAATTGAAATTGTATGTCTGCCTGCAGCATATTATTAGCAATGGGGGAGTAGCTACCATGCATTTGCTCAACAATAGCCTTAGGTTCATTAGGGTCAGTAATTGCTGGATAGATGTAAATATGCCTATGCTGTTGAAAGGCTGGTTTAAAAAATGGAAACCCTTGTATATGATCAAAATGATTATGTGTTATCAATAAATATATATCTTCATTTTGCTCGACTAATTCATCGCCTAATCTACGAATGCCTGTACCTGCATCCAAAATAAGCTTTTTACCATCATCCGCCTCAACAACAGTACATGCCGTATTGCCGCCGTATTTAACAGTATCTTTTCCCGGAGAAGGACATGAACCTCTAGTACCATAAAACCTTACCTTCATATCAGCCCTACTTAATAAATGGTTAAAATTTAAGATTTTCTTTGCTGCTAGTTACTTATGATGCCTTATACATTAGTATAAGTAACTAACTCCTACTCAATTTTCATTTGTTCTATATACCAGTTGTCATTTTGTATTAAGTTAAAAATTCGAATACTAACGTCAATGTAGCCTAAAGGACCGATAAGTGTATCACTAAGATAATATTGTAACGATACAGTTTTGTTATTGTGCCATCCGTAAGTTCATTTTCTTTAATTGCTTAGAAAACAAAGCTTCATTGTAATTTTCATCGTTTGCAACAATATCAAATAACGCCGAAATGTCCTCTTCAAAACGGTGTTTTTCACCTATAAAGTCATATAATAAATCTATTGCCATCACCGCTTGTTCTGCGGCTATATAATCAGAAAGCTCACCATTAACGCCGCTATGTAATATTTTAGTTAACGCTGTGGTTGCCGATATTTTTCGCTGTATTAATGTTTGTTGCACTAAAATACTTTCAATAATATCAATATCTGCCATTACCTTGGCTATTGCAATGTTCAAGCTATCCTTATGATTTAGCGTATTTTTAATCTCGGTTAAATGTTGATGTAATTTTTCACTATGTCCGGTACTTGCGGCAATAATCATCAACATTTTAAAATTACCGTCATTTAGTCGCACAGTTCCAGGTTTAAAGCCTTGTCCTTTATTTTCGCTCCATTTCAAATCAGACATATTATGATGACAAGCATGACAGTCAAACAGTGATAACTCAGGAAATAATGACGAGTTATTGACCAACTTTTCTGCTAGTAACGTTAATGTTGCTCTACTCGCTTCAAGCTGGCCATAAACCCAAGTGACGTAATTATCACCGGCCCATTTTTGTGTTATATAATCCTCATCGACGACATAATGTAAGGGTTGTAAAATACCAAAAGTGTCGAGTTCAAACGCTAATCTAGGGTGCCCTGCTCCCATAATCTCGTGAGTGGCCTGCTTATTCTTATTACCTAAATGACAGGACAAACAAAGCTTTGCGCGGGGCTTAGGTTTATCAGTAGGAAACAGACCTTTAGCTATATTTTCTTCTCGGCTGACGGCGGTGTTGGTATGGCTACTGATATAATCCTCAGCTCCACCATGACAGGCTTCACAACCAACACCATCGCTTAATTGAAACTTTTCACCTTGATGTTCAGGTTTGACATTATCACTATGACAATCTAAACAAACACCAGCGGTAGCTGCATTTTTCAACCCCAGTTTTTTCGCTATTCTTTTCGACTCAGGCGATAACAAGGTTTGAAAAGCTTGTGAGTGTGCATCTGCACGACTCCAAATAATGTACTCGTTTTGTAGTACGTAACTACCATCACGCGGAATAACAGAACCATGACACATACTGGCGGCACAACTTGCTACGCCCTGATGAAGCTTTTCATCTTGCTGTGGTAATTCAGTAGCGCTTAAAGTCCATAAGACAGCAAAATTTGCGATGATAATGCT
>JBFJQB010000206.1:0-5022 GCA_041616855.1 Cognaticolwellia sp. | reverse complement strand
CATCACGGCCACCGCGAGCATCATTACGACCACCACGAGCATCACTGCGACCTTTGCCGTCACGATCATTTCTTTCACGTGCATCACGACGAGGTTTTGGATCTTCTTTTGGTTGTAAAGGTTGCTTCAACTGTTTTTGATAAAGTAAAGCAGCGGCTAAGTCGATCATTGAAAGTTCTGACTCATTGGCCATTGTTTCAATAATTTCACGCATTGCGGTTAATTCTTTATCGGCAACAACGCTAGCTAATTCAGTACGTGTACGTTCAATACGCGCCTTACCAATTTCTTGAATATTTGGTAAGTCGTACATTTCAACCGTACCTGAAGTCAAACGCTCATAATGACGTAAAGAATACATTTCGCGTGGACGTACAAATGATATTGACGTACCACTACGACCTGCACGGCCTGTACGACCAATACGGTGAACATAAGCTTCATTATCACCTGGTAAGTCGTAGTTGATAACTAATGAAATACGTGGAATATCAAGACCACGTGCAACAACATCAGTAGCAACAAGAATTGAAGATACGCCAGACTTAAGTTGGTCAACTGTACGTTCACGCTGTGCTTGGTTCATATCACCATTTAAGGCAACAGAAGCATAGCCAGCACGCTCTAATTTTTCAGCAACTTCAATAGTATCGTTACGCGTTCGTACGAAAATGATCATGGCATCGTAATCAAAAGTTTCAGCTATACGTTCCAATGCGGTCATTTTGTTAATACCGCTAACTTTCCATGCGTATTGCGTAATGTTTGCTTTTTCTTTTTTCACTGCCGCCACTTTAATGTGCTCAGGGTTTTTCAAAAAGCGGTTTGCTACTTTACGAATTTGCGCAGGCATAGTTGCAGAAAACAATGCCATTTGTGTTTCTTTTGGTAAGTGTTCAAGGATCCACTCAATGTCTTCTAAAAAGCCCATGTTTAACATTTCATCAGCTTCATCAAGCACACAAAATGATAAGTTAGCTAATTTAAGGCTCTTACGACGTAAGTGATCCATTAAACGACCAGGCGTACCAACAACCACTTGAGCGCCGCGCTCTAATTGTTGAAATTGTGGTTGGTACGATTGACCACCATATAAGGTAGCAACACGTAAACCTTTCATGTCTTTTGCAAAAGTCTCAATCGCTTCTGCTACTTGAATCGCTAATTCACGCGTTGGTGCTAGCACCATTAATTGTGGCTTACGAATAGTTACATCAATTTTTGCTAGTGCAGGTAAACCAAAAGCAGCGGTTTTACCCGTACCTGTTTGTGCTTCACCAAGTACATCTTTACCAGCAAGTAAAGGGGGAATTGTTTGCGCTTGAATTGGCGTTGATGTTTCAAAACCTAGTGCTTTTACAGCAGATACTAAGTTTTCAGGCAAACCAAGGGCGTCAAAGCCTACAGAGGCATTGTTAAGATCAGTCATATAATTTTTGTCTTCTCATGGTAGAAACCGGCGAAACGCCAAAATTCCTACGTACATATACGAGGAAACCACCAGGAAGACTTAAGGCACATTCATTACGTTAACTTTGAACAGTTAACTGGGCAAGTCTATTGGGCGGATATACCCCACTCATTTAAAAAATTCTGTAATTATCTAAGCTCACTTTGGAGCGTTTCGATTCTCGATTACAGAGGCGCGCATTATACAGATGCGGTAATTTTATACAAGCAATAATATCTATTTAAGCTAATTTAACTTCAAAAACAGCTTAAAACACCTAAAAAGATAACTTTAAGCTGCTTTTAATCTCATCGGATGACTAAGACCAGCTTGCTTAACTGTCTATTTCAAAGCCACCTTTGACCTGTCTAACACGTAAACCGCCTGAGCCACTTTCTATAATTTTTAAGCCACCGGCTTGCTCGATATCAATACCGCCGGAGCCATCATTGATGGTGACAATCCCATCCACCTTCCTAACGGTTAAATCACCTGAGCCATCTTCAAACATTGCGCTACCTGATATCCCTTTAACAATAATACTGCCTGAGCCGTCGTCAATATCAAGATTCCCATCAACATCGTTAATTTCTATGCCTCCTGAGCCATCAACAATAGCGACATTGCCAATAACGTCACTCAAATATAGGCTACCTGAACCATCATTAATATCGAGGTCACCCTTGATGGTTTTTAAGCTTAAATCGCCAGAGCCATCTTTTACAGTCACAGCAGCATTAATATTACTTATCTTTGTCGAGCCCGAGCCATCATTAATTTTCAACATCAAGTGACTTGGTACTGTGACCTTTATATCAATATGTGCTGAATCACCCTGCCAGAAACCACCACTGTTAATTTTTGCCACGATAAATGCGCTTTGCCCTGAATCAGTTAATTCCAGTTGATAGTTATCACGGCTTCGACTGTCGGTATAGATATCGGCAACGAGTGTAATTTCAGAAACTGCATCAGAGCCCGAAATAGTTAATGAGCCTGCTCCTGCCTCAACATCCAGTGTGGTTAGCATGTCGGCATCTATCATTAACTTTTGTTGGCTATGATAATTGGCGTGTGACGGATTGGCGACCACAATGCAACCACTTAATAATGTGGCAGCAGTGATAAAGGTTAATAATTGAGCTAATTTCATCGGTCTATTCCCTTGTAGAACATAAAGTATTTTAATTGTCATGTGCAATACAATCAAAATTCACGCCATAAAATAAAAGGCAATTTTATGAACAACTTAGGCATAATTGCTGACAAGGAAACCTACAGTAAGGATAGTTTTTGGTTCAAATAACAAATAATTAGTCAACTTGCTTAAAGCCATTAAGTGTTAATCAGTTGGTTAATATATTCCGGTAAAATACCAAAAGCTAAACTAACAACCACCAAGCTATACACCAGCACTTGCTCGATAACATGTGTTTTAGCGACCTTTACTGGATGAGGGGTTATCGGGGCGGTGGCAAAAATTTTGAAGATCATCGGCAGATAATAAGCTAGACCAATACCACTGCCAATAATTAGCGCAGTAATTAGCCACCATGCATGGGCAATAGTCGCTTGGCTTAAAATATAGAACTTAGCAATGAAGCCCATGGTTAACGGAATACCGGCTAAGCTCAACACCGCCAATATCATCAACAGTGCATAATTCGGAGCTTTCCAGAACAAGCCTTTTAAATCAGTCAAAGAAATATCTTCTTGGAAAGGCGCATTTATGTTTTGATGTTGAAGTAACGCAATAATCACAAAAATCGACAAATTAGCCACAGTATAGGCAGCTAAATAAAATAAACTACTTTGCCAGGTAAACGCTAAGCTTTGCTCTGATGTAACAATAATCACAATCAGCAGATAGCCCATGTGTGCTATCGATGAATAAGCCAGTAATCGCTTCAAGTTTCGCTGTTTAAGCGCCATGATATTGCCCAGCAACATCGAAATAACGGCAAATATCTGTAAAAATAATTGAAAGCTTTCTAGTAACAAGTAGCGCTGCGCCACAATACACTTGAGCAATACCACAAACATCGCAACTTTTGATACGGTCGCCATTAACATAGTTATCGGCGTAGGCGCGCTTTGATAAACGTCAGGTGTCCAGAAATGAAACGGGGCAATTGACAATTTAAACGCAATGCCTGAAACAAATAACAGCAACCCTAATTGCAACATTACACTTAAGCTTTGTTGGTGATTTACCGTGCTAGAAATAGCGCCATTAAAACTCATATCACCGCTAATGCTATAAATAAAGGCAATACCCAGCAACATAAAACTCGATGCAGTCGCACTTAACACTAAATATTTAAAACCACTTTCAACACTGTATTGACTTTCTCGATGATATCCGACTAAGCCAACCAAGCTGATGCTTAATAGTTCAAAGCCTAGAAAGAGGCTAGCGAAATGGTCACTCGTCACCAGAACTCCCGCGCCGAGTACCAATAGCAACAGCAGTAAATAATACTCATCATGTACTTCTATATGTACTTTAAGAAAACTGTAGCTCATCCTTAATGACACTAAAGCTGAAATCAGGATCAAGCTCAAGGCAAAGCTACTATAAACATCAACTTTTAACAGCTGTGTTACTTGTATTGGCTGTGTTGCTAGCAAACTGACATTCGCTAACAAAGCCATCAACAGTACCAGCCCGGTGAACAATGCAATCGTGCGTTGTGATCGTCTCCACGCCACCAATAACAACGCTAACGTAATGCCAAAAGCAATGATAAGTTGCGGCAAAATTGCCCCTGCCATCATCATGGTAATTAAAGGTTGTGGGCTATTCGCAATAGAAGACATCATCACCTTAGACTCCAAATGAGAACTGAAGCAATAGCGTTGGATATAAGCCAATTGCCAATAACATCAATAATAACGAGCCACAAATAATGAGCTCCCTAACCTGTAAATCATTAACCTCTTGCTTTGCGCTGCCTTGAAAGCTTGATTGAAACAGCACCATGCCATAAATAGCCGAGCCAATAAGACCCAACGCCGCGATAATGGCAAATTCAGGCATCACTTGAAAGCTTCCTACTAGGCTAAAAAATTCCCCGATAAAGTTTGCCAAGCCAGGTAATCCAAAAGCTGCACCAGCAAAGGCTAAAGCAAATCCGCCCATACGAGGAGCACTATGCCAAAAACCGCCCATATCGGCTAAATTCCGGCTATGTATACGCTGATAAATCATTCCTGCTAACGAAAACAAGGCCGCACTGCTTAAGCCATGAGCAATCATGGTAATGATAGCGCCTTGATAAGCAATGTTATTAAAAGCAAACAACGCCAGCATCACAAAGCCCATATGACTAATACTGCTATAGGCGACTAAACGTTTGAAATCTTGTTGAGCAAAGGCCATTTTAGCGCCATAGACAATACTTACCACGGCTAATGTTGCGGCTATGGGTGCAAATTCGACACTGGCTTGTGGGAAGAGGAAAATAACAAAGCGAATTAAGCCATAGGCGCCAGTTTTTAATAATACACCGGCCAATAAGACACTGCCTGCGGTAGGGGCTTGTGTATGTGCATCAGGTAACCAACTATGT
>JBFJQB010000205.1:0-5077 GCA_041616855.1 Cognaticolwellia sp. | reverse complement strand
TGATCGCCGGTTTTAACAAAGGCAAGAATGGCATTGGTGATGGCCGCTGTACCTGATGGATACACTGCACACCCTGCTCCGCCTTCAAGTTCGGTCATGGCATCGCAAAAAGCAAATGACGTTGACGTTCCCCGCCGGCCATAAAACAACACCTGCTTGTTTTTATTTGCTGTTGCATGCTTCATTTCTTTAACAGAATCAAATACTACCGTAGAAGCCCGCTCAACTGGTGGATTCACCACACCACGTGTCCATTGTTTTTTTCGGCCAGCATTAATGAGTTTGGTTTCTTTTTTCATCTCAAGGTGACATTCCGCGGTTGAATTTATGTTTGTATATCTGTTGATGAAAAGCTAAAACGCTACAGCCTTTTCAATGCTAATGATTCGTTATGAGAAAATATTCTAGCTATCTAGCCATCTGTAATATTTATAGCCTGCTTTAGTGCAAGAAGCACGCTTTATTTTGTTATACCTTAGTGATGAGCTGTATTAATAACATGACTACGCGCGCCCATTTCATCTAGCCCTATTAAACGTGCCCGCATTACAGATCAAATAAATTCATTTGGCTATTGGTGATCTCATCAAAGCTTGTATTGATAAAAGGTAAAATAGCATCGGCTACTGCCATTAACTGTCGGTCGATATATAATTGATAATCTAATGCCGCGTTTTGACAGCCTTTAGCTTGCGGGCCATTAGTGGTCATCACATATTCAATCCAGCCTTTATTTTGATACTTTAACGGCTTGCCCTGTTGCTGATATATCTCATCGGCTAAGCGTGCAGCTCTAACATGTGGTGGCACATTTTTAACGTAAAGATCCAGTTTTCTGCGTAAACGTTTACGGTAATAAAGTAGATGATCATGCTTTCCCGCTAACGTATCCGCGACCATTTGCTTAATGTAATCAGCAACAGGTTCATTATTAAAAACTTTCCTATATAAAGTACCCTGAAACTGTTTAGCAAGCTCAGTCCAGTCGGTGCGCACACTCTCTAAGCCTTTAAAAATTAAGTGTTGCTGATCGCCCTTTTGCACTAAACCTGCGTAACGCTTTTTCGTGCCAATGTCTTGGCCACGGATGGTTGGCATTAAAAATTTACTAAAATGGGTTTCAAATTCAATTTCAAGCTCGCTGACGATATTAAATTTCTCTAGCAAAAATTGCTGCCATTGTTGGTTAATATCATCTTGTAAGCTTTTGCCAAGCGCTCTACTCGCTGCAGCGCTTTGTTCATCGCCAACATGAACAAATATCGAATCCGTATCGCCATATATTACTTGATAGCCTTTCGCCTCAATCCACGCTTTAGTGGTTTTTAATATACTATGACTGCGTTTGGTAATAGAGCCGGATAAGCGCGGATCGAAAAATCGACAACCGGTTGAACCTAAAACACCGTAAAATGAATTCATGATAATTTTGATGGCTTGTGACAAGGCGGCATTTTTATCGGCTTTTGCCTTATCTCGCTCTTTCCAAAGCTCGGTAATAATATCAGGTAAAAAGTGCTGTTCTCTTGAAAAATAAGCGCCATCAAAACCTGCTATAGCTGTTTCAGGCGACTTTAAGCCTTCAATTAACCCCATAGGGTCAATATTAAAACTGCGAATAATGCTCGGATATAGGCTTTTAAAGTCCAATACCAGTACATTTTGATAAAGCCCTGGGGTCGACTCCATGACAAAACCACCTGGCGACTCAAAGCCTTGGTCACCGTCGCCCATGTTTGGCGCAACATAGCCACTGCGGTGTAATTTGGGTAAATATAAATTAGTAAAAGCGGCGACTGATCCTCCTATTCTGTCAATGGCTAATCCGGTTAATTGCGCCCTAAGCATGGCAAATTCTAATAATTGCGTATGCTGAAAAATCAACCGTACTAAGCGACAATCTTCTAAGTTATAGCGTGCGAGTGCGGTTTTATTGTGATGAAAATTATCGGTAATTTCTTGTACACGGTTATCAACATCCGTCACTTTTTTGCCAATGCCTAGTAAGGTATGCGCGACATTGTCGAGTGAAAAGCTAGGAAAGTTGTAGGTAGCAGTTTTTAACAAGTCGATACCATCGAGTACCACCCGGCCATTAATTTCAATAAACTGCTGCTCACTGGCAGAATTTTTGCGCCAATAAGGCGTTTGACCATCGCGGCCGATAGTAAACTTAAGTCCATGTAAGTCATACCGCTCTTGCAGTAAGTTAAAATCAAAGTTGATGACATTCCAACCGATAACAATATCGGGATTGTGCTGACTAAACCAAACCAGTAACGTTTCTAAAAGCTGCTTTTCATTTGCTTGCCAAACAATATCAATATCACATTCAGGGTTGGCTTGTTGCTCGCGGGCTATTTCTACCTGATTGGCAATCATCAATACTTGTTGGCAATGTTCACTGTATAAACCGATAGAATACAACTCGCCTGACATCGAACACTCAATATCTAAAGATACTGTGGTGAGCTCAATGTCACTTTGCAGCGCTTTATCAATACGCTTACATTTAACCTGCTCAAAGCGCCGATAAGGTGACTTAGCGGCAAAGTTTATAGGAACTTGTTCAGCGGCAAAAGCAATATCGGCGGTAATAAAGCGTTCCATCAAAAAGCGGTCATCGGGTCTTATATCATCTTCATAACATTTAACCCCTTGGGATTTTAGAGCTTCACGCGCTTGATAAAACTCACGTAGGGTTAAAAAATAAAGCGCGACTACATCCACTTGGTTAAAGGCTTTTAGTTTTACCGCTTTTATTTCATCAAGGGCAATCTTTTGTTTGGATAAAATTTCTTTTGCCTGCTTAGCCGATGATACTTCAACGAAAAAAACCGCACGTTCATCGCTCACCACTAACTGCACCGCACCTTGTGGTGTTTTTAACCACAAGTTAAGTTCAATATGATTATTGCGATCCCGCGCACTGCGGGTCAATAAAAATCCACGGTTGTCAGCTAACAACTTTGAGTTTTGCGTTAATTGTTCAGTAGAAAGTTGCATTAATGGTTCTAATTGGTCACGACAAACTGTTAATATATACAGCAGTGTAAATCATCTATTGTCGATAGGAAACTACAGCCGCTATGTTAAGCGATAAAATTAAACAAGTTATTAGAAGCTCCTATAAGGCCATAGGTGAAAACCTAACCAACTTTAATCCTCGTAAACAACAAACCTTCTTGATTGCTGAAATTGCCAAAACGCTGGCTGGTGATTACGACAAAGTGCGAAAAATTATCACCATTGAGGCGGGCACGGGTACCGGTAAGTCTTTAGCTTACGCCTTAGGCTCTATTCCGTTAGCGCTAAGTCGAGATAAAAAAGTCTGCATCGCCACTGCCACCGTAGCGCTTCAAGAGCAATTGGTAGATAAAGACTTACCTTTTTTGAAAAAACACAGCGGTTTAGACTTTAATTTTACCTTGGCAAAAGGCAGGCAGCGCTATGTTTGTCGACAAAAACTGGCAATGGCGGTTGCCAATGACGACAGTCCACAGGCCGGATTTACTTTTGCAGAAAAACCGCAAGCGAGTGATATTCGCACCTTAAACAATATGCACAAAGCGCTCAATGACAACACATGGCCTGGTGATATTGACGCTTGGCCTGAGCCAATTAACCATCATATTTGGCAACAAATTCAAGCTGACAAACATAGCTGTTTAAAGCACTTATCCGAGCATAGTCATTGCCCATTTCATAAAGCCAGAGAGACCATGGAAGCAGCAGATGTGGTGGTGGTAAACCACAGTTTATTACTGGCCGATTTAGAGCTCGGTGGCGGGAGAATATTATCTGCACCTGAAGACACTTTCTACATAATTGATGAAGCACATCACCTGCCAAAGGTAACGCGTGACCACTCAAGCGCGAATCTAACCATCAAGGGAGCCATTGACTGGCTTGGAAAGTTGCAAGAAACCGGTGATAAAATCGCCAAACTGGTAAAATCGAACAGCGCGATTTCTCCGTCAATAAAATTAGCCGATGATTGCCAAGATATTTTGACCGACATGCAAAAAGTATTGAGTTTAATTGACAATAATCGCAGTGTTTATTTCCCTTTGAGTGCCAGCAATAATGCAAAATTTCAAGCGCAAAATTCAGCACCACAATATCGTTTTGAAAATGGCATCATTCCACAATCTTTAAAGAATTGGGCAGAAGATTTAGCCGAAAGTTCGAAAAAATGCCTAGCGCACCTTAACAAGCTTTATAATATGCTGATGGAATCGGTTAAAGATGGCGATACCCAAATGTATTTAGCCGAGCCCTTGTTAGCGGAAGCTGGATTTATGATCCAACGTTTAGAAAATTTTAATGCCCTTTGGCAAATGTACGCTAAAACTGATAGCGAAAAAGGCGCTCCCATGGCGCGTTGGTTAGAACAAATTGAAGGTAAGCGCAGCGACTATCTCATTAGCGGCTCGCCCATTGAAGTCGGCTTTACGTTAGAAGACATGCTGTGGTCAAAATGTGAAGGCGCGGTTTTATGCTCTGCTACTATTTTGGCGCTTAACTCTTTCGACCATTTTCGCCGCCAAGCGGGTTTAAGAACTGATGATGGCAGTCAATACCAGAAAGTGGACTCACCTTTTGACTATCAAAATAACGCGCAGTTAATTGTGCCTAAAATGCAATATGAACCTAGCGCCGACCAATTCACCGATGAGCTTATTGCCAAGCTACCTGCGCAAATCAAGCGCGGTAAAGCCACACTGGTATTGTTTTCGTCTTATTGGCAAATGGATAAAGTGGTCACTGCCCTGCGAGAAATAAACAAGTTAAGTATTTTAGTGCAAGGCGAGCAGTCTCGACAAAAAATTATTGAAAGCCACAAAGCGCTTTGTGATAAAGGTGCAGAGAGTATTATATTTGGCACGCAAAGTTTCTCAGAAGGTTTAGATTTACCCGGTGAGTACCTCACTAATGTGATTATCACCAAGTTGCCGTTCTCGGTGCCATCATCCCCCGTTGAAGAAGCACAAGCGGAATATATTACCGCTAAAGGCGGCAACCCGTTTATGTCTATTTCAGTGCCTGAAACGTCAAAGAAACTAATACAAGCCAC
>JBFJQB010000204.1:0-5098 GCA_041616855.1 Cognaticolwellia sp. | reverse complement strand
TGAGCTTTTTGATTTTTTAAGCACTGCAAGCGAAAACAAAGCGAGTTGTCTACAAGTCAAAAAGATGGCGTTAGAAGAAGGTTTATCGAATTTGGGTATCGAGATCGCCTCGTAACTGTTGCTTTAATTTTCATTAAGCAACGTCTTTGCAATGGAACAAACTCAGCGATGAAAAAACTGAGTTTGTTCCCGCCCAGTGATTATTTTAAATAGGTATAACCTTGTAAACAATCGTCATAAAAGTCGATAAGATTTACCCCTTCGCGTGGCTTGATGTTGCCGACAGCAATTTGTTTATCAATTTCTTTTTTCACCATTTGCGCCATCATTGCTGGAGTGTATTGCATTGTCGATAACACATTTTCAACTGATGAACCTTTCACGACTTCTTCAATATAAAAATCTTTTGGGTCGTCGTCATAACTAAAAATATGTACTTCGTTCAAGCGTCCAAAAAGATTGTGCATATCGCCCATAACGTCCTGATAAGCGCCGGTTAAAAATAGCCCAATAAAGTAATCTTCATTGGGATTTAATTGGTGTAATGGTAGGTGTTTTGCGACCACTTCATCACCAATAAACTTATCTATTTTACCGTCACTATCGCAGGTTATATCGACTAAACTACATAATTTAGTCGGTTTTTCATTTAATCTCGAAATTGGCATCACCGGCAAAACTTGATCAATGGCCCAAGAGTCAGCGGCCGATTGAAACACCGAGAAATTGGCTAAGTATTGTGAAGATAACATTTCAGAAATACCATCAAGCTCTTCTGGTATAAAATCACTTTGCTGTAGTTGTACTTCTAGCGTATTGAGAATGCGCCAATACATGGTTTCTACTTTGGCAATTTCATCTAGGGTAAATATGCCCAATTTAAAAGCCTGCATGGCCTGTGATTTTAACTGGCCAATGTCATTATATATTTCTTGCAGGTTAACTTTTTTATCCGCTGTCGCCAAATCGAGTTCCAATGCGCGCATATTAGCAACAATAATATGTTCATCGCTTGCTGGCTCAGTGACGTACTCAGTACTACCAGGGTGAATTTCGCCAATCACTTTAGTGATCACACAAGAATGGTGAGCGGTGATCGCCCTGCCGCTTTCACTCACTAAATGCGGTTGTGGCACACCTTCTAGCTCACAGTTTTGTTTAAAGCCATAAACAATATCAGCAACATATTCCGCCAGATTATAATTACAAGAAGAGTCATTCGTTGATTGAGAGCCGTCGTAATCAACCGCGAGTCCCCCCCCAACATCAACATATTCAAGCAGTACACCTCGTTTAAATAATTTACTATAAATCAGTGACGCTTCTTGCACCGCTTCTTTGATGGCTCGAATATCGGTTAATTGGCTGCCAATATGAAAATGCAATAATTGAACGCAATCAATCAGGTTTTCGCTTTCAAGCAAACTGATGGCGTTGAGAATTTCCGTGATACTTAAACCAAATTTAGCGCGTTCACCACTTGAGTGTTCCCACTTACCACGGCCTTTCGCCATCATTTTCACACGAATACCGATAATAGGTTTTACATCGAGCTGTTTTGCCAGTGCAATTAACGTGGTGAGTTCGCTAAATTTTTCAATAACGATAATTATTTTGCGTTCAATTTTTAAGCCTAACAGCGCTAAGCGTAAGTACTCTTCGTCTTTATAACCATTTAAAATAGTCAGCGAGTTTTTATTGGTGTTGTAGGCTAATGCAGCAATTAACTCCGGCTTCGAGCCTGCCTCTAAGCCATAATTGAAACGGCTACCCGCATCCACTATTTCTTCGATAACTTCACGCATCTGATTTACTTTAACGGGGAAAACACCGAAGTATTGTCCCTGATAATTCGCCTCTGCGATGGTATCGCGAAAAGTGTTATTTAGTAATTCAACTTGTGAACGTAAAATATCATGAAAACGCACAACCGCCGGAAACTGAATGCCTTCACTTTGCATTTCTTCTACGACTTCACGTAAGTTAATTTTTACATTCGGTTGGTCGTAGCGCGGTATAACATTGATATCGCCACTTTCGCCAATATCAAAATAGCCGTTGCCCCAGCGATTAATACGATAGGTGTTTTTGGCGTCGTTAATCGACCAATTATCAGGTGTTTTTTTCAATTTTAAATCCTACTTCATGCACAGTATTAATTCACGAACGACTTTTGCGGCAAAAACATCGCTGTTGCCTGTAGTGTCGATATTGGGCGCAAGCTCAACCACATCGCAGCCAACAAAATTCTTACTTTTTAATATTTTGCATAAGCTAACAAAGGAGTGAAAATCTTCGCCGCCTGGTTCAGGTGTGCCGGTACCGGGGAAAAAACTCGGATCAAAGTAGTCGAGATCTAAGGTTAAATATATCGGTCGATGATCTGGAATATCTGCTATCGTTTGTAAAAATTCTGCACGCGAACTTTTTAAGGTTTTATGCGCTTGCATCCATTGATATTCTTCTTTGGTTCCTGAGCGAATGCCATATTGGATAAGTTGATGCTCAGGGCCAAAGTGCTCATGAATACGGCGAATAATAGCCGCGTGAGAATGTTTAAAGCCAAGGTAACCGTCGCGTAAATCCGCATGAGCATCTAAATGAACCACGGTCAGGTCAACAAACTGCGATAAATAGGTGGTTATTGGTGCATAAGAAATAGAATGTTCACCACCTAAGGTGATTACTTTGCTATGGTGGCTTTTTAGATCAATGCTGGCAAAAAGTTGCTTAAAGTCATCACTGGCATTTTGCCATTGTTGCTCTATATCTTGCTGTTCATTAGCTGTTTTTGCGACCGTTGTTGACAGATTACCTAAATCAAAGAACCTAATGTCGGCCAGATCTGCATCTAAATACGGTGAGTAAGACTCAATACCGTCAGAGACATTACGTAAAGCATTAGGACCATCTTTTGTGCCTTTACGAAAGCAAGCTGTACCATCGAATTCAAAGCCAATTAAATGAATACTATTACTAAATATACCCTTACTTGCCTCTGAGCATTCAAAGACGGTTTCAGCTGTATTTAGCTTGATATTAACATCGAAAATTTTAGTTTGCATAAGCAAAAAACCACACGCTTTATTCACTGGCACTATCCAGTCAATATCCGCGAATATTAAAAAAGCGCAATTATGCTGAAAAGTATCGTAAAGTATAGTGTTTTTTATCATTTCGTTTAGATTATTTATTAATCAAAAAAACAGATGATTTTTTTATTGTAATTAAAATTTTTTTTTGTAGAATACGCGCACTTTTTTGCCCACTAATTAGGCAACGTAATTACGCTAGCAGCATTGGCTGTTATGTCGTTGAGGATATGTTTTTGTTTTTTGAAGGCTCAGAAAAAAAAGCGGAAGTTATTATCAAAGCTCCCTTACTTTCTCTACTTGATGATATTGATGATGACTTTTGGACAGCATTGGTTCAATGCTGCAATGCGCAAATTTTATCATCGATTCGCAATGATGACTGTAAAGCATTTTTACTCTCAGAATCGAGTTTGTTTGTTTGGCATGATCGCTTATTAATATTAACTTGCGGGAACACACGCTTGGTGCACTCGGTGGAGTTTTTTATTCAGCAAATCGGCATGGATAAAATTCAACAGGTTATTTATCAACGCAAAAATGAATACTTTGCTCATGCTCAGCCGAGTAGTTTTGGTGACGACATTAAATTGTTGGGGCAGTATGTCACAGGTAAAGCTTACCGTTTTGGTGAACTAGACAGCCATCACAACTATATTTTCCATCAAGACAATAGTAGCTTTAAAGCACAAAGCGACGATAAAACGTATGAATTTCTCGCTTATCAAATTAGCCAAAAAGCCTCTGAAAAGCTTACCACTTTTGGTTTAAAAGCAGAAGAAATCCGTCAGTTTTTACAGTTAGATCAATTGATTGGCGATTTCATACTCGATGATTTTGTTTTTGACCCTTTTGGCTATTCGGTTAATGCCATTAAAGGCAAAAGCTACTTAACCATTCATGTTACGCCGCAAGCCAACAGTAGCTATGTCAGTGTTGAATCAAACATCAATTTAAGAGAACTTACCGCAACGTTTTTAAGCATATTATCGCCAAAATCATTTGATTTATTGAGCTTTAATGACTTTGATTTTATTAACTTAACCGATGAGTTTATTCCAAACAATTATGTCAGTAAGTCACGAGTAACGGAACATTTAAGTAATAATTACTCGGTTTGCTTTGCTAACTATATATTACCGCAACAAGCCTTTGCACCAGCAGCCATGCTTGATATCGCAGGAGAAAACCATGCACTCTGATTTATGGGTAGAAGAAAAATTTCAAGACTTTTTAGGGTTAAAATTTAAAGTAGAGCAAGTGCTTTTCTCTGGAAAAAGTGAATTTCAAACCGTTGATGTCGTTGAAACCAAAGGCCATGGTAAAATGCTACTCAATGATGGCTTAATTATGGTGACCGAGCGCGATGAATTTGCCTACCATGACATGATCACGCACGTGCCATTATTTGTTCATCCTGCACCGAAAAATGTTTTAGTTATTGGTGGTGGCGACGGTGGTACCGCTCGTGAAGTATTGCGCCATACGGGGGTGGAAAAGTGCACTATGGTGGAAATTGACGCTATGGTAGTGGAAGCCTGTCGCCAACATATTCCACAAACCTCAAAAGACTTAGACCACGAAAAAATGCAGCTCATTATTGGCGATGGTGTTGAGTTTGTTAAACAAACAAAAGAAAAGTTTGATGTGATTATTGTGGATAGCACCGACCCAATTGGCCCGGCTCAGCCATTGTTTGGCGAAGCCTTCTATCAAGATGTTTTTAACTGCTTAAGCGATGACGGTATTGTGGTATCGCAAGGGGAGTCATCATGGTATGCCATGGATATTCAGCAATCGCTATTAAAAGTACTGAATGCGGTATTTCCACAAAGTTATTTATATTCTTTTAGTAATTTAACGTACCCTGGCGGCTTGTGGAGCTTTACCTTCGCAACGAAAAAGCATCACCCCGTTAATGACTTTGATGCGCAACGGGTAGCAGCTAGTGGCCTGGATTTTCAGTATTACAATCAAGCTTTACATACGGCAGCATTTGCTTTGCC
>JBFJQB010000203.1:0-5130 GCA_041616855.1 Cognaticolwellia sp. | reverse complement strand
TCGTACTCAAAGAGACCGACGTCGTCCGCTACTGCAAACTGATGAAGAACCTAGAACAGTACTTGAAAACTTAGCTGTTGAACGTAATCCGTTATATGAAGAAATTGCTGATGTTATCGTGCAAACAGATGATCAAAGTGCAAAAGTAGTAGCAAGTAAAATAGTAGAACGTTTAGACTTTTAAACGACTACTTATGAAACTACTGCAAGTTAAACTAGGCGCACGCAGTTATCCAATCTATATAGACAGCGGACTCTTCACCAATAGTGATCTGCTGTCTAGTCATATCCGCAGTAAACGTGTTTGCATTATCAGTAATGATATCGTGGCACCACTTTATCTCGCACAAATCAAAGCTAGCCTTGCAGATTTTGACATCGATGAAATGATCTTACCTGATGGTGAGGCCGAAAAAAGTTTAGCAAACTTTGAACGGATAATGTCGCATTTATTGCTAGGTAACCACGGTAGAGACACCACCCTTATTGCTTTAGGTGGAGGAGTGATCGGTGATATAACCGGCTTTGCTGCCGCCTGTTACCAGCGTGGTATTGATTTTATTCAAATCCCGACCACCGTTTTGTCGCAAGTAGACTCTTCTGTCGGGGGGAAAACTGCGGTAAATCACCCTTTGGGAAAAAACATGATCGGTGCTTTTTACCAACCTAAAGCAGTATACATCGATCTTGCGAGTCTCAAGACATTACCGACCAGAGAATTTAATGCCGGTATGGCCGAAGTGATTAAATACGGCATATTAGGTGATGCTGAATTTTTTGCTTGGCTTGAACAGCACATTGATGCGATTAAGGCCGGTGAAACTAAAACCTTAACGCGAATGATCGAACGCTGTTGCCGATGCAAAGCAAATATTGTTGCTGAAGATGAAACTGAAGCAGGTGTCCGCGCTCTATTGAACTTAGGTCATACTTTTGCTCACGCGATCGAAGCAGATCAAGGTTATGGTAATTGGTTACATGGCGAAGCTGTTGCTACTGGCATGGTACTTGCTGCTAAGCTAGCAGTAGCAATGAATTTGCTTGAAGTGTCAGATCTTCGTCGTATTGAAGCACTACTTTCAGCGTTTGACTTACCTTTAGTCGCGCCAGAAAATATGGGCTTTGACGAATTTATTTGCCATATGCGTCGTGATAAAAAGAACTTAGCCGGAAAACTCCGCTTTATTCTTCCCACCGCTATTGGCAAATCTGAAATTAACGATGACGTTCATGAGGAACACCTTCAACAAATTCTGTAAATTTACGTAGAATAGGTGAAGTATGTCGGCGTTAGTAAACAATATTGGTTTATCCAAAGACAATAACAGTGTCACTAAAATAAGTGCTCACGCACGCATTGATTATATTCTGCGCTTTTCAAAACAAGCAATTTTAGTTATTGATGAAAGTGTCGAGCAAAATTCGCCTATTTCCAGTCAATTCCTTGCTACGTTACCGGAACAGCATAACGCAGCATATATTTCACTTTCTGGTCAGTTTAATAATATTCAAATTCGCTGTCGAATTATTGAACAGCTGTATACGGGGGAGTTATTTGATCCTGAAATTTCGCTAGCAGTCAGTGTGATTAACTTAGCAAAAAAATCACAGCAAGCCATCAGCATCGTTCTCGATAATGCTCAGCACTTATCTTTACAAATATTGCATGAATTATCTCAATTATCCGCCATCGCTAATAAAGCGAACTTGTTGGTTAATATTGTTATGTTTGGCACACCTCAAGCCGGGCAAACTGTGGCGAGCAATAAAAGTTTATTTGATAATAAATTAACCTTACTCTCCGCACAATCCGGACAGTTATTGTCCACCACAGCAGCAATCTTTAAAAACACAGGCTCAAAGTGGCGATTTATTCATGAAAATAAATGGTTGCTAAGCATCATTGCTATCATGCTTGGTTTTACCGCTTTGGTGATTGTCTTATTGCAACAGGAGACATTCCAGTTCACGCAAGGACTTATTGCGAGTAATCCAGCAAATACATCGCTTAAAGTTGCATTAGCAAAACCACAAACTATGGTTTTAGCAAGCAAGCGCGATATTCCGTCTGAAGGGCCAGCATCAAATTCAACATTAAACAAAATTAATTCAGCGGCTTTACCCGAAGATATATACTCATCATTAATCAACCCAAGACCTGAAACTGCCATCGAGTCAAGAGTTTTACCAGCGTCACCTGATGATATAATCACCGCTATAATATCAGAAGAAAAAAGCACACCAAGGCTTGAAAGCATGAAAATTGACTCGGGAGAAAGCAAAATTGAGACACCGGAGGCAAACACTGTTGTTCAACAATTAACAGTTAAAAATGACTATTACGCGAACCAGGATGGCTTTGTGATTCAGCTAGCGGCATTTAGTGATCTGCAATTGCCAAGTTCATTTGTTGAAACCTTAATGACTATTGATTTTCATATTTACCAGCGATTATTAAATAACAAGCCGGTAGTGGTCATTACCAGCGGTATTTATGCCGATAAACAGACAGCAAAATCTGCTCTGTCAATGTTACCTGATACGTTATTAGCAAGGCAGCCATGGATAAAATCTGTGACGGTTATTAATAATGAAATCAATACATTTCTTCAAGCGCAATATTAACTGGTCAAAGCGTTTGCACTCGCTATTGAAGGGCTAAGTCGGGCAATTATTTAATGCGATTGCAATAGATACACGTTACAATCCCCGCTCACTTTTCAGATGCCATTCATCTGTTGTTATATATTTGGGTTTTTAGGTGTCATGAAGAAAAAACATCGAGCTTTTTTAAAATGGGCGGGTGGTAAATACGCACTAAGCGATGTCATAAATTCGATGTTACCAAAAGGAAACCGTTTAATTGAACCCTTTGTTGGCGCCGGTTCAGTATTTCTTAATAGCGATTACGATGAATATTTACTTAGTGATATCAACCAAGATCTTGTAAACCTTTACCGCATTATTCAGCGCACTCCGGATAAATTTATTGCCGATGCTAGGCGTTTTTTTAACCCGGAAAATAATCAAGCAGATACTTATTATCAGCTGCGTAAAGAGTTCAACGCGAGCGCCGATCCCTATTTTCGCTCGCTAGTCTTTCTCTACATGAATCGCCATGGTTATAACGGTCTCTGTCGATATAATAAATCCGGTGGTTATAATGTGCCATTTGGTAAATATAAACGACCGTACTTTCCAGAAGCAGAGCTTAATCATTTTGCTGAGAAAGCTGAGAAAGCCGTGTTTATTTGTGATGGTTATCGACAAACATTTGCCCATGCGAAATCGGGCGATGTCATATATTGTGATCCACCTTACGTCCCATTAAGTAAAACCGCGAGTTTTACCAGTTATTCTGGCAATGGCTTTGGCCTAGATGAACAAGCTGACTTGGCTAATGCAGCAGAAGAAGTGACAAAGCAAGGTAATATATCGGTATTGATCAGTAATCATGATACGATTTGGACGCGAAAAATATATGAGCATGCGAAAAAGCAGCATTCAATCGAAGTGTCTAGAACCATTAGTCAAAAAGCTAGTAAACGTAATAAAGTTTCAGAATTATTAGCACTGTACTAAATACTGATTATATTTTAACCCGATACAACTAAGCTAACAATAGCAATCAATGAGCCAATAAAAAGTGACACAGCAATCACCCCCGCGATAATAAAGTGGCTCAATTTGCCCTGAGTAAAATCCCTTTCTCTATTCTTCTCACTTTGCACACCAAAAAAAGCGGCAGCAACACTTTTTAAGGTTTCTTTAAAGCGGCTTTCATTCATGATTATCCTTAAATGCTTGCTAGCAAACTTGGCTCAACTTGCGATTATTTTATCCGCACGTTTTTACTATTAGTATGTGTTAATGCTCATCGGCATTCAAGCATCACTGATGTCCTAATTATTTCCTGATATTTGACAAGCCCAAACCGCTTCCGATATTACTGAGCTAGCATCAATCTTCGCAATGTCAGCGACATTAAAAACAATAATGCTGAATGAGTTTAGTCAATAGCAGGTCGGTTTTGACAATTTCGCTATGAGCTAGATACTCATTAGGTTGATGCGCTTGCTCAATAGAACCAGGCCCCATAATAATGGTTTGACAACCGAGTTGCTGAATAAACGGTGCCTCTGTTGCGTAATTAACGGCGCAACAACTGTGACCAGAAAGTTTTTCAGCGGTAAGCACTAGTTCACTATCTGCTGCTTGCTGAAAACTCGGCGAACTTGGATCAAGCTCGTTTATGGTTAATCGTCCAGGGTACTTTTCTGCTATCGGTTCTAGGGCTTTTGCTAACCAGGAAACTAACTCTTCATCTTTCATACCCGGTAATGCCCGCATATCGATATCAAGTTCACAATGGCCACAAATACGATTAGCATTATCCCCGCCACGAATAGCGCCTAAATTTAAGGTGGGAGTTTGCACATCAAATGCTGCATTTTGATAATGTAGGTTAAGAGTTTCTCTAAGCTTGAATAATTCACCAATAACCTTGTACATTATCTCAATGGCATTAACGCCACTCGCGGGTTTACTTGAATGCCCAGGCTGGCCTTTTATACTGATTTTATGAGACATGTGACCTTTGTGCATAATCACCGGCACTAAGTTGGTGGGCTCGCCAATGATGGCAACGTCAGGTTTTATGATACCGCTGTTGGCGAATAAGCGTGCACCAGCCATCGTGGTTTCTTCATCAGCAGTGGCTAAAATGTATAACGGTTGCTTTAATCTTGTCAGATTTAACTGCTGACATACTTGTAAAATAAACGCGAAAAAACCTTTCATATCACAGGTGCCGAGGCCGAAAAGCTTGTTATCTTTTTCGCTGACAGTTAAAGGATCAGTTAACCAGCGATTTTCATCAAAAGGCACCGTATCACTATGGCCTGCCAACAATAAGCCGCCCTTACCAGAGCCTAGTTTGGCTAACATATTGAACTTACCTTTTACCCCAGGTACGGCTTGAATGGTGATGGTAAAGCCTAAAGTTTCAAACCAAGTCGCTAATAAGTTAATGATTTCTTGATTGCTTTGGTCCCAACTCGCCTGTGATGAGCTGATACTTGGCTGTGCAATTAATTCACTCATAGCTTGCGTAAAGTCGGGTAGTTTTTT
>JBFJQB010000202.1:0-5153 GCA_041616855.1 Cognaticolwellia sp. | reverse complement strand
GTGGCGTGATCAGGCACATCTTTCACCACAACAGAATTTGAGCCGACTTTACCGTGCTTGCCAATGGTAATTGGGCCTAAAATTTTAGCGCCAGCGCCAATAACCACGTTGTCCATTAATGTTGGGTGACGCTTACCCGCCTTCCAGCTGGTTCCACCTAACGTAACACCTTGGTATAACGTGACATCATTCCCTATTTCAGCCGTACCACCAATAACCACGCCCATACCATGATCGATAAAAAATCGACGACCAATTGTAGCGCCAGGATGGATCTCAATACCCGTTAACCAACGCGAAAATGTCGAGAGAGTACGTGCTAACCATTTCCAGTTATTTTTCCACAACTTATGGCTTAAGCGATGAAACCAAACGGCATGTAAGCCAGGATAATTAGTTAAAACTTCAAAGACATTGCGTGCAGCCGGATCTCGATCAAATACACTATTGATGTCTTCTTTCATGCGGTTAAACATACCACGTTCCTTAATTCTCAGCGCTCAAGCCGTAGTTAAGTTAAGCTAAATTATACAACTTAACAACGGCTATCATTAGTCTTGTTTTTTTTCAGGCTTAGATGATTTTGCCGCACGCTCGACAGAAGCCAAAATACCGCGCATCATTTTCAATTCTTTTACATCAGGTCGTGCGCGATTAAATAAACGGCGTAACTTAGTCATCACTAATCCTGGGTGACTCGGCACAATAAAACCAGTTTCTTTTAATGCGTTTTCAAAGTGCTGATAAAAGCGTTCAGTTTCATCAACAATCGGGTATTCTTCGCTTTCACTTGCAGAGAAGGCTTGCTCTTGATGAATCAAAAAGCTAGTACGCACTTCATAACTTAACGTTTGCACAGCCATAGCTAAATTCAATGAGCTGTACTCAGGGTTGGCAGGAATTTGCACATGAAAGTGACATAACTGCAGCTCTTCATTGGTTAAACCGCTACTTTCACGACCAAAAACTAATGCCACTGGATATTCTTGCGCTTCAGTGATCAGCTTTTCACCACAGCCTCGAGGCTCTAGCATTGGCCAGGGTAATGTGCGTGAACGCGCACTGGTTCCCACCACTAAACCACAATCACTGATCGCTTCTTCAAGTGTTGCCACAACTTTGGCGTTTTTTAGTACATCTGTTGCACCAGCGGCTAAAGCTTGAGCTTGGCCATTAGGCATTTCAATGGGATCAACTAAAACAAGATCTGTTAAGCCCATTGTTTTCATAGCACGAGCTGCTGAACCGATATTACGACAATCTGAGGTGTTAACGAGAACGATACGTACCTTATTTAATAAAGAGTCTGACATTATCTTCACTTACTTAATTCGTAAACAGCAATGCACATCTCACTTGCAACTGCTGCCTATCTAGATGGCTAAAATTGTCGATAATGTTAACACATAACATTATCCTTGTGCTTAGAAAAAATGCCCCCTTTATATTAGTTAGATAGTGTTTATCAATCTTGCCTAGTTCTTTTACTTATAAGTATCTAGAAACTAAGCTAAGTTTTAAATCCTAAGCTATAACTTTAATAAGCTAACCAACAACTGTGAGAGATTGATAAAGAAGGTGGTCGCTAATTGATAATTAGTTTGCTATAATTCGCGCGCTTAATTTTAGGGGACCATCCAAGTATGGCTTTTAAGGTTAACCTCGTTCTTTTACATAGCTGTTTATGACATTTTACAACATATAGGGTAGTCGATAATGCATCCGATGCTAAATATTGCCGTGCGTTCTGCGCGTGCTGCGGGCAAAGTAATTCTGCGCGCTTTTGAACAAGTAGATAAGATTGAAATTGAATCTAAGGGTACTAACGATATCGTTACTAATGTTGATATAAGTGCTGAACTAGCTATTGTTGAAACGATTCAAAAATCTTACCCAAATCATACGATCATTGGTGAAGAGTGTGGTTTAATCGAAGGTAAAGACAGCGATTACCAATGGATTATTGACCCACTGGACGGTACTTCTAACTTTGTTAAAGGTATTCCGCATTTTGCTGTTTCAATCGCGTTAAAAGTTAAAGGCAAATTAGATCAATCCGTGATCTACGATCCTATCCGTGGCGAACTATTTACTGCAAGTCGTGGTAAAGGTGCACAACTTAACGGTTTCCGCATCCGTGTTAAGCAATCTAAAGAACTTAAAGGCTCTATCTTAGCGACGGGCTTCCCTTTTAAACAAAAGCAACACACTAATGCTTATTTAGACATGTTTAAAACACTTTTTGGTAAAACATCTGACATGCGTCGTGCTGGCTCTGCTGCATTAGACTTAGCGTATGTTGCTTCTGGCCGTGTTGATGGTTACTTCGAAATAGGTTTAAAACCATGGGATACCGCAGCCGGTGAACTTATGGTGATTGAAGCGGGTGGTTTAGTTACTGACTTTGTTGGTGGTCATAATCACAGCAACTCAGGTAACATTGTCGCAAGTAGCCCACGCCTAGCCAAAGAAATTTTGAAAGATATTCGTCCTCACTTAGGTGAAGCACTTAGCAAGTAACCCCGAATACTTTCCTTGAAAAAGCGCCTATTGGCGCTTTTTTTGTGTCTGAAATATATTGAATTTTTAGTAAGAGCTTAAATGGCGACTGAAATCACCCCAACGAAAATAAAACAATAATACTGATATCAAAGCATAGGGCGCGAATTTATTCGCCTGTTATGCCTAAATTGTTAAATATAAGTTTATTGTATGCAAACGTTTATGCATATGTAGATTGATAGACTTAGATATTTTTTCTAAAATATCATTTAATTGAACAACATATACAGATGGTTTTTGAGAATACTCATTCAATAATCCAAATAAATAATCATCTAAGACTTTAAATTCAATGACTATTTCTTTACTTAAAACCATTTGGCTTTCATCGATATTTTTACGAAATATGTCTAATTTATTTAGCGCCTCATCGTGGTGCTTGTTAAGCCATTCATTATGTCCAAGAGAAACCTTACTACTATATATTTTTTGACATCGACGTGCACGGATGCACTAATGCCGTGTAGCCAAGTTCTTACATGGATGTTAGTCATTAGAGTAATGCTGGAGCAATTACCGAGATGGCTAAGAACGGTCTGAACATCGTCACTCTTTCACCTTGACGTGCATGGACACACTAATGTCGTGGTGCCTTGGATGGCATAGAGCGACCATGTGATCGTGACATACCGTTCATCGACGTACATGGATGTACTAATGCCGTGTAGCCATGGATGGCTAAGAACGGTCTGTACATCGTCACTCTTTCACATCCATGTGATCGTGACATACCGTTCATCCTGAACATAAAAAAGCCAGCGAATGCTGGCTCTTGATCTAGATTATGGTGTTAAATGCTTAAAGCACGCCACGCTCTATTTGATTGAGTTCGATTGACTTAAATAAAGCGGTAAAGTTACCTTCACCAAAACCTTTGTCATCAACACGCTGGATCATTTCAATAAAGATAGGTCCAAAGATATTCTTGGTGAATATTTGTAGCAAGTATGAGTTTTCTTTTTGGCTATCAACCAATACTTGATGGTCGCGGATGCGTTGATGATCTTCTTTAACCCATGGAATACGATCAAATACATCATCGTAATATTCTGGCACGATATTTAAGGTATCAATAATATCTTTATCTAATTGGTCTAAAGAGCCTAATAAATCATCTGAGATAAAGGCTAAGTGTTGTACACCTGGGCCGTTATATTCATCTAGATATTCATCAATTTGGTTATTGCTTTGGCCTTTACCTTCGTTAATTGGAATACAGAAGGTGCCACAAGGAGATTGCAATGCGTATGAGATCAGTGCTGATTTTTCACCTTTAATATCAAAGTAACGAATATCAGTAAAACCAAAGACGTTTTTATAAAAATTAGCCCAATGCTCCATAGTGCCTTGGTAAACATTATTAGTTAAATGGTCAACTGCTTTAAAGCCTTTGTCTTTAACAATGACAGGTTCTGCTAAATCTTCACAATCATCTTGATAAATTGAGCCTTTAGCGCCAAATTTCTCAATAAAGTAAATTAAACTATCACCAATACCGTATATGGCTGGGTAAGGGAGTTTATTGTCAGCATCTTGTGCAGATTTTGCACCACGAGCAACAGCTTGCTCAAAGGCAAACTCAGCATCTTCAACACGCCACCCCATAGAACAAATAGCTGGACCATGGCTTTTTGCGAATTCACGAGAAAAGCCCGCTTGCTCATTATTTAAGAAAAAATGAATATCATTTTGATTAAAGTAATCAATATCACGGCCTTTGAATTTTTTTAATTTTGAAAAGCCGAAACCATAAAACGCATTTTCCATAAAATCAGAATCTGGAGATGCGTATTCAATAAACTCTATACCACGTAAATTTAGTGGGTTTGTTACTTCTGTCATAATTATTTCTCTCATTGTAGCAATACCGTAATTATTACCGTGAATTAAGCGCAGAGGAAGTGAATGAAAAAACTGACAATTTTTACAGCGTAAATCAATTTTTACATTAAAAGTCGATGAATTGTCAGCGACGTGGATCTAAGCTATACCTAGCAGCACTCAAGGGCGTAACAAAATATTTACAGCTTAATTTTAACGCTAACTATCGCTAATTTCACTGCTAATTAAACCAGCAACTTTGGTATTTTTCATGATCAGGTCGTGCTGGCCGCATCCAAAATTTAAGTGAAAAAAACGCCAACTCTGAAACAGAGTTGGCGTTTTCTCAAATACTAGCTAAGCAAATGATTAGTTAGTGCGTTGCTCTTTACGAGCACGAGCTGGACGCTCTGACACTGCTGCTGGTTGCGCATCTGAAACCGAAATCTCTAAGGCTTGACGACGGACACGCACACGTTTTAACTGTGTAAATGACTTATCAGGCATACCTTTTGGCAATTGCACAAAGCTATGTTTATCATGCAAGTTGATAGCGCCAATATAGCTGCTGTCTAATGATATTTCATTAGCAATTGCGCCAACGATATCACCAGGACGTGCACCATGCTCTTTACCTACTTCTAGGCGATATGTTTGCCAATCAACATCACTGCGAGCTACTTTCGCTTTACGTGGCGCACGTTCAGCGCGGTTTTCATTGCGACCACCGTCACGACCACCACGGGCATCACGGCCACCGCGAGCATCAT
>JBFJQB010000201.1:0-5159 GCA_041616855.1 Cognaticolwellia sp. | reverse complement strand
TGCTTTTGCTCGACCTCTTCTTCAGTAAGCAATTCTGACAAATAGGTCTGCATCAATTTTTTACTAGCAGCTAAAGACTTTGACATGGTATTACTTACTCTCAGCGTTTAATTTAACTAAATATGTTAATAAATTTCGGTAGGCCATGACACCACGCGTACTCGCGGCATAATCGGAAGGCACCTTTTGTGCAACACTCGCATTGCGAAAGTTAGTATCAATTGGCACAACGCCGGGCCAAACCGCAGTACCATATAGCTCTTGTAATCTTCGATAGGTTAATATTGATGCTTTAGTACGCTTATCAAACATGGTCGGGACTATAGTATATTTAAATGGCGCTGTATGCTCACCTTGCATGATATCTAAGGTTTTCATCATGCGGTCTAAACCTTTTAGCGCTAAAAACTCGGTTTGAACGGGTACAATAATTCTGTCGCAGGCCGCTAATGCATTCACCATCAGCACCCCTAAAATTGGTGGACAATCAATCAGAACAAAGTCATATTCATCTTGTATTGCGCGCATCGCTTTTTTTAAAACCAAGCCCATGCCGCCCTTATTCCCCAGAGAGCGGTCAAGGGTTGCTAAGCCCATAGTCGCAGGCAAAATATCAATGTTCGGATAATGTGTTGGACACAAACTTTGCATGATCTGCTCTTTGGTAGATACCTGCAAAAACAAATCGTAAACGCTTAACTCTAAATCTTCCGATTCGATACCAAAATAATAGCTTAACGACGCGTGAGGGTCGGTATCAACTAATAGCACACGATGGCCGTGTTCCGCTAATAAACCCGCTAAGGCAATAGTTGAGGTGGTTTTACCTACACCACCTTTTTGATTTGCAACTGTCCAAACTACCAAGTGGAATTCCTATTGTTCATTATCTTGTGGTGCAGGGGGGTTAGTCGCGTCATTGTCACCTGTCGGCTCAGGTCGTGTGGTAATGCGAATACCACCATTTTCAAGCCGAATGATACGTATCTCATTATCATTATCATTATTTTCTTCAGTTTCAATATTCTTAATCGCTTCGACATCTTTGACAGAAATCGTCGGCGTTGCCAATAAGTTAGCTTTTTCTAAGCCATATTTAGAAATCGCAATCACAACTCGACGATTTTTTGCTCGTCCTGATGGCGTGCTATTGTCAGCATCGGGGTAGTATTGCCCGTACCCTTCGATAGCCATTCGCGCCGGATTTAACGTTAACGCCTCTAGTTCTCGCAAAATTGCCGTGGCTCGAAAAACAGATAACTCCCAATTTGATGAAAATATTTCTGTCGCAATGGCTTGATTATCAGTATAGCCTCTCACGCGGATGTAATTGGTAGTGTCAGCTATCACTTGATAGATCACCGACAAAATATCTTTGGCTGCGTTTGTTGGTGATGATGAACCGCTAGGGAATAATAAGCCACTGTTTAATTCAATCTCTAACCAGTCGCCATCTATTTGTAGTTGCGCGTAACCCGACTCTACTAGTTCGTATAATGCTTCATGAAGATCCTGCTCTAAGGACGTTAACGTGGTGCCTACTTGTGCATCTGAAACATTAGATAAGGTGACTTCACCTGACACTAGCTCAGGCCCAGCCTCTTCTAAAATACCATCACCAAATAAGCGTTTATTCGTTTTGGAACTATTGACCGGTAAAATATCATCGCCGTGACCACGATTTTTGGGTTGCGCTTCATTGGCTTGAAAGACACGACCTATTGATTCTGTCGCGGTTTCAAAAGGCTCATCATTGATCATGGCCATTGCATATAAAACCACAAAGAGTGCGAACAACAAGGTCATGTAATCGGCATAAGAAACTAGCCAACGCTCAACGTTGTCATGTTCTACCGAGTGGCGCCTTGCACGTAAGCGGTTCATTGCTCTAACCGAAATGCCGATAGTTTATTTTCAATGGCATGTGGATTTTCTGCTAAGGCGATGGCTATCAAGCCTTCGGTCATCATTTCACGATACATGGTTTGTTGATGAACAATGGTTTTAATTTTATTCGCAACGGGTAAATAAATTAAATTAGCAAAACCAACGCCGTAAATAGTGGCAACAAATGCGGTGGCAATGCCATTACCTAATAATTGTGGATCCGCTAAATTAGACATCGCATGAATTAAGCCAAGTACCGCGCCCAAAATCCCAATAGTTGGACTATAACCCCCCATCGACTCAAAAACATGAGCTGAGCGTAAGTTATGTTCTCGGTATAAATCTAAATCTAGTTCTAAGGAAACTCTTAAGTTTTCCACTTCGGCACCGTCAACAAGTAAATTTAGCCCCTTGTTGATATAGAAATCGTTTTCTTCCTCGGCAATGTGCTCTAGTGATAAGAAACCCGACTCACGCGCTTTTTCAGCCCAAAGCACGATAGATTCAATGCCCTTTTCAACATCATATTTAGGTGGATAAAACAACCATTTCATTAATGACATGGCATGTAGGAACTGGCTTTGTGATGACTGCAACATAACAGCCCCTAAGGTGCCACCAAACACAATAATAAAGGCCGGCAATTGCAATAATGAAGAAATTGCCCCGCCATCGATAATAAAACCAAAATAAATCGCCAAAATGGCGATCAGTAAGCCCGATATACTTAGTTTATCCATGCTGTATTTCCTTAAGGATTGCAGATGGAAAGCTTTCAATTGCTAGTGCTAATTCTGAAATGCCAGCAGTTGCCACCGCTTGTGGCATACCATAAACAACACAAGACGCTTCGTCTTGTGACCAAATGGTTGCTCCCTTACTTTTTAATAATCGTGAACCTTCACGACCATCAGCGCCCATACCGGTTAAGACAATGCCTAAAACATTACCACCAAATACCTTTGCCGCTGAAGCAAAACTAATATCTACACTAGGTTTGAATGCAATCCGCTCTGAATTGTCTTCAATAATCCTTAATTTTGCTGCATTTTCTGTACCATCAACGACCATTTGTTTGCCGCCAGGTGCTAAATAAGCACAACCAGGCTTTAAAATATCACCTGTACTCGCTTGTTTTACTGTTATTTTGCATAGGCCATTTAATCGGTTGGCAAAAGCCAAAGTAAATGCCGCAGGCATATGCTGCACCATTATTATTGGTAAGGGAAAGTCTTGAGGTAATTGGCTTAATAACTTTTGCAGCGCCACAGGCCCACCTGTCGAGGTGCCTATGGCGAGCAACTTGTATTGTTTACCCGAGCTTTTCTTTAGACTAGTCGCTTGGCGCGCGCCCATTCCTGCGGGGGCATTGGGAGTGGTTTTCTGGGCAGATTTCGCTTTTGCGTCATTTAGCGCCCGCGAGCGAACCGTTGAAATTCGTGGGGCACTTTCGGCTTTTTTCTTCGCTAATTGCACCACGCGCTCACGTAATAAGCTGCCGGCGTCTTCAGTATTTTTTGCTATTTCATTAAACTTTTTCGGCAGAAAATCTAGCGCCCCAGCATCAAGTGCTTCTAGTGTTGCTTGCGCACCCGAGTGAGTTAAAGAAGAAAACATAATAATAGCGGTTGGTGCTTTTGCCATGATCTGTTTAACCGCTTCAATGCCATTTAATAACGGCATTTCTATATCCATGGTTATGACATCAGGCTTTAAGGCGATGGCCTTTTCTACCGCATCAATACCATTAATAGCGACATCGATTACGTCGAGTTCAGGATCATTATTGAGAATATCCGTTACACGGCGTCGAAAAAAACTGGAGTCATCAACCACCAATACTTTAAAGGACATTTACAATCTATTTCCTGTCTTGATTTAGTTATTAAGAGCGCAGTTTTTTATTGACTACCGATTTTTTTGCGTAATATTTTAGCATGCTAGGTACATCAATAATTAAAGCAATACCGCCATCACTAGTTATTGTTGCGCCAGCCATGCCAGGCGTACCATGCAGTAACCTGTCTAACGGTTTAATGACCACTTCTTCTTGTCCAATCAAGCTATCGACGACAAAGCCAATTTGTTGATTGCCTAGTTGCACAATAACAACATGGCCTCGTTCTCGTGGCTTTTCAACATAATCACGGACTAACCATTGATCAAGGTAAAATAGTGGTATCGATTTTTCACGAACGATTATTGTCAGTTGCCCATCAACTAAATTTGTTTTAGTCAAATCGAGATGGAATATTTCATTAACCGCTGCCAATGGCAGTGCGAAGGTTTGTGTGCCAATAACCACCATTAAGGTTGGTAATATGGCTAACGTTAACGGTACTTTAATTTCAAGCACAGTACCAACACCCATTTCTGAGTCGATATTAACCGTACCATTTAGCTGAGTTATTTTGGTTTTTACCACATCCATGCCAACGCCACGGCCCGACACTTCTGAAATTTCAGTTTTGGTCGAAAACCCAGGCGCGAAAATCAAACTAAAGGCTTCTTTGTCAGGCATACGCGCAGCAGCGTCTGCATCCAAAACCCCTCGTTCTATGGCAATTTCTTTTAATTTATCAGCATTCATCCCCGCGCCATCATCACGAATGGTCAGGAGAATGTGGTCACCTTCTTGTGATGCGGACAATACCACGACACCTTCACGTGGTTTACCTGACGCTTCACGTTTATCTGGTGCTTCGATACCATGATCAACCGAGTTACGCACAAGATGCACTAACGGATCCGCTAATGCTTCAACTAAGTTTTTATCTAAATCGGTTTCTTCACCTTCAAGAATAAGCTTAATTTCTTTATTGAGACTACGAGCCAAATCACGTACTACGCGAGGAAAGCGACCAAAGACTTTCTTAATAGGTTGCATACGCGTTTTCATTACCGCGCCTTGCAAATCAGTGGTGACTGCGTCAAGATTTGACACCGCTTTGGTTAACTCTTCATCTTCTTTGGTCATGCCTAAGCTGGTCAGACGGTTGCGCACCAGTACTAGTTCACCGACCATATTCATGATTTGATCTAAGCGTTTGGTATCAACTCTAACCGTTGTTTCTGCTTGTGCTGGTTTTGCTGGCGTCGGAGCCGCTTTCGCTTCTGTTACAACGGGTGCTTTAGGAGCCGCTGGCTTAGCTGCAGGTTTTTTCGCTTGTGAAGCACTGGCTGCACTTGCAGGAGCTTGAGCTTTGGGGCCTTGACCTTTACCGTGCAACTCATCTAATAATGACTCAAAATCATCATCATTGATTTCATCA
>JBFJQB010000200.1:0-5173 GCA_041616855.1 Cognaticolwellia sp. | reverse complement strand
ATGGAAGGCCGTCGTTGGTCTGAAGGTTTACACCAAGCTGTTGAGGCTAAAGAAGGGGTAGATATTCAAAACGAAAACCAAACCTTAGCGTCAATTACCTTTCAAAACTTTTTCCGTATCTATAACAAGTTGTCAGGTATGACAGGTACTGCCGATACCGAAGCGTTTGAATTTAATCATATCTATGGTCTAGAAACCGTGGTTATTCCAACCAACCAGCCTATGGTGCGTAAAGACTTACCCGACTTGATCTATTTAACTGCGGAAGAAAAGTTTGAAGCAATCTTAGAAGATATCAAAGATTGTGTTGAGCGTGGCCAACCTGTATTAGTGGGCACTATCAGCATTGAAACGTCAGAATTTTTATCTTCGCTGTTAAAGAAAGAAAAAATTAAGCATAAAGTACTTAATGCTAAATTTCACCAACAAGAAGCGGAAATTGTTGCAGACGCGGGTAAAATGGGCGCTGTAACTATCGCCACTAACATGGCGGGACGTGGTACCGATATTGTACTCGGTGGTAATTTAAGCGCTATGCTTGCAAAACTTGATAATCCAAGTGCGGAGCAAGTAGAGAAATTAACTGCACAATGGCAAGAAGAACATGAGAAAGTTTTAGCGGCTGGTGGTTTGCATATCGTCGCAACAGAACGTCATGAATCTCGTCGTATAGATAATCAATTACGTGGGCGTTCTGGTCGTCAAGGTGACGCGGGTTCAACACGTTTTTACTTATCAATGGAAGATGGCTTAATGCGCATTTTTGCTTCTGAGCGTATTACCAATATGATGCGTAAATTAGGTATGGAGCGTGGAGAAGCCATTGAGCACCCTTGGGTGACTAAGAGTATTGAAAACGCACAACGTAAAGTTGAAGGCCGTAACTTCGATATTCGTAAGCAGTTGCTTGAGTTTGACGATGTTTCCAATGATCAACGTAAAGTAATTTACGAGCAACGTAATGAATTAATGGATGAAGCCGATATTGCTGACGTGATTAAAGCCATTCGTCAAGATGTCGTCAATGGTTTGATTAACCAACATATTCCACCACAGTCATTAGAGGAAATGTGGGATGTTGCGGGCTTGGAAGAGCGTCTAAAAGGCGAACTTAATATCGAGTTGCCGATCGCCAAATGGTTAGAAGAAGACACTCAGTTACATGAAGAGCCTTTGCGAGATAAAATTCTTGCAGAAGTTGACGCTAATTATATTGCCAAAGAAGAGATGGTTGGCGCGGAAGTCCTACGTCAATTTGAAAAAGCGGTGATGTTGCAAAGCTTAGATTCTCATTGGAAAGAGCATTTAGCGGCAATGGATCATTTACGTCAAGGTATTCATCTACGTGGCTATGCACAAAAAAATCCGAAGCAAGAATTCAAACGTGAATCGTTTGAGTTATTTGCTGAATTGTTGGAAAACTTGAAATATGACGTTATTGGTATTTTAAGCAAAGTGCAGATTAGAGCGGAATCTGATGTTGAAGCCGTTGAAGAGCAACATAGAAAAGCAGATGAAGCGCCGAAGCAGTTTACGCATGAGTCTGCATCAACGCCAGAGCAAGCGTCTATGCCACGTGTTGGTCGAAATGAACCTTGCCCATGTGGCTCAGGTAAAAAATATAAACAGTGTCACGGTAAATTAACTTAAACCTTTATCGAGTACACTAGAAAAAAATGCCAGTCAATGACTGGCATTTTTATGTTCAGGGTGAACGCCTAGCTTTTAAGTTCCAGACAAAAGCTAAGTACCTGCGTCCATGCAGGCAATGGCATGGTGCCATGGATGGAAAAGAATGACGATGTTCTGGCCGTTCTAGGGCATTAATACATCTTGGTATGTTGATGGCAAAGTTCACAAATAACAAATTAATAGGTAAAGGGCGCTATGAAAACAAAAATGGTTCATGTTGCTGTTGGCGTAATCAAACAGGAAAATAAGTTCTTTTTAACTAAGCGATTAGCGAATAGCCATCAAGGGGGGAAATGGGAATTTCCGGGTGGTAAAGTTGAAGTAAATGAAACCGTGCATCAAGCGCTTTATCGAGAGTTAAAAGAAGAAGTTGCAATAGAAACCTTAGCTTGTTCACCGTTCATGCAAATAAGCCATGATTACGGTGATAAAAAGGTGCTATTAGATGTGTTTGTGGTTGAACAGTTTACCGGTGAAGCAAAAGCCTTAGAGGGGCAGCAATCAGCTTGGTATACGCTAGCGGAATTTCAAGAGTTAAATTTTCCAGCAGCAAATCAGGCGATTATAGAAAAGCTGCAAGAAATTTATAGCTAATATTATTGCCTCTAGTCGTGCCTCTTAAAGTCGAGGCAGATACAAGCATGGTTAAAAGGTTGTGGTTAATCCGGCTCGACAAAGAACTTATTATGCTGCAAAAATTCAGCTTCTAATGCATCAAGCATCTCTTCGTTTAGGTCGACAGCGCCTTGTACAGGCTGACTGATTTTATGATTTTCGTCAGCCCAGTCACCGACATCAATTAACTGACAGCGCTTGCTACAAAAGGGGCGGTGTTGACTTTCTTCTTGCCAAATTACTTCTTTTTTACAAGTGGGACAAGCTACTTTTAGTGTCATAACTACTATTACTAACGATAAAATTATTCTTCTATTATAAGAAATAATTAGCCGCGCAGCTAGGATAATCTGAGCGATAGGAATACAGCACTAAGCATTGAGCGAGCAGGTAAAAGAAAGCTATCATTTTTAAGCTGTCAGCTGCCAGAAAAAAACAAAGGCAGCAGCCAAGTGTGGGATTTTAAATTGTCAGTAAAAAATGTGCATTTGAGTGCTCAGAAAGAATAATAGCTTGTGCAGGAATTGTTGTTAGGAACTTGATTTTAACTCTTAACTGAAAGCTTTTTACTTAAGGCTTTTTTAACATTGCGCTAATTGAAAGTTCATTGCTTGTTTAGCATACTTACGACCCGTTTCATTGCACGGCATCATAAAACGAATTGAGTAGCGAAAACGGTTACCGCTAACGGTGGGGTAATACGGCAAGTTATCCGGTACTTTAATGCGTAATAAAATTAAGCCTTCACCATTGTCTTGGTAAAAACCGCTTTCGGTTTCAATCTCTTCAAATTCAGCGCGCTGACGAATAAATTTTAGTATTAATGATAATGCCGCATCAATCTGAGCTAATAGCGAAAGCCAAAAACGACATTGCTTTTCAACTTCAGCTCTTGGTTGGTTTAACCAAAACTGTAATTGCGGTAGGTCAAAACGAGAGCTGCCACCCTGAATGGCAAAACGCTGTTTTAAACTCATTAGAAACTTATCAGTTTTAAGTTGTAACCACTCGGGATTGGCCATTTTTATTTTACTGGACAGGCCCACAGTTCTTTTTAAATTATCTTCAAGCGCGATACTGTCAACATCGGGTATTTGTGACCAAACGACTAAGTTTTGCTCTAACTTTTCTAGATCTTTAATCAGGTCACCACGAATATCATTGCGCTCTAAAGTATCTAAAATAGCAAACAAAGCATTAAAAAACACGCTGTGGCTGGTAATAATATTGTATTGTAAACAGTCTGACGCTTGCGCAAATAGTTGTTCAAGTTTTAGATAGTTACGGACACGCTCATTGAGCGGATGTTCATACAATATTGCAGTCATTAATGAGAACTTTGTTAGAAAATTTAATGGGTAATGTCATTATAGTAACCATAGCTAGACAAAATGGCGAATTATTTTATCAAAACCCCAGTTCATAAAGGCTTATTTATCAATGAGTATTCGACAATAAACGGTATTTTTGATCCAAATCGATCACTTGTTGGCGAACTTCTTTTAGGCTGGCTTGTTGATTGTTGATGATATCATCAGCAAGGCTAAGACGCTTATCATTGGACATTTGACTAGCAATAATACGTTTCACTTCAGCTATCGAGCTTGGGTCGCGTGCAATGGTGCGAGCAATTTGGCTAGCTTCATCTACCGCAACCACCAATACGCGGTTAACCAACTTGTCTAAGTTGTTCTCCAAGAGCAAAGGGGCGACCAATATGCAATAACAGCTAGTTGCTTGTGCTATTTGTTGCAATAGTTCTTGACGAATTAAAGGGTGTAATAAATTATTTAACCAAGCTTTATCGGCTGTAGAGCTGAAAATACGGCTGCGTAGTTTGCTTCTGTTGAGTTGACCTTGGTTATCAATAAACTCTTGGCCAAAATGTTCGCGAATGGCTGTTAGGGCTTTGCTACCTGGCTCAACCACCTGTCGTGCGACAATATCAGCGTCAATTATATCAATATTTAACTCAGCAAAAATATCACTCACGGTGGTTTTGCCACTGCCAATACCGCCGGTTAAGCCAATAATATAGTTAGACATCAGGTAATTAGTCCTGCTTTTTGATCCAATGCAACATGATTAATAACAAAATTAGCTTAAGTAACCCAGATACCACGACCATATACCATTGCCCCAAAGGAGCGTGATCCAACCGGCAATAGCTAAATAAGGGCCGAAAGGAATAGCTTGTTCACGTTGGTGATTTTTAAATACCATTAAGCTAATACCAATGATCGCCCCAACGGCTGACGCCATTAATATCAATAACGGCAGCAATTGCCAGCCGATCCAAGCGCCAAATACTGCCACTAATTTGAAATCTCCGTGTCCCATGCCTTCCTTACCGGTCAGTAATTTAAAGAGCCAGAAAACGCTGAATAAACTCATGTAACCAGCCACTGCGCCAATCACTGCGTCATTTAATGGCACTATTGCGCTATTAATATTCACCAGTAGCCCTAACCATAACAGGGGTAAGGTGATTTGGTCGGGTAATAGCATGTGGTCATAATCAATTAAAGTTAAACAGACTAATCCCCAAGTTAATATCAACAAGAACAAGGTGGTTGAGGTAACGCCATACTGACTAGCAATAACCACACTTAATATGGCTGTGGCTAATTCCACTAAAGGGTAGCGTAAGGCAATGTTTGACTGACATTGGCTGCACTTACCACGTAAAAATAACCAACTAATCACCGGAATGTTTTCGTAAAAACGAATTTTATGTTGGCAAGAAGGGCAGCTAGAACTAGGTGTTGATAACGTGAGAATTTCTTCTTCTGTCTGTTGTTTAGATTGTGTGAGTTCATCGGCTAAAAACTCACGACATTCTCGTTTCCAACCTTGTTCGAGTATT
>JBFJQB010000199.1:0-5178 GCA_041616855.1 Cognaticolwellia sp. | reverse complement strand
CGTACGCGACCTGTCGGTAGCGGGGCGCTGTAATTAATGCTAAACATTTCGTCCCCTTGCCACTGAATTTTTTGACGACCTAAGCCAGAAATATAACAATGTAACTGGTCTGGGTCGAAATCATCTACCTCAATATTAAAACTTACTGACGTGGACTCACCTTGCTGAAAAATAGTTTGTTGATGCTCAGCATCAAGGTGAATCTTAAACGGTAATGAATCGAGTTTATCCCGCAAGCTTGATAACTGATCGTAAGGTTGTGAAACGGGAAAGCGTGGAATGCTAGTGACATCGGTTGCTAGGCCTACCGCGCCGGATTGTTGTGAGAAGGCGACAAAATCATTAGCCAACACCCACTGCTGAATTTCAGGGCTATATTCCCCGTAAGGGTAGGCAAAATAGCGCCAGCTTTGTCCAGTGTGTTCGGCAATTAACGCTTCAGCACGCAATAACGATTCGGTATTTTTAGTTAACCAGGCTTGCAGGGTCATGCCGGTTGGAATTCTCGCAAGTGAATTGTGTTCCATACCGTGATTGGCAATGATGACTCCGTCATCGGCCATAGCTTTTAGTTGTTGCCAGGAAAGGTAATGAGCGGAGTTTTTATCGACGATCCCCGGATTAATAAAGATGGTAAAAGGAAAGCCATGCTTATCTAAAATCGGTTTTCCATGGGTTAAAATATCTAAATAAGCATCGTCAAAAGTAATAACTACTGATTTATCTGGTAGTGGTTGTTGCTGCTTTATGGCACTGACCATTTTTGATAAAGGTATAACTTTAAAGTTATGTTCTTCAAGGTATTGCATATGCTTGGCAAACTGTGCTGGAGAAATACTCGTACTTGTTGGAGTGGTATCACTCACATGATGATATTGTAAAATAACAGTGGCAAAACTGCTGAGGTGAATGCAATAGCACAATGCTGCCAACAAACGGTATTTCATGGTAATCTTCCTGAGAATTTTAAGGGCTTTAAGCGTCTACTAACATAGCTTTTTTTGCGCTATTTTTATAGCCCCATTGCAACAAAGGTCAGCTTTTTTTGAAATTTAATAATATCGCACGTCATAAGCAATTATTTGTGCTTGCTCTGCCGATGATTTTGTCCAATATTACCGCGCCACTATTAGGGTTAGTGGATACAGCGGTTATTGGTCATCTTGAATATGCTTACTATTTGGGCGGAAGTACGGTCGGTGCCATGATCATAACGGCGATTACCTGGTTGTGTGGCTTTTTACGGATGTCGACCACAGGATTATCAGCACAAGCATATGGCCAAGATAATAGTGAATTAAACTGCTTAATATTATTGCGCGGCATCATAGTCGCGCTTGCTATTGGCTTGTCGGTTATTCTTTTACAAAGCCTTTATTTAGACCTCGCGTTGTCTTTAGCGGGGGGCTCAGAACAAGTGCAATTTTATGCTCGAGAATATAGCGCTATTCGGGTTTGGGGCTTACCCGCGGCATTGGCTAATTTAGTTATTCTGGGTTGGTTACTTGGCAATCATAAAGCAAAAATGGTGATGTGGTTAATTATTGCCACAAACCTGATTAATCTCGTGTTGGATTTAGTGTTTGTCGTTGGTTTTTCTTGGCAGGTTAAAGGTGTGGCTGCGGCAACCTTGATTGCCGAGTACAGCGGCTTAATTATAGGTTTAGTGCTAATTTTTACGAACTTTAAGCAAAAGTTTCTCGGGTTATTTTCTTCCACTAAGCAAATGCTGACTCGCGTAATTGAAAAGTCAGCTTTGTTAAGTTACTTCAAGCTTAATCGCGATATCTTAATTCGTACTTTATGTTTAGAAATATGTTTTGTTTTCATGACTTTTCAAGGTGCCCGACTAGGTGACGATGTTATTGCCGCCAATGCTATCTTGATGAATTTTCTGATGCTAATTTCGTTCGGTTTAGATGGTATTGCTAATGCAGCCGAAGTGATGGTAGGCAAGGCAAAGGGAGAAAATAATCGTAAGAGCATGTTATTAAGTGTCAATGTTGCGCTGTTTTGGACTGGTATTTTTGCGGGTATCTATAGCTTAATGTTTTATTTATTCGGGCAGCATTTTATTTTAACGATTTCGAATATTACTGCTGTCGTTGACTACGCGCAACAGCACTTATTTTGGATTGTTGCTTTGCCGTTATTAGCTTGTTGGTGTTATTTATATGACGGTGTCTATATAGGTTTAATGCAGGCAAATATTATGCGAAATAGTATGCTAATTGCCACGTTTGGCTGCTTTTTTCCGGTATGGTGGCTATTACAAGATTATGGTAACCATGGCTTATGGGCCGCTTTTTCAATATTTATGTTAGCCCGAGGAGTTACGTTAGCGTGGCATTATCACCGTAATAAGCACTGGTTTTAATATACCAAGTGAAAACTGGGCATTAAACAAGTGCGGTGATTAATCGCTGAAGTATTTATTTTTTAGTGTTATTAAAGATATGGTACAAGCGATTGGCAAATAAGCCGATATAACCGTAAAGCGCAAGCAGACTGCCGCAAGCTAAAATAACTAGGCCGATAATTTGCCAGATATGGCTTTGATACAACCCTAAAAAGATCAGGCAAGCACCAAAAACAAAAAGACCAAGTCCACTGAGAAAACGCTGCATGCTGCGCTGTGGGTCTTGGCCTAATTTTTCTAACAATGACATAGGTAAACTAAATTGATATTAGTAGTATGAGTGCTCGCCGCGCTCATGCTCGGTCATATCTTTCACACCTTTAATTTCATCACCCATCATCTCGATTAATTGTTTTTCAATGCCGTCTTTAACCGTGACATCAATTTGAGCACAACCATTACAGCCACCACCAAATTGCAATACAGCGTAACCATCTTCAGTGATTTCCATTAGCGTACATTCACCACCATGGCCAGCAAGTTGTGGGTTAACTTCTGCTTTTAAGAAGTAATCAACACGTTCAAATAATGGCGCATCATCAGCCACTTTACGCAGTTTAGCGTTTGGCGCTTTTAAGGTTAACTGTGAGCCCATTTGGTCGGTAGTGAAATCAATTTCTGCATCTTCTAGAAATAATTTACTATCAGCGTCAATGTAGGCAGAAAAATGTTCATACTTTAGTTCAATATCGTCAGCTTCTACAGCGTCAGCGGGGCAGTAAGATACACCACATTCTGCACTTGCTGTACCTGGGTTGACAACAAACACTCGGATACTGGTACCTTCAGCTTGTTGAGAAAGTAGTTTTACAAAATGCTCTTGTGCAGTTTCTGAAATGTTAATATTCATACTATTTACTCTTTTCGGGACTTTAACTATGGGGCTTTGACAATCAATACCCGACTAATTTACTCAAGTATAAACATTTTACTCTGCCCTGTCATTTGGTGCTAGTCCTAGTTGCTATAATTTAGCAGCAGGGAGGAGGAAAGCAGCTAAGCAATCGGTAAACTGTGAAATTTAACGAGATAACTAGTTCAAATAGCATTATTTTGTTATTTTATCCGGTAATTAAATAAGGAAGCTTTTATGTTGTTATCATTGTGTCGAATTGCACTGTTTTTTTTAATCAGCGCATCTTTTACCGTGCTTGGCGCCAATGTAGGTACCTACTTACCTAGTGGTGGCGTTTATAGTGAAAAAATCCCAACGCCAGAATCTGCATTAGGTTTCGGTATTGGCGAGCGCCATCCTCGGCACGATCAAGTAATAAATTACTTAACGCAAGTGGCAGCGGCATCGTCTCGTGTGAAAATTGAAGAAATCGGCCGAACCACTGAGTTTCGCTCGCAAGTATTATTAACTATTTCTAGCCCAGAAAACTTAACGAATATTGAACAAATTTTAGCGCGCCGCTCTGATATTGAAGCCTCGGCGAAAGATCCCATGGTAGTTTGGCTAGGCTACAGTGTGCATGGCGATGAGATTAGTGGTACCAATGCAGCCATGGTGGTCGCTTATCACCTTGCGGCAGCACAAGATCCTGCTGTTTTAGATATGCTTAAAGGAACCATTATTGTTATTGAACCGAGCATCAACCCCGATGGTATGGATAGGTTTGTGAATTGGGCGACTACCCACCGCGGTATTACTGACAATCCTGATCCTAACCACATTGAGCATCATCAAGATTGGCGCACCGGCCGTACTAACCATTTTGGCTTTGATTTAAATCGCGATTGGTTGTTATTATCGCAAATAGAAAGCCAAAATCGCTTACCTTACTTCCATAAATATCAACCGAATGTCTTGGGCGATTTCCATGAAATGGGTGCCAATGGCAGCTATTTTTTTCAACCAGGCATTCCAAGTCGAACTCATCCACTAACACCAGAGAAAAATACTGCATTAACCCAATTACTTGCGACGTACCATGCCAAAGCTCTCGATGCGCAAGACCGCTTATATTACAGTGAAGAAAGTTTTGATGACTTTTATTATGGCAAAGGTTCAACCTACCCTGATATTAATGGTGGTGTGGGTGTGCTGTTTGAGCAAGCCAGTAGCAGAGGTTTTCAGCAAGAGACGGTTAATGGTCTACTAACATTTGAATATGGCATACAAAATCATGTGCTAACGTCGTTATCAACCATTGAGGGGGCATGGAAAAATCAAATAAAATTTAAAACCTATCGTAAGGATTTTTATCAACGAGCTCAACAACAAGCCAGTGATGAAAATTTTAATGGTTATATTTTCACTGAAACTAAAGATGTATATCGTCTACAAGCGTTTTTAAATAAACTGCAACAACACCAAATTAGGGTTTATCCACTGACGCAAGATTATAAAATTCATGACCGAAGCTATCTTGCTGGGCATAGCTATTATATACCGCTAGCACAGCCGCAGTACCGAGTTATTAAGGCATTGTTTAATCGACAAAAAAGTTTCCAAGACAATACCTTTTATGATGTGTCAGGGTGGACGTTACCCTTAGCCATGAACATCAAGTCGGCTCGGGTCGGACGCACGTGGGGTTTGAAAACAACAAAATCACCATGGCAGCCGCAGATAGTGAAAACGCCACAAGTAAGTGAGTCTGCTTACGCTTATACTTTTGAATGGCATGACTTTTTAGCCCCCAAGCTGTTGCATGAACTCACTAAGGCGAAACTGAACGCAAAAGTAGCGACTAAAGCGTTTTCTGCCAGCGTCAATGGTGCGGTTAAGGACTTTAATCCAGGCAGTATTATTG
>JBFJQB010000198.1:0-5224 GCA_041616855.1 Cognaticolwellia sp. | reverse complement strand
CAGCGTGAAAATAACAGTTAACAGCTCTACAATATTGGTCATATAAGAGAGTATAAAAGCAATCATTATGATCGCGATAAAGCAGATGATACCGGCCACTCGCGCCGGTAAAATATAGTAAAACGCGATCATGGCGGGGTATAACCAAAACAAATGCGATTGCCCACGAATAGCGACAATGCTGACAATTGCAATAGCAAGAAAACAAGCGAGAATGCATTTGGCGGTATCAACTTTTCTGGTGCGATAAACAAAAATAAAAAAAGCCGCCATGACAACGACTAATGTGGCGTCAATAGACGCCATGACCATATCACCTTCAAGCCAGCGCATATAGACAAAAGGTAAAATGGCAATAGCCGAAAATGCACTTAAGATCAGTAACATCTTTTCTGCGGCTGAGCGTTTGGTCATGTTTTTCCCTTTTTGTAGGCAATAATTACCTGATGATAGAACTTAACTAACAAGCTTTAATATAGGTAGTTATTACTTATTATTCAAATAGATGTTTTACTATCAATCGGGCTAATTAACTTTACCACTTGGTCAAAGCCGGCTAAAGTTAGTAAATGTTATTTTTTATGTTTTAACATTTCACGCAAATTTGCCACGCCCATTTTTGCCGTCGCTTGCTTCTTTTCAATGCTTTGCTTGGTTTGGGTTAATTCCCAGCTTAAATCATCTTGCGGTAATTCATGTAAAAATCGGCTGGCTTCGGTGCGAGCCACTTCGCCAAATTGACGTCGCTCTCGCGCATAAGTAAATATCAGTTCTTTTTGCGCCCGAGTAATCCCCACATACGCTAAACGGCGTTCTTCTTCGACATTGCCTTCATCCATACTGGTTTGGTGCGGCAATAAGCCTTCTTCCATGCCGATAAGAAACACATAAGGAAATTCTAGGCCTTTAGAAGCATGTAAGGTCATTAACTGCACTTGATCCGTATCTTCTTCATCTTCATTGCGCTCCATCATGTCACGAAGTGTTAACCGCGTGACAACTTGCGCTAAGGTCATCGGCTCTTCATCATCTTCGCCTTCGAGCATTTGTGTCACCCAACTAAACAGTTGGGTGACGTTTTTCATGCGCATTTCTGCCGCTTTCGCACTCGGAGAGGTATCGTAGAGCCAATCTTCGTAATTTATTTCACGCACCATTGAGCGCAACACCGCTGAGGTATCACCACGCTCAGCATGATCAGCGGTTTCGACTAACCAGCGGGTAAATTTTTGTACGCTGACTAAACCGCGACCGGTTAAATGTTGCTCTAAACCTAACTCGAAACTGGCGGCAAACATGCTAATTTGTCGCATATTGGCGTAGCTGCCTAATTTTTCTAGTGTGGTTGGGCCTATTTCTCGCCGGGGTACATTCACAATGCGTAAAAAGGCATTATCATCATCAGGGTTTACCAATACCCGTAAAAACGCCATCATGTCTTTGATTTCAGCACGGGAGAAAAATGAGGTACCACCATTAATTTTATAAGGAATACGGTTGGTCATTAACGCTTTTTCAAGTAAGCGTGATTGATGATTGCCGCGATACAAGATGGCATAATCTTTAAATTTACTTTTATTTAAAAACCGGTGACCAATTAATTCCCCCACGACTCGCTCAACTTCATGATCTTCATTTTTAGTCTGTAATACCCGTAATTCAACGCCATAATTGAGTTCACTAAACAGCGCTTTATCATAAACATGCGGGTTATTAGCAATCAAAATATTGGCGCATTTTAAAATACGGCCACTCGAGCGATAGTTTTGTTCAAGCTTAATCAGTTTAAGGTTGGGATAATCTTGCCCTAACAGCACTAAGTTTTGTGGTTTTGCGCCACGCCATGAATAAATAGATTGGTCGTCATCACCAACCACGGTCAATAAACCTTGCTCGCCCGTGATCAATTTAACTAATTCATATTGGCTGGCATTGGTATCTTGGTATTCGTCTACCAGCATATATTGAATTTTTTGCTGCCAGCGAGCGCGTACTTCCGGATAATTACGCATTAATAACGTCGGAATTAAAATCAAGTCATCAAAGTCTAATGCGTTGTACGCCTTCATATGCTTTTGATACATCGCATAAAATTCTGCATAAAGTCGCGCATCGGCATCAACGGCTTGCTTAATCGCTGCGTCGGGCAGTAACAAATCATTTTTCCAATTGGAAATCATCATTTGTAATTTATTGAGTAAATCTTTATCGCCATCAAGTTGCTCTTGGGTAAGCTCTTTTAATAACGCTAAGCTGTCTTGATCATCAAATAAGGTAAAACCGGGTTTATAGCCTAAGGTTGTTAATTCTCGGCGAATAATATCTAACCCTAAGGAGTGAAAGGTACATACAGTTAAGCCACGTGTCATTGATTTATCGAGCATTTTTACCACACGTTCTTTCATTTCACGTGCGGCTTTATTGGTAAACGTCACCGCGGCAATATTTTTCGCTTTATAACCACATTTTTCAATTAAGTAAGCAATTTTCTGACAAATAACCCCAGTTTTACCACTGCCCGCTCCTGCCAAGACTAAGCATGGACCGTTAACATATTTTTTTGCTTCGTTTTGGCCTGGATTTAATTTCATTTTGCTGTGGTAACTCAATTGATGGATAAGATAATCGGTCGGCGATTTTACCTGTTTTTATCGTAAGACAACATCTACTTTCAACACTTTGTGGTAATTTCTTCTGTGCTTAATTCTCGATATTATCAGCAATACTGCTTACAATAACGCCATCGCTTATCAATTATGAAAATTCAGATGATTAACGCCAAAAAAATAGAAGACATCGCTAAGCAAGTAACTGATTCAATTCCTTCGGGATTAAAAGACTTTGCCAATGAGATGGAAGACAAAACCAAAGTCATTTTACAACGCAAACTGTCACAGCTTGACGTAGTAACACGGGAAGAATTTGACGTACAAACCCAAGTGCTGATTAAAACCCGCGCTAAATTGGCTGAGCTCGAAGCAAAAGTTGCCGCATTAGAAGCCAAGCTTTCTGTAGAATAACCCCCAGATTAAGGCTTTTTTCAGGCCTTAGTTTATTTAGGTGACGTTATTGAATGCGCATGGTTTGTAATTTTTTATATGACAAACTGCGCCACAACCATTCTAAAGGGCCAAAGGCATAGTTATTTAACCACCAACGTGAAAAATAGAGTTGAAATAACGCAATGGCTAAGACAATTAACATTTGCGATGCTCGAGAAACTTCACCGAAATAGCCACCCGCATAACCATAAAATATAGTGGTTAAAATCACTGAGTGCATAATGTAGTTGGTTAATGCCATTCTGCCCATCGGGCTAAATATCGATAACCGTTGATGCCATTTCTGATGCGTTAATAAATGCATGACTAAAGCAAAATAGCCAACGGTCATCACATACTGACCGATGAAAAATAAACTTTCCCCAACGCCCTTTAATAGTGCTACTTGATTGGCTACGGGGTGTTGAGCAACCAATAATCCGCCAGTTTCTAATACCGTGCCTAGACCAATACCCACATAGGCCATCATTTTAAATGCCGGCGCGTGCTGTCGATAGTTTTTCATCATGCCGCTGGCGACTAACCAATAACCTAAAAGAAATATCGGCAACAACATGAATAAAGAGAAAGGCACCGAAAACATCAACATAAATAAGGCAAAGTTCAAACGAAATGCCGTTGCTTGCCAATAGCTATCTTGGGTAAAAGCGCTGACTTCTGCCGCGATTTCATGTTGTATTTCTGTTTGTTGAGCTACTATTGCTTGTGCCTGTAGCTCTATTATTTCTTGATCAGAAAGCTCATCAGACTCTGCAAGTTCATCAACTTTATTAGTTTTGTCAGCTATTGTATTGGCACTTGGGTTAGTGTGTTTAGCGTTGTAATCTTGCAAAATGTCATTTGCGGGTGCTAACTGAGTTGCACCTTGCTCTGTTGTTGCTTCACTGTCTTGTAACGCTGAGGTTTGATTGGCTAAAGTTATTTCTTCAACTCGTTTTGCTATTTGAATTTGTTGTTGCCACTGCGTCGTTAAATCTTTTGTATCGTTAAACAGTCCAAAACTAATACCGGCCAATACGGTAAGCATTATAGGAATAGAGAGCCACACCACGGCGAGTTTGAAAAATGATTTAGGGTTGTCATAATGTTGCCAGTGTGGCTTTTTAAGTAAGGTTATCCAGCCTAAAAGTAACAAGCCTGCAACACCATAATCATGCAGAATATCACCGCCCCATAAAAACACCATATGGAAAAAGCCAATTAAGATTAACACCAGCATACGCCTTGAAAACCAAGCAGAAAAAGGGCGACTTGCCGATTTCGCTCTAAGTAACATCATGGCGAAACCCATGCCGAATAACAGCGCAAAAAGTTTGTAAAATTTGCCCTCAACAAAACACCGAATTAGCCAGCCTATAGCATGATCTAGACCGGTTAAACTGGTATCTTGAGTACCTAAACTGACAATAGCTCGGTTAAACCATTCAATATTCATTAATAAAATGCCAACTAAGGCCAAACCCCTGAGAATATCCATGGCATCAATACGTTCGCTCAGTGTAATGGGAGATAAGCTATCAAGGGCTGGAGCGGTAGGCGTTGTTTGCTCAGATGTAGATGCTGAATTATCTGACATTAAACTTCCTTTTTATTGTTATTATTTTCTCATCAAGGTGAGTAAAGCGTAATTCTGCAGAGTATTAAAGCAGCTCTGCTTGCCAATATAGAGCATTTAAAATTAAAAAAGCAGCTAAATGCTGCTTTTATCTACAAAAATGAATACTGAGAGCTTTTAAGTGAGAAAGGTTTGATAAGCCTTATTGTCAGTTTCTTCCTGCCATTGGTAAGCTAAAGCTGTTAAATGGGCAAAAAAGTCAGCTTCATCGCTATCTTTTACCTCAAATCCCGCTAATACCTGACCAAATGCTGCGCCGTGATTACGATAATGGAATAAAGTAATATTGTAATGCTCACCAAGGGTGTCTAAGAACGCCTCTAATGCGCCGGGATATTCAGGAAATTGAAAGCGAAAAATACGCTCTTGTGCGGATAATGAATTTTTTCCGCCAATCATATATCTTACATGCAGCTTGGCTAACTCATTTTCAGTAAAGTCGGCTAATTGATAGCCTTGCCCTTGCAGGCTTTGGGTTAATGTTGCTCGTTCGTCAACGTCGCCTCCTAAACGCACACCGACAAAAATATTAGCGCATTGTGTTTGT
>JBFJQB010000197.1:0-5269 GCA_041616855.1 Cognaticolwellia sp. | reverse complement strand
TGTGGCTCCTCAACCTGGACTTGAACCAGGGACAAACGGATTAACAGTCCGTTGCTCTACCAACTGAGCTATTGAGGAATTGTGCTTTTCTTCTAACTTAGTAACCGTTGTTTTATAACAACCATTACATCTTAATTTGGCTCCTCAACCTGGACTTGAACCAGGGACAAACGGATTAACAGTCCGTTGCTCTACCAACTGAGCTATTGAGGAATTGTTTTGAAAGCCGCTATCGGCTAACGGGGCGGAATATTAAAGGGCGCTAGTCAGACTGTCAATACAAAAATTAGAAAAAAATCATTTTATTGGTTGTTTGCTCAAATAGCAGGCATTGTTGACGGTATTTGTTAATTTTTTGATGAATAAATACTCAATAACGTTATGGCAGAATAAAAATTATAGTTATCCACTTAATCTGTGGATAACTGTGTGGGTTAAAGTGTACGTTTACGTAAACTAAACAGTAGAATGCGGCTTGTAGCAAAATGAAGCTTTATTGCGCAATCTTATATTGTTTATTAATAACAATGTGTTAGTGTGCTTTTGTTGTCTTTGTGACCATGCTCGTGCGTTTTTTGTGCAAGCCTGATATATTGAACATTTGCTGTGTATTTCTACGAAGTTCAGCGTAGTGAAATTTAATTGAAGCAATTATATTTTATTGCCTTGGTCATATTATTATCTGAAATAAAATATATACGTAGCGAGTCCTATCACTATCTTTTACAATGGCAGATGAATTCGATTTATCACTTATTTTGAAAAAATTAATGATTAAAACTACAAATACTCACCAAATAAATCTACTTAAAGATCCTGTCGCACCGACATTAAAATCAATGACTATTCCGATGATCTACGGCATGATTTTATTGATGACCTTTAATTTAGTGGATACTTTTTTTGTTGGGTTATTAGGCACGCAACCTTTAGCGGCCATTAGTTTTACTTTCCCCATTACATTTACCGTTATTAGTTTAACCATAGGTTTAGGCATAGGCACGTCAGCGGTAATTGCCAAAGCACTTGGAAAAGGTGACACAGAGTCGGCAAAAAATTCAGCCACTAGTGCATTATATTTAGCCGCCATTATTGTGGGTATTCTTGCGGTGATTGGTTACAGTTTTATTGACGAAACATTTTTGATGTTAGGCGCTAATAAAGGATTATTACCTTTAATTCATCAGTATATGGACGTTTGGTTTTTAGGCTGTGTTTTTTTAATTGGCCCCATGATAGGTAATGCGGTATTACGAGCTTCAGGCGACACCAAAACGCCGAGCATTATCATGGGCAGCGCCGGGCTAATAAACGCGGTATTAGATCCTATTTTCATCTTTGGTTTTGGCCCTGTACCTGCCATGGGCATTCAAGGTGCGGCAATCGCAACGTTGATCTCTTGGGTATGTGGCTTAGGCTATGTTATCTACATTTTAGCCATCAAAAGAGAATTAATTCACCGTTATTTAATGTCAATTAAAGACTTTATCGCCTCGGCTCGCGGTATTTTGCATATTGGGCTACCGGCTGCTGGCGCGAATATGTTAACACCGGTTGCCTCGGCCATATTAACCGCCATCGTTGCTAACTATGGTGTATCTGCTGTTGCTGCATTTGGTGTAGGTTCACGAATTGAGTCCATTGCTTGTTTGGTGGTGTTGGCGCTGTCGATGACATTGCCGCCATTTATCAGCCAAAATTTTGGTGCCGGTAATATGAAGCGTGTTGAAGAAGGCTATAAAACATCGATTAAATTTGTCTTAGCCTGGCAAGTATTTATTTACGCGGTTTTAGTGTTAATCGCCCCCTTTATTGCCGATGTGTTTTCTAAAGAGAAAGCGGTGGCCGATATTATTAAGCTCTTTATTTGGATTTTACCGTTAGGTTATGGCTTGCAAGGCATTATTATTTTAACAAACTCATCATTTAACGCGCTGCATAAGCCTATGGTCGCGCTAGTGTTGAGCATTGTTCGATTGTTTATTTGTTATGTTCCTTTATCTTATATCGGTAGTTTATGGTTTGGATTAGAAGGCTTTTTTATTGGTGCTTTACTCGGTAATGTAGTGATGGCAGCAATTGCTTATCATTTATTTAATAAGCAATGTAAAAAAGATAATGTAGCGGTTGAGGTTATTGCTTGATGAAAGCGTTAAAAATACATTCAGATTATACCCCCAGTGGCGATCAACCTACAGCCATAGCAAAATTGCTTGATGGCATTGAATCTGGCTTAGCGCATCAAACGTTATTAGGGGTAACAGGCTCAGGTAAAACCTACACCATTGCCAATGTGATTGAAAAGCTTAATCGCCCCACCATGATGTTAGCGCCAAATAAAACTTTAGCGGCGCAGCTATATGGCGAAATGAAAGACTTTTTCCCAGAAAATGCCGTTGAATACTTTGTTTCTTATTATGACTATTATCAGCCTGAAGCTTACGTCCCAACAACGGATACTTTCATTGAAAAAGATGCTTCAGTAAACGAGCATATTGAACAAATGCGCCTGTCGGCGACTAAAGCCTTACTCGAGCGCAGAGATGTAATTATTGTTGCTTCGGTATCAGCCATTTATGGTTTGGGTGACCCTGATTCCTATTTAAAAATGATGTTGCATATTAGTGTCGGTGACATTATTAATCAGCGTGATATTTTAAGGCGGCTAGCAGAGCTGCAATACACTCGAAATGATGTGGCATTTCAGCGCGCCACATATCGTGTGCGCGGCGATGTTATCGATGTTTTTCCCGCAGAGTCTGACCGTATGGCTTTGCGTATCGAACTATTTGATGAAGAAATTGAGCGTATTAGTGTATTTGACCCACTCACGGGAGAAGTTGAACGCACGGTAGCACGGGTGACTGTTTACCCTAAAACGCATTACGCAACCCCACGTGAAAAAATACTGGCCGCGGTTGAAAAAATAAAAATTGAATTAAAAGACCGATCAGCACAATTAAAAGAAAACAATAAACTGGTTGAAGAGCAACGCATTGTACAACGCACACAATTTGATATTGAGATGATGACCGAGCTGGGCTATTGCTCTGGCATAGAAAACTATTCGCGCTATTTATCAGGCCGTGGTGCAGGACAAGCACCGCCAACATTGTTTGATTATTTACCTGATGATGGCTTGTTGATCATTGATGAATCGCACGTCACTGTGCCGCAAATTGGCGCGATGTATAAAGGCGACCGTTCTCGTAAAGAAAATCTTGTAGAGTATGGCTTTAGGTTGCCATCTGCGCTTGATAATCGCCCGATGAAGTTTGATGAGTTTGAAGCATTATCGCCGCAAACTATTTATGTATCGGCAACACCAAGTAATTATGAGATTGAAAAATCAGCCGGTGAAATTGCAGAACAAGTGGTGAGACCAACAGGCTTACTTGACCCACAAATTGAAGTGCGTCCCGTTGAAACGCAAGTTGACGATCTACTATCTGAAATTCGCAAGCGCGTTATTATTAATGAAAGGGTGCTCGCGACCACATTAACTAAACGGATGGCGGAAGATTTAACCGATTACTTAGATGAGCATGGCATAAAAACCCGTTACCTCCATTCAGATGTTGATACGGTAGAACGTGTTGAAATCATTCGAGACTTTCGCTTAGGTAAGTTTGACGTACTAGTGGGTATCAACCTACTGCGAGAAGGCTTAGATATGCCAGAAGTGTCATTAGTCGCTATTTTAGACGCCGATAAAGAAGGTTTTTTACGTTCTGAGCGTTCACTTATCCAAACCATTGGCCGCGCTGCTCGTAATATTAATGGCCGGGCAATACTTTATGCGGCTCGTATTACCGGCTCGATGCGTAAAGCCATTGATGAAACCGAGCGACGTCGCGCTAAACAGCACCAATACAACCTTGATAATAATATTACTCCACGCGGGGTTAAACGCAATATTTCTGATGTGATGGATCTTGATGGCGGTAAGAGCCGTGCAGCAGCTGCGTTAAAAGCAGCTGAGCCTGAATCAGCTTATGAAACCTTAAGCACCAAAGAAATTGATGTGATGGTACAAGAACTAGAAACCGAGATGTTTAATCATGCTCAGAACTTAGAGTTTGAATTAGCGGCGTCTGTGCGTGATAAAATTAAAAAATTACGTGATCTTCAGTTAATCAGTTAAAGAAAGTATTTACATAATAATTAAATGCTTAGCTAATAGCGCTCACACTTATTCGCTTTACAATACTGCTAATTGTTAATAAGTGTGAGGGCGCTTAGGTAAAGTAGTTACTGTACGATGTTAAATAAATTATTTCATTTCAAACATCATATATCGATTGAGGATTTCAGCAACATCATCAGAGTTACAATGCTTTAATCTGCTAACGTCATTGATGATTTTATCTTGAATATCAACGGGGAAAAGCATCAATTGCTCTAAATATAAATGAGCATGGCTTTCATTATTGCCATTAATTAGTTCTATTAACTTATCTGCATGGTTTTTCCAAATAGCACTCATATAAACTTCCTCACTAATTTAATCATCGCAAGTTAAGATAGATAACTTCAGAATTGATGGTGACGAGAAGAATGCTGTTCGCCACTATATTAAGTTTAGTGCAACGGGCGTGAACTATTATACGTATTTGTAATTAAAACTAAGTACTGGTAATTAAGCGATATAAAGCTGAAACATATTTTGACAATTATTGAGTGATAACAGCAAACTCTGCCTGACTATAGTTGAGTAAAGTTGAGTAACGTAAGGCAGAGCTGTTGTGGTTTAGGTTATTACAGAGGTTTAGGTCATTACAGCGCTAAAGTATTGCCGCGATATCACTGGCAATATCAGCAGGCTTTGTGGTTGGGCTATAACGCTTGAGCACTTTTCCATGTTTATCAACCAAGAACTTAGTGAAGTTCCACTTAATGCTTTTGCTGCCTAAAATTCCTGGAGCGGCATTTTTTAAATGTTGATATAAAGGGTGAGCACTGTCGCCATTGACCTCTATTTTACTGAATAAGTCGAAAGAAATATTAAAGTTAAGATCACAGAACTTTTTAATTTCACTGTTATCAGCTTTTTCTTGTTTACCAAATTGATTACAAGGAAAAGCCAATACTTCAAAACCTTGGTCTTTGTATTGTTGGTATAGCGCTTCTAAGCCAGCGTATTGAGGGGTAAAACCACATGCACTTGCGGTGTTAACAATGAGCAAGGTTTTACCTTGATATTGAGTAAAATCAACCGTTTCATTTTTGTAATTTTCAGCGCCAAAGGCGTATATAGTTTTTGTCATTT
>JBFJQB010000196.1:0-5345 GCA_041616855.1 Cognaticolwellia sp. | reverse complement strand
GCAAGTGCGCGTGAATCTTTATGGTTTATTTTCGTTGGTGCCGCGGTAGTGTTACCGATGATTATTGGTTACACCATATTCTCCTATAAAGTATTCTGGGGTAAAACCACCAAGCTAAACTACTGAGGAAAATGGTTTGTCATACAGATACAAATAAGCCCGATATTTTGTCAATATCGGGCTTAAATTATTTAACCAATCGCTTTTATCAAGCAGAATTAAGCGCTTTCTTTTTCTTCACTTTCATCGGCATCAGCGACTTTTTTTTCTGCCGCTTTTTTCGCCTTTAATTTAGCTTTATGGTCTAACTTATAGTCAGGCATTGCTTTATTGCCTTCCATAAGGTAATTATCCATCCAACGCATTAAACGTAGGCTGTAGTCATATTGTGCTGCCGCTTTACGATTACCGTGACCTTCACCAGGGTAATACACTAAACGAACATCTTTGCCTTGGACTTTCATGTATCGGTACATTTCCATTGATTGTGCCGGATGAACACGAGGATCGTCTTTACCATGCATAATTAATAACGGAGTTTTTGACTGATGTGCCCAATAAATAGGACTACGCTCTAAATAATATTGCCACTTATCCCAAGGGTAAGAACGGGCATGTACTAAGTGCATTTCGTTAGAAATATCAGTAGTACCAAACTTAGATAACTGGTTTGAAATACCAACAAACATCACACTGGCGGCAAAGTGCTCAGTAAGTTTAGTGGCTGCCCAAGCAGAAGCATAACCACCATATGAACCACCGGTAATACCAACACGTTTAGTATCAACTAAGCCCATATCAACCAAGTGTTTTTTCATATCGACTAAGTCATCAAATTCAGCGCCGGCATAGTCGTTTTGCCCTAGCTTTGAATATTCAACGCCTTTGCCGGTTGAGCCACGGTAGTTCGGATAAAATACCGCATAGCCGCGTGCAGCACCCATTTGGCCTGGCTTTGAATAAGCGGTTATCCAGCCGTTTTTCTCATGGCTTTCTGGACCTCCGTGCACTTGCATGATCAGTGGATAGCGTTGGCCTTTTTTATAATCTAGTGGATAAACTAAAATGCCGCCGATTTCTACACCATCGCGTGCTTTAAAGGTAATCGACTCTTGCTTAGCAAAACGTTTGTCATTTAACCACGGGTTAGAGTCAGTCACTTTAGTCAGTTTTTTACCGCGAAGGACAAAGCTTTCATTTGGATGCTTAGCTGTATGTCCTTTTACCGATAAGGTTTTATCTGAATTTGAAATAGACAGTTGTGAGGCAATAATTTTTCCCGCTTTTAGCTGGGTTTTATAGCGGTTGCTGCCCGGCTTGATGTTTGCAACTATACTTTCCGTGCCAACGTTCGCAATAAAATTAAGTTTATTGCTATTATGTGACCACTCAATATCGCTGACATGGCCAGCAAAATTTGGCAGCCAATCTTGAATCTCACCGGTGTTAACATTTGCTAAGTATAAGCGCCCCGTTGCTGGGTCATGCTTGTCTTGTGCGCCAATCACCGCAATATGTTTGCCATTGTGTGAGAATTCCGCAGTTCCTAACTTACCCTCAGTAGCAATCGACATCGTCACTTTTTGCTCAGCTAAGTTCATTACATGCCATTGCGCTTTCGTGTACGAGTCATCAATTAACGCCGTTGGTTGGGTTTTTACCAATAGTTGTTTATTATCAGCAGCCCAATTCATATCACTGACATAATCGGCGATATCGATCGGTACTAACGTCACAGCTTTTTCTTGTATGGCTAAGTTTGTCACAAACAATTGCTTGTTTTTTAAGTCCATTTCATAAACTTCAGCTTTAAAGCCAAGTTCTTTCAGTTTCTTTTCAGACTTATCTTTCGCTGGCATCGCTAACAATGCGATTTGTGTGCCATCTGGGCTAATATCATAACGACTTATTGAGGTTTGTTTTAACGCCAGCACTTTTTGACGTTCACCACCATCAACAGGAATACGATAAAGCTGAGTAAATTTATCGCCTTTAAATTTAGCTAGGAAATAAACAAATTTTCCGTCTGCAGACCACTCTAAACTTTTAACGTTAACTTTGCCGCTAATAAACGGGCGCGCATTACCTTCAGTATCGGTAATAAAAAGCTCGCTAAAATTGCCACCATTTTTATCAACATATAACTCTCTAGGTAAAGAGCGGGTAAAAGCGACATGATCACCGCTTGGGCTGATCACGCTATGTCCGACTGATTTTATTTTTGGAATATCTTCTATAGTAATGACATCACTTGCCAGCGCCGCAGCACTTGTCAATGACAGCAAAACCACTAATGATTTTAATTTCGACATAAGTTCCTCAATTGAAAAAGCTTTAGGTTAAGTAAAAGCCGTTATTTTGCACAAAATTTATAATGATTACGGGGCAATACTAACGTAATAAAATCAAACCTTAAAGTGTTAGTCAACGCGTGATTACCTGCTAGCCAAATTCTGCAGCAAAGTGGATAAAAAGACTGCAAATGACAACTAGGCGGATACTAAGATCTTTTGCTAGAATATGCGCCATATTATAGATAACACTTTAGATAGTAACGCCGTTACATCGTAATTGGCGCTTGGAGATCACAGTTTATGTCAGCTTATGCCGTTGGACACAAAGTGCCTGATTCAGATTCAATCTGTTCAGCCATTGCCCTTTCATACTTAAAAACCACCATTGGTGAAGATGTTAAACCCGCACGTTTAGGTGAATTGTCACCGGAAACGTTATTCATTCTCGATAAGTTTGGTTTAGAACAACCGGAACTTAAATTGAGTTTCGCTGACACTGATGGTATCTACGTGGTGGATCATTCAGACCGCATTCAAGGCCCTGACGATATTGACGACAGCACAGTGTTAGGCATTATCGATCATCATAAATTAGGTGATATTACCACGTCTACACCATTAGAAATTTGGGTTCGCCCAGTTGGCTGTACCAATACCATTATCAAAATGATGTATGACTTTCACAATGTTGAAATTCCTAAAAACATCGCCGGCGCTATGATGTGTGCGATTTTATCAGACACGGTTATTTTCAAATCGCCAACTTGTACCACTGCTGATATAAAATGCGTGGAAGCCTTAGCTGAGATTGCTGGTATTGAAGATTATAAAGGCTTAGGCATGGAAATGTTTACGGTTAAATCTTCAGTACAAGGTACACCGGTACGTGACTTAGTGCTACGTGACTTTAAAGACTTCAACATGAACAATAATATTGTCGGTATTGGCCAATTAGAAGTGATTGATCTAGCATTATTTGATGAGATGAAAGCTGATTTATATGCCGACCTACTCGCCGTTAAAGAAGAAGGCAAGCGCCATACGGTAATGCTACTACTTACTGACATCATGAAAGAAGGCTCAGAGTTATTAGTGGTCAGTGACGATGCCAGTATTGTTGAGCAAGCTTACAACGCGACTTTGGTTGACGGTAAGGTGTGGTTAGACGGCGTAATGAGTCGTAAGAAGCAAGTAGTACCGCCACTACAAGATACTTTTGCTAAGTAGCTAAAGATTTAATCGCCTTCATTAAAAAGCCCAGCAATTGCTGGGCTTTTTGTTCTTTGTATTCACTGTTGGCAATTAAATACCTTTAACGCCCATATTAAACAAGGTAAAGCCGTAAATGTCAGCGTACTGGTCAATAGTTTTACTAATTGGTGTACCTGCGCCATGACCGGCATCCGTTTCAATGCGAATTAAGGTCGGGTTAGCGCCAGCTTGTTTCGCTTGTAATTCAGCAGCAAATTTAAATGAATGCGCTGGCACTACGCGATCGTCGTGATCACCCGTTGTCACTAACGTAGCTGGGTATTGAATACCTGCTTTTACATTATGTACGGGTGAGTAACCGAGTAAGTAATTAAACATTTCAGCATTATCATCTGATTTCCCGTAGTCATATGCCCAACCCGCACCAGAGGTAAAGGTATGGTAACGCAACATATCAAGTACACCAACCGCTGGCAGTGCTACTTTAAAAAGCTCAGGTCGTTGTGTCATCACAGCACCGACTAATAAACCACCATTAGAGCCCCCCATCACTGCTAACTTGCCTGACGAAGTGACTTTTTCTTTTATCAAGTATTCTGCGGCAGCAATAAAGTCATCAAAAACATTTTGCTTTTGCAGCTTTGTACCCGCATTGTGCCATTTTTTACCGTACTCGCCACCACCACGTAGATTCGCCACAGCGTATACACCACCTAACTCTAACCATGCAGCACGCGTTGAACTAAAGCGCGGTTGCAAACTGACATTAAAGCCACCGTAACCATATAAAATAGTCGGGTTATTGCCATCTAAGGTTAAGCCTTTTTTGTGAGTAATAATCATCGGCACTTTAGTGCCATCTTTCGAGGTGTAGAAAACTTGTTTTGATTCAAAGTTATCACTGTTGAAGTTCACTTTTGACTTCATATGAACTTTGGATTCACCCGACGCGACATCTAAACTAAAAATCGTGGAAGGCGTTTTTTGATTACTAAATGAATAATACAGCTTAGTTTGTGATGTTTTACCGCTAAAACCACTCGCTGTACCGACTTCAGGTAAAGTGATATCACGAATTAATTTGCCCGTTAAATCATATTGCTGGATAAATGACGCGGCATCTTTCATGTACTTAGCAAACAAGTATTCTCCGCCCGTAGATACTGATAAGACATTTTCTGTTTCAGCAATCACATCTTGCCAATTTTCAGGACTAGGGTTTAAGGCGTTGGCTTTTACTACACGTTTATTAGGTGCGTCCATATTGGTAATAAAGAGTAATTCATCACCTTTACTGCTCACCAGTGAAGTGTCTGAGTCAGTATTACCGACTACAGTAACTAACGGGGCATCAGCTTTGGTTAAGTCTTTAATAAACAACTTATTGCCTGAAGTTGAAATGGATGCGTAGACCAACAAGTACTTACCATCTTTGGTGACTTCACCACCAACATAGCGATGTTTCTCAGCGTCAGTACCACCAAAAACCAGCACATCTTCCGACTGCGCGGTACCTAGTTTATGGTAATAAAGCTTATGTTGATCGGTTTTCGCTGAAAGTTCACTGCCTTTTGGCTTGTCGTAACTTGAGTAGTAAAAGCCTTCATTGCCGAGCCATGATAAAGCACTAAATTTAATATCAACTAGCTCTGACTCAAGTACTTGCTTGGTGTTAGTGTCAATAATGCGTGCGGTACGCCAATCACTGCCGCCCTCTGAAATTAAGTAAACAGCCAATGAGCCATCTTCGCTAAACTCAATACTGCCGAGAGAAACTGTACCATCTTCGCTAAAAGTATTCGGGTCTAGAAAGACTTCCGCTGGCGCATCACCTTTTTG
>JBFJQB010000195.1:0-5441 GCA_041616855.1 Cognaticolwellia sp. | reverse complement strand
TTGAAAATTCATTACCTAATACGCTAAAGCAAAAATTTGTTGATTATGAACAACAGTTCCATGCCATTATCGAAAATGAAAATACCCGTCACTTAGAGCGAACCAAGCATGAAGCTTCTCTTCATGGTGTCAGACGAAAAGTGATTACACTTTTTCACCAAAAAAATATTAACGCCTTAAAAACCTTAGCCCATAGCTTAAAATTGCACAGTCAAAGTAATAATGACGCGACGCCTTTATACCATTTATGTTTAGCCTATTATTTTACTGCATCAGCAAACGAAGCTGAGGCATTAGCTAATTTCGAATTATTGCCTAGTGAAGATATTTTCGAAGACGAATTGCAGCAAATTGCCGCTATTGCTTTTAAGCTAGAAAATTATGATTTAGCTAAAGCTTGCCTAAACCAGCTCAGCTCAATAGCTAACATCTATATTCCACAGTATGCAAAGTTATTATTGTTATTGGGTGAACAAGAAGCGGCTATCGCTTGCTACACTGAATTTCTGCAAGCTCATCCAGAGGATATTTTTATTTGGTGTAATTTAGGGATACTTTACTTTGAAATGGGAGCAATGGAAGCGGCCAAGTTAGCCTTTGATATTGTATTAGCGAAGGATAAAACGCACAGCCAAGCTACAATATATATGGAAAAAATCAACAATTCGCCTGCACTAAGCATTTAATAAAAAAGCAGTTCTTTGGTCTTATATAACTAAAGAACTGCTGTAAGTTTCTTGCCTGATCAGAGAAAAAGGCAAACTAGCTACTACATCGATCTGCTAATAATAGTTCCGCTAATTTAAAGTCTAAAGGACTATCAATATCAATTGAGGACTCTTTCGCCATTTTATAGGCAAAAACATTTTTCTCTAGAAAGAAGCTTTTTTCCTGTAATAATTTAGCTGTGTTGGCAATATATATCGCGCCATTTAACCTAAAGTAATCTGGTAATGCTTGGCTACGCGGATTGTTTTTTACGAACGGTGGCAGAAAATTATCCATGTTAGCATCATCATCAAGGGTATTACTCCATAATGGTGAGTGATCACATTCGCAAATACTAATAACAGCGTCGGCATTTTTATCTTTTAACGTGGCTATTGCCCCGTTAATATCTTCAACGGTTCTTAATGGGGACGTTGGCTGCAACCAAAGAATATAATCGTAACGCCTGTTTTCTGCATTTAATTTGCTCACGACATGTTCAATGACGTCAATTGCTGTGGATTTATCACCAGCACATTCCACAGGTCTCATAAATGGGACAGTTAGCCCACATTTATCAGCAATATCTGCAATTTCATTACTGTCAGTACTAACAATGATATCGGTTAAATATTGACACTGGTGCGCCGCTTCAATTGTCCATTGAATTAAAGGTTTATTAAAAAGCAGCTTACTGTTTTTACCCGGTAACCTTTTACTGCCAGCACGCGCAGGAATGATGGCTAAAATACGTTCCCCCTTCATATGACTAGTCGTATCAAGCATCGAACCTACCACCTTGCATTACATCTTTTTGCGCTTGATAAAAGTCAACCATTTTACCAATATCTAACCAATATTCATGCACGGGGAACATCGCGACATAGTCCTTATTAGCAATAGCCGTTTCAATTAAGTCAGTCATATCAACTCGTTGGTTTTCATCCACAGTACTGATTAAGCTTTGACTGACCACATAGACACCCGCGTTAATAAAATATTTATGTGTCGGCTTTTCAACTAAGCTGATAATTCTGCTTTCATCGGCCTCCACCACGCCATAGGGAACTTGATACTCATCTTCTCGAACACACATAGTACACATTGGCTGGTGTTGATTGTGATATTGCAATAGTAATTCAAAATCAATTTTTGTCAGTACATCACCATTCATCATAATAACGGGTAAATCAGGCAAGTTCTTTGGTAGTAACCCTAAACTTCCTCCCGTTCCTAAGGGGGTTTCTTCATGTACGTAATGTATATCAACATTCCATTTTTCACCATTGCCAAAGTGCTGTTGAATTGCTTCAGGCATGTAATGAGTTGAAATATAAAACTGATGAAATCCACAGGCAATAAAGTTTTCCAAAATAGTTTCAAGAATAGGTTTATCATCTAATTTCAATAATGGTTTAGGACAATTATCCGTTAAAGGCTTTAATCTTGTACCAAACCCACCAGCCATCAAGAAAACCGGATTATCGTATCGCTTCGCACTAATAACTTTTTGCAGTGTTTCTAACCCCACCACCACACCATCTTTGACAATAGGTATTGCGGTAAGTCCTTTCGCATTCATCAAATTCAGTAATTTTGTACGCGAAGTATTTGGTGCGGCAATTAAAGGCGTTTTATGCATAACACTACTAATTTCTGACGCCATACTTAAATGCCTAATCAGCGCCCTACGAATGTCTCCATCAGTCACTACGCCAAGCAATTGACGTTCGCTATCCACAACTAATGCGAGCTTTAGCGCGCCTTTATCAATGACGGAAATCGTCTCTTCCATTGATGTATTAGGTGATACGAGGATTTCTTGCCATTTATGCCCCATACGTTACTCCCAAATGTTCAGTATTTTTGCAGCTGTAATAATGATTAATTAAGTGCTTAAATTTTTTGATATGACTTTTTAATACAATTATTACGCCAAGAAAGTCTACCCTCGCGTTATTAACTCGCCATGTTGATAATCTTTATTCGCTTTACTTCCTATTAGATCAAAGTAGTTTGTGGGTGAAATGCCATTGCCAGGCCTTAGTACCGTTAAATTATCTGAAGAATAAAGTTCACCTTCCGCTATCGGTTTACTCGCGACAATACTTTTCCGAGCAACAGCAATATTTTTAAATTCACTACGTGTCGGTGACTTCCTTCTAGCTCCTAACACCACCTCAACCTGTCTGATTTCTTTCACCATTTGTTTTAAATCGACAGGCTCGATTGAGGCCTTATGATCTGGCCCCGCCATATTTCTATCTAAGGTAAAGTGTTTTTCAATAATTACCGCACCTTTAGCAACGGCAATTGTCGGAATGAAGATTCCTTCAGTATGATCAGAATAACCGACAGGTAAATCAAACTCGTCCTCCATAAGTGCCATAGCATTAAGGTTAACTTCTTCGTATGGCGCTGGATACTCGGTCGTGCAATGTAATAAACAAACCTTCTCGGCCAGTACCTCTCTTCCTTCAATAGAATCATAAGCCATTTTAAAAGCCCTTAAGCTCGGCTTATTCGCCTTGTTGATTCGATTTAATAAGCCAAAAGCAATCACGCCTAATGCTAATTTTATTTCCTCCAAGGTTGCCATACCAGTTGACACAATAAGACGACACCCACTATAAGCATGCTCAAGCAATAAAGGCGTATTAGTTAACTCACCTGAGGGTATTTTCAGTAACTTTAAGTCAATCTCGTCGATAAGGAACTGCAAACTTTCATGGTCAAACGCAGTCGATAAATACTCAATCCCTTTAGATTGGCAATAGTTTCGAACCAATAGGTGCTCATCAAAACTAAGCTCTAGCTTTTTAAGCATAGCGTATTGAGACTCAACTTTATTGGTATTGGCACTCTGATACTGGGCTTGCCTAGCTTGTTGAGTAACAAGCTTTTCTGCTTTAAAGGTTTGAAATTTGATGATATCAACTCCCGCTTCAACAGCTGCATCAACTAATTGGTAGGCAATATCTAGCTGACCATTATGGTTAACACCCGCTTCAGCAATAATTAATGTCGGTTTCACAGACGCCTCTTTTTTTAAATTAGTTAATATATTGTTTATTGAATAGGGAGATTAAAAAACGTTTTTTGAATTAACTTTTCCAACTTAATCGATTTAAGTATTTTATATATAGCTTGAGAAGCGTTACCTTTGCCATAAGGATTTTCCATCGAGGCTATTTTTTCTCTAAAATCGCGTGAAATTGCTTTTTGTATTGCACCGCTAATGTCTTCAATGTCATTTTCACAATCAATTACGCTACCACTTGCAATCCGCCCCTTTTGACGATTGCCAACATTTACCGTTGGCACACCTAAAGAAGGCGTTTCTATTATGCCGCTAGAAGTATTTCCGACAACAGCTGCAGCATGCTTCATGGCTGAAAGGTAACGTACTTGGCCTAAACTTTTCACTAACAATACTTGTTTAGGATGTTGTTTAGCATATGTTTTTAAATATTCAATAATATCGTGACCAAAACTATCGGCATTGGGGTAAGTTATAATCACTTGAAAGTCGTTAAAGCGTTCTAGCGCTAATAATAAATTCTTTAAACCATCAGTAGCCCCATCTTTTAACAAAGTAACAGGGTGGTAAGTTACTAAAAAATATGGCTTTACTAATTTACCTGAAAAATATTCGTTAAGCTCATTACGACTTAATAGCTTTAGTTTTCTGATATTATCAATACCTGGAGCGCCGACATTAAAAACATGCTCAGGTACTTCTCCTAGCTGAATTACTCTTTTTCGATAGGCTTCTGTTGAGGTAAAATGTAAGTGTGAAAGTTTGCTAATAGCATGCCTAATTGCGTCATCATATGCGCCTTCAGTGATTTCACCGCCATGAATATGAACTATTGGCACTAGGTTAATCATAGCGGCTTGAGCCACTCCTAATGCCTCATATCTATCCCCTAGTAAAATAATGGCATCAGGTGAATGTTTGACGATGGCATCAGCTGAAGTACTAATCGCCAAAGCTAATGATTTACTAACAGAATTTGGCGTATCTGCTGATAAAAGAAACTCGAGCTTTTCGGTAACTGAAAAGCCATCGGCAATGATTTGGTCTATGGTATGACCAAATTCATGCGATAAATGAGTACCACCGACAAATAATAGCAGGTTAATCTCTTGATCATTTTTAAGCAAAGTTAATAGCCAATATAACAAACTATACTCAGCTCGAGTGCCAGTGAATACTGCAATGTTTTTCATGTCAACATGCCTTAAATTATAACTTAAACATTATAAATATTATGCTTATACTGACTCAAGTTTTTCGGAATTGTGAACCAATCAACGGTTTCAATTAGCCCTTGCTTTATAGAAAATTCAGGCTTGAAGGACGTTAACTCTAATATTTTTCGATTATCGCACCACAGGCGGAAAACTTCTGACTTTTCAGGTCGAAGTCTTTGTTTATCAGTAATAAACTCAACATCGCTTTTCATAATATCTTTAATCAAATTTAGGGTGTCGGCCATACTAATTTCAAAGTTGGAGCCGATATTAACCACTTCACCAATAGCTTTTTCACTTTCTGCTATCGCTAAAAATCCACGACAAGTGTCAGTCACATAATTAAAATCACGTGTGGGTGATAAATCACCTAATTTGATTTGTTTTTCACCATTGGCTATTTGGCTAATAATGGTTGGAATAATCGCTCGTGCAGACTGCCTTGGACCATATGTATTAAATGGCCTCGCAATACT
>JBFJQB010000194.1:0-5444 GCA_041616855.1 Cognaticolwellia sp. | reverse complement strand
TCGTTAACAAGATTAAAAAGTTACCGAAAGTATGCCATTCGTTCTTATTGACGCGATTGTTTTGCTCACAGGTTAAATATGCCCGCACCTCAAAGGTTACTATTCTTGAAATAGAGCCACAACAAGTTAAGTTGCACATGGCCAATCGTAAAAGAGTGCAAAATCATATCGGTGGTGTGCATGCTATTGCTGCTGCATTGTTAGCGGAATCTGCCACCGGTATTGTTTTTGGTATAAACTTACCTGATAACTATCTTCCGTTATTAAAATCAATGACCATTAATTACCAGCGCAGAATGCAGGGCGACTTAACCGCCATTGCTCGGATTTCTGAGCAGCAAATTTCTTTACTGTCACAAGACAAAGGTCACATGGAAATAGCGGTTACGATTACCGATGAATCAGGCGAACAGCCGATAGAGTGTTTGATGACATGGGCGTGGGTAAGCAAAAAAGCGAAAAGCTAGTTGCGCAGGCAGGCAGGTTTTAGCTTGATGAAGTTAGGGTGTCCGTTTTAGGCGCGGCAATATTATTGACTTTATTTGCTGGCGAGTGCTAACGCTAAAATACCTATTCGTTATGATTAAACGTTGCTAAATAGCATTAAACCCATAGACTGTTATAACATACGCATATCTATATATATTTGACTTGTTAGGATGTTATCTCGTTCATGGACTCAACACTGCCGTTATATCGCCAGCTCTCAAGGCATTTTTATTTATTAACTTTAGTTTTTTTCGTGCTGTTAATTGCAGGTTTTTCGCTTTATTTTCAGCAGCAAAAAGCGTTGAATGCATTTAAATATCAACAAATTCCTACCATTGAAAAGTATAATCAACAACAGCTACTTTTGATCAGTCATCAACGATTGATTAATGACTTACTGAGCCGTAAATATGCTGCAGAGCTTGATGATGATTATCAAACCTTAATTGCAAATCTAAACAATATTTCCGCCTTAAGCAGCAATAATCGGCAATTATTAACGCAACTTAGTCAGAGTTTGCAGAAACAAGCTGAAAATGTCACACGTTTGACTGAAAGTGATCGACACAGTATTCAACTGAAAGATAACGTTATTATACAATTAACTTTAGTGACCGATTACTTAGCGGATTTAATCACCAAGCAAACTCGTCAACAGCAAGATTTATATCGTCAAATTAGCCAAGGTAACTTAACCAATCGAGTAACAGCAACCAAGGCAAAAACACTTAATAAGCTGATTAACCATTTACAAATTAATCGTGAATTACAGCACAGTTTAATTACTGCTTTAGTGATGTTTAATCAGCTTGATTTGCAATATGATTTAGTCGATTTTAATTATATTCAGCAGAACACTGAACATCAGCTCCGTTATTGGTTTGAAAGTGCGAGCCAAGAGGCCGATGCCAATCCAAGTGAAAGCGCTTTACTTGAACAAATATCAGTGCTTAATGCCATACTGTTTAGTGAGCAGAGTACCTTTGCAAAGTGGCGTGGTCAATTACGCAGGATAAATGACTTTCGCATAGAATTAACCAAGCAAAAAACCGCCCTGAGACCTCTACTTAATAAAACCTTGACCTTTAAACCGCTTAAGCTCTCGGTTATTGACCAGCAGCTACGCGCAAGGTTAGCCAAGATTAATATTAACCTACAGCCTCAGCATTATATCTGGCTTGTCGCTGCCATATTTGCGTTGTTAAGCATTATTTTCATCTTATTACTGTTGAGTCTGCAAAGAAAGGTTAAGCGCTTTGGTGAGCAAAGTACTAAGGTTGTAGATGAATTTGTCAGTGAAGGTGAGGTGCTGACAACAATTCCAGGCTTTGAAGTTCAAGAAATTATTAATGCCATCAAAAAGCTCGCTAAGCCGCGACACAGTGAAGCAGACTTTCAACGTCAACAACAGCAGCATCAACAATATGTAGCGCTAATGTCTCGTCATAGTGGCCATATTTTCTGGCAATTACCTCAGTTACCAACATCAAAGCAAAGACAATTGTCTGCCTTGTTAGGTGTTACTGATTTCGGTAAACATTGGCGTCAGTATTTTAGTCGCGTTGATGTGCACACTATTTTATCTAGTGCGCGTAAAGTCAAAAAAAATCATGGCTTTGAAAGATTAACCTTAATCAGCAATCAAGAAAAAGCCATTTTGTTGACCATTGAATATCTTGATGGGATATGGTGTGGTAGTTTATCTGATGCTGAAGATTATCGTATCCTTAAGGATGAAAATAGGCAGTTACAGCAACAGTTGAAGCAACAAAATCAAGAAGATAAACTTGCGATAGTGGCAAGTTGTGAATATGTCTCTGCTCTGCTATGTAAAGTTATGCTACAACAGCAGGTGCGCTCAATCGCTAGTGGCGATGAACAACTTACTTATCAGCAACTGCGACAATTACTGAGCAGAATGGAGCAGCAAAAAACCAGTGCACAACTGCGCCAAGACGACTTTGTTTTGACGTTCTCAGCCGTAAAGCTTGCCAATGAATTGCATGCCGCTTTAGCCAATGTAAGTTTGAATCAAGTCCCGAGCGATAACCAGATCTATTTGAACTTTGCCGAGAATATAGCCTCATGGGTTACCCTTGAAAGTGAGCTATTTCAAAGCATGATCAGCACCATTTGTCAAAAAATGCTAATGCAGCAACACGGGGTTGAGCTAAATATTGAGCTGAAAGTTATTGACGTCAATAGCATACAGCAAATGGTACGGGTAAGTTTTTTGCTGAAGCAACCGTCTAATGCAGAAGCGTTATCTCAAGCGCTTAACGCGTTAGCATTTGATGATGAGTTGAGTACCAGTTTTGATCATGTTATCGACAATTATTTACGAGATTTGCTGTTGGTTTTCAATGTCACTCATAAAACTAGCCAACAACTAACGGACGCGGGCAGGTTCTGTTTTGATTTGCCCTTGGCCATCGCAGAAAACCCGATTAAACAAGATAAAACTCAAGCGCCTACATTAGTCAAATGCAAGGTTTTAGTTGTTGCGAGCAACAAATCAAGTCGTGAAAGAATTGCTCATAAATTGGCTGATAGTCAAGCGGTGGTGGATACCATACAAGATTTATCGTTGTTTCAACGGCAAGTAAGCATTGCGCATCTGACGAAAAATCGCTTGGATGCTATTATTTTATCGTCAGAAGTTTATGATTCAGATTATGATTTAATCACTCAACATTTGGCAAGCTTACCGACAAACCTACAACCTAAAGTATTGGTTATTCAACCCTTGCACTGTAAAGAGTTACAACGAGCGGGGTTGTATTCTGCGAGTAATTGGCCCTGGTTTAGCGATGAGTTAGTGACGGACCTCGCCGAGTTATTAACGAGTGAGCAGAGCACTAATAAATTAATTGCACCGGAAATTTTCTTGCCCTATAAATATCTCCCGACAGAGGTTGAAGTATTACTTGGGGTGTCAACATCGAATAAACAGCAAGCCCTGATCAGAATATTACGTTGGCTAGGTTTACAGGTCACGGTTGCCTCTCAACAAGAAAGGTTAGAATGTTTATGGCAGTCGGGCCGATATTTAGTGGTTATTACTGAGTTTTTGCCTTTTAAATATAAAATAACTGACGCAAGTAAGGTTGTTCGAGGTGTGTTCTATCTCAGTCATACTGACGGCAATCATAACAGTTTTGTTCGGAAACTAAACTTTCCCGAGTTTTGGCATAGTGGTTATTTAGCGCCAGTATTGGATATTCAAAAATTAGCCCAGCAATTATCCCCTTGGTTAAAGCTAGCTAATGGCAAAGATGAGCCTAAAGCATCACAAGCATTACAAGCAAAGCGTAATAAAAAAGTTTCTAAGAAAGGACTTGCAAAACCTCAAGTTGAGGTTGCTGAAGAGACGGAATTGAAAATGGCTGATATCGATCAGTCATTAGACTTTGCTCTAAATCTTGAGCAAGAAGCTCAACCGATTGCAGAGGCTTTTGATTTAACTCAATATGCTCAAAATCAAGGCTCTGCTGAATTAGCCGCTTTTATGCTAGACGAATATGTGGCAGAGATTAGCACGAATATTCACGCGTTAGACAAGGCATTCGCTACGCAAGACTATCCGTTAATGAATGAGCTTTTAACGTCGTTAATTCAGCTAGCGAAAGTTATCGCGGCTAACGGGTTACTAGCACAATGTCGTCAGTTAAGTCAGTTGCTAGATAAAAGCTTCGCAAATCACGACGTTTCAACAGCACAAAAACAACCATTGCAAGATCGGTTAAATGAACTCAAACTATCTCTAGTACAGCTATCGGAGTTCGCAGAATCAATATGAGTGTTGAATACCACAGGCCAATAGATAATACTGAAGAGGTTACGAGCCCTTGTGTGCGTAATTGTTGCTTAGATGAGTTAGATATTTGTCTTGGCTGTTTTCGTCACATTGATGAAATTATGGCCTGGCAACGACTTGATGTAACAGCAAAAAAGTCCGTGCTTAACCGCTGCCATCAACGTCAACAACAGCGCGGAAAATAGTGGCCTAAACATTAGTCAGGTGAATAATGGTAGATGTTGAAAAAAATACCCTTGCGCAATTAGATCAACTCCATGTCTTGATTATCGATGATAATCTGTTAGTACATAGTGTGTTAAAAGAAAGTCTATTTGCGCTTGGCATAAAGGAAATTCGTTGTGCACAAAATGCCTATTACGCTCTAAGGTTGTGTGATGAAATGCACTTTCATATTGTAATTTGCGCATTTAATGTCAAAAGTGACAAAGATGGTTTTCATTTATTAGAAGAACTGAAATTTAAAGGTCATGTTACCAAAACCACGGTTATAATCTTTCTCAGCACGGAAACTAATGAATCACTGGTAAATTCTATTATTGAGTTACAGCCCGATGACTTTTGGACCAAGCCGTTAGTGATAAAAAAAGTTCGTACTCGCCTTGTTGCCACCTTAAAAGTTAAACAGGTCTTGTTTAATATTAACAACGCAATTGATAAAAAAGCCTACGCTAAAGCCATTTATTTTGCCGATCGTCACCTATTAAATGAAAAGCTGACCCATTACTTCCCGAATATTAACCGCATTAAAGGCGAGGCATACCTTGCCTTACTTGAGTATGAAGAAGCGGAAGCCTTTTATCGTCAGCTATTGGAAAAATATAAATATTCCTGGGTATATCTAGGTTATGCCAAAGCCTTGTTAAAACAAGGGCGTTTAGAAGAGATCCGTGATTTGATACATACCTTGACCGATAAACCGGAAACACGCTTCGGTGCTCACGATATGATGGCGCAGTATTACATCGAACAAGAAGAATATGAGCAAGCCTATGAGGAAATTAAAAAAGCCATGGCACTGGCACCGAGAAATATTGAACGTAATAAAAAGTCATGGGATTTAGCGCGTTTAACCCATGATCATAAAGGGCAATATGTCGCTACGCGAAATATCGCTGAACAAGCAAAAAACTCTATT
>JBFJQB010000193.1:0-5481 GCA_041616855.1 Cognaticolwellia sp. | reverse complement strand
AGTCGAGTTTCTGCACCGTTTAATTCCACATAAAACCAGCGCTGACTTATATTCTGCTATCGGCTTTCATAAACAAGGAAAAACTCAGTTTTATCGTGATTTTTTAAACCACCTTGATAACAGTGATGACAAGCTTGAGCTCGCGCCAGGCATTAAAGGTATGGTGATGTCAGTATTTACCCTGCCATCCTACCCTTATGTTTTTAAAATTATTAAAGACAAGTTCTCGCCAAGTAAAAATATGACCCGAGCCGATGTTAAAGGAAAGTATCGCTTAGTTAAATTACATGATCGTGTTGGACGAATGGCTGATACGATGGAATATTCTGAAGTCGCCTTTCCTGTACAGCGTTTTTCCGCAGCGCTACTTACAGAACTTAATACAGTGGCCCCTTCATTGTTACGCTATGAAAATGGCTTAGTGGTTATTAAGCACATGTATATTGAGCGCAAAATGACGCCACTGAACTTATATTTAGCCAAAGCTACTGATGAAGAAATCGACAGCGCGATGTACGGCTACGGTAAAGCCATTAAGCAGTTAATTGCCGCTAACATCTTTCCCGGTGATATGTTATTGAAAAACTTCGGGGTTACGCGCCATGGTCGAGTTATTTTTTATGATTATGATGAAATAACCTATATGGACGAAGTTAATTTTCGAGTAAAACCTGAACCGGTAACAGAAGAACAAATTTATGCCGCTGAGCCATGGTACTCTGTTGCCCCTGGTGATGTTTTCCCTGAAGAAATAGCGACCTTTGCTTTAGCTAATAATCGCTATCGGCAGGCGTTTTTACGCCATCATGCGAATTTATTACAAGCTAAATATTGGCAGCAATGCCAAGCTAATGTCGCTAAGGGTGTTTTTGCCGATGTTTATCCTTATCCGGAAAAATCACGTTTCTGTTACTATCAACCAAAGTAAGTCATAGTGGATGTAAAATATGCAGATATAACATTAAATTATTAAAAACGGGTAAATATGCTGTTTATTTAGCCGAACAGTCCAATTATTTTAAATTTGCCCTTTACCTTTGGCTTGGCATCAGTATAATTCGAATCCGTTGCAGGGGTGTAGTTCCAATTGGTAGAACAGCGGTCTCCAAAACCGACGGTTGGGAGTTCGAATCTCTCCACCCCTGCCATTTTCCTTTCTTGATCGTTATCACTTATATTTTTTCCAATACTTTATTTGCCACTAATAACTAAATTGTAGTTTTTCCAAGCTTACAAATCTGTCATGATATCTGTGAGTTTTAATCGTAGCTAAAATGATATGAGCATTAGTAAAAGACAGTTTAATTTATTACAAGCCATGGGAATTACGCTTTGGCAAAGGCGTGACTTATCGAGCCAGAACTCATCCATAACTGCGTCTGTTGATAACAATAAAAATATCGAGGGCACTAGCGTTGCAATGAACACCAGCGACGAGCATTTAAGCGAAAAAACTCAACAACAGATTACGCCACAAGTCGCATGCAACAAACCTACTCACATAGAACTAAAAACCTTGTTTAAACAGCAACTATTTAACGATATCATTCGTTGTTTAGGTGCCAGTAGCGCAGATATTTCAATTGATAAAGACCAAATAGATTTAGGTATTATCAATTGGCAATTTACCGATAATGACAACATTGAATTTAAGCATAACTGCTTAAAAACGCCTGATTTAACCACCCTTGCCAATTCACCAGCACTAAAAAAAGCGTTGTGGCAATCCATAGGACCTTTAAGCTCAATATGACCAAAATAGACAACAGTCAGTTTAACCCTATCAATCAAGATATCGTTAAAAAACTTATGGTTATTGAACTTGCCTGTCATCCACACCCATGGACGGAGAAAACGTTTCGTAGCTGTATTGATGGTCGCTATTTTGGTGATTACTTAATGATAGACAACACCATCGTCGGCTTTTACGTTGGTGAACATGTTGCGGGTGAATCTACTTTAATGGATATTTGTGTTGCGCCAGAGCAACAAGGTAAAGGTTTTGGTAAAACACTGTTGTTAGAGTTTTTTGCGCGCTGTAAACAACTCGCTACTGAAAGTATTTTTCTTGAAGTGCGCGCAAAAAACATTAGCGCACAAATGCTCTATATTAACCAAGGTTTTACTGAAATAGCACGCAGAACCGGCTATTACCCAAGTAATAGTGGCTTTGGCTATGAAGACGCAATCGTGATGTCAAAAAAACTCAAATAAGCCGCAATTACCGCAAAAAAAACCAATATATAATCGAATAACACTAGCGGATGTGCAGGTAAAACGAAATTTCGCTGCTTATTGTAGAACGAGACAGTTGATAGAAAAAGCAAACCTGTGTTTGCTTTTTACGCTGGCGTTTTTAGTTATTACCAGTGTTCAACACCTTTCATATCCGGTAACTCATGAGCGATGCCTTTATGGCAATCAATACAGGTTTTCTCTCCCGACGCTAGCGCCTGAGAGTGCATTTTGACACTGCGGTTACCTTGCTCAGAAAAATCCATGTATTCAAAGTTGTGACAGTTTCGACACTCTAGAGAGTCATTCTCTTTCATACGTTTCCACTCCCTTTCTGCCATCGAGCGACGGTGGTCAACAAACTTTTCACGGGTATTAATTAACCCCGTAAGCTTACCCCAAACCTCTTTACTGGCGGCGATTTTACGGACGATTTTATCTGTCCACTTTTTTGGCACATGACAATCTGGACACGTAGCACGTACACCTGAACGATTAGCATAATGAATAGTTTCGCGATATTCTTCATAAACGTTATCTTGCATTTCATGACAGCTGATACAAAACTCTTCAGTATTGGTTACTTCAAGGGCAGTATTAAAGCCGCCCCAAAATATAACACCACCGGCAAAACCAATAACCAATATAAACCACAATGCCGCACTACTGGGTGATTTTAAAAACCGCCAAAAATTTTTTAGCATTTGCTATTCCTTAATCTTGCCACGATTTACTCCTGACCTAATGATTCAACCGGTTCAAAGGTATTATCAACCAATGTAGGGGCGTCAGCTTGTGTCACATGGCACTGTGAACAAAAGTAACGGCGGGGAGAAACATCTGACAAGGTTTTACCATCGCGAGTTTCAAAATGCGTCAAGCTAATTTTAGTCGCTCCAGTATCTGCGGCATTTTTCCAACTATGACAACTCAAACATTTATTACTATTGAGATCAACACGGTAACCTCGTATTTGGTGCGGGATAACTGGCGGCTGATGCACGTAATTACGCGCGATGGGATTTTTGTCCTTAATAACACGCTTTAGTTTTTCCGCTGGGCGCGTTTGCTCAATGGTGGTGGCACCTCGGATCGTGGCTAACCCATCTGGATTTACGGTTTCTTGCGCCGTGATGGTAAAGCTCATCGTGAGCGTAGCCATGGCAAAAAATAAAGATAATAATTTCATTTTTCTCTCCAGCGCATCAATAGCTTTTCTATCGGTGCGTAAATCAATCAACATTAAGCCTTGGTTACTTTGACGGCGCATTTTTTAAAATCTGTTTGCTTTGACAAGGGATCCGTTGCATCAAGGGTGACTTTATTTACTAACTGTTTTGCATCAAACCAAGGCATGAACACTAACCCCCTTGGTGGGCGATTACGACCTCTTGTTTCAACCCTCGATTCAACTTCCCCACGACGAGACTCCATCAGCACTTTATCGCCCCGACGAAGATTACGCTCTCGAGCATCGTCTGGATGCATAAATATCACAGCATCAGGGAAAGCCTTATGAAGCTCAGGAACTCGCGATGTCATTGACCCTGAATGCCAATGCTCAAGCACTCGACCAGTACTTAACCAAAGATTATATTCGTTATCGGGAGACTCTGCTGGCGGCTCATAAGGTAAGGCGAAAATAATGGCCTTGTTATCTTTTTTGCCATAAAACTGCACTTCGCTGCCCTTTTCGACATAAGGATCATGGCCTTCTCGATAACGCCATTTAGTTTCCTTACCATTAACTACCGGCCACCTTAGTCCCCGCTCGTCATGATAACGTTCAAATGGCGCTAAATCGTGACCATGGCCACGGCCAAACTCTGCATATTCTTCAAACAAACCTTTTTGAATGTAAAAACCAAAGGCATCCCCTTCAAAGTTTGTCTCGCCTTTGGATTCTGACATCGGAAATTTATTCACTTTGCCATTGCCATAAAGTAGGTCATATAAGGTTTTACCATGAAGCTCTGGTTGCTTAGCTATCAGCTCATCTGGCCAAACTTCTTCGACTTTAAAGCGTTTAGAAAACTCAACCAATTGCCATAAATCAGAACGGGCATCACCTGGTGCATTCACTTGTTGGTGCCAAAATTGTGTCCGACGCTCGGCATTACCGTAGGCGCCTTCTTTTTCTACCCACATAGCGGTTGGTAAAATTAAATCAGCCGCTTGTGCGGTCACGGTTGGATATGGGTCAGAAACCACAATAAAGTTTTCTGGATTACGATAGCCCGGAATAGCTTCTTCATTAATATTCGGCGCCGCTTGCATATTGTTGTTACACATCACCCAATATGCGTTTAGCTTGCCATCTTTTAACATCCTATTTTGCAAGACTGCATGATAACCAGGTTTAGGTGGAATAGTGCCTTCAGGCAGTTGCCATATTTTTTCAGCGGTTGCTCTATGTTCTGGGTTTGCAACCTGTAAATCAGCCGGTAAACGATGAGAGAATGTTCCCACTTCACGCGCAGTACCACAAGCAGAAGGTTGTCCGGTTAACGAGAACGGACTATTGCCTGCTTCAGAGATTTTACCGGTTAACAAATGTACGTTGTACATTAAATTATTGGCCCAAACTCCACGAGTATGTTGGTTAAAACCCATGGTCCAGAAAGATGTCACCTTCACTTTCGGGTCGGCATATAACTTAGCCATTGCAATTAAGTTAGCTTCAGGAACCCCTGAAATTTTAGAAACAGATTCAACGGTATAAGTGCTAACAAATTTAGCATAAGCTTCAAAGCTCATTGGCTTCGACTCACCTGAACCTGGGTTTTTAGCCGCTTTCTCTAATGGATGCGTCGGACGCAAACCATAACCAATATCGGTAACCCCCTCTCGCACATTGACGTGCTTTTTCATAAAGTCTTCGTTAACCGCATTATTTTGAATAATGTAGTTAGCAATAAAGTTTAAGATAGCTAAATCGGTTTGTGGCTTGAAAATCATGCCATTATCAGCAAGTTCAAAACTACGATGCTTATAGGTAGATAACACATTCACTTTAACGTGCGGAGAGCTTAAGCGGCGATCGGTGAGTCGTGACCACAAAATAGGATGCATTTCTGCCATATTTGAGCCCCAAAGCACAAAGGCATCCGCATGCTCTAAATCATCGTAGCACCCCATAGGCTCGTCAATACCAAAGGTGCGCATGAAGCCACCGACAGCTGATGCCATACAATGTCGTGCATTCGGGTCAATGTTATTACTTAAAAAACCCGCTTTCATCAATTT
>JBFJQB010000192.1:0-5492 GCA_041616855.1 Cognaticolwellia sp. | reverse complement strand
TGCGTAATGAAACAAGTAACTTCTGTTGCTTCGAAAGTCTTGTTATAAGCATCGAATGTTTTCGCTCAAATATTCGTAAGCAACAGAAGCATATTCCACCTATTAATGCGTTAGGTAAACTGATGAATTAATGGAACGGAGTAACTATAAGAAAATCAACAAGGACTAAAAACAGCTGGCTATTGCTCGTACCTCGCTATTTTAGCCATCAATTTTTAGCCTCTGAGTGGGGCGTTGGTATGACTATACACCTAAATCAGCTAGTGTCGGGTAAATGTCAGGTAAATTTCGTACCTGACAGGCATAGTTTTAGTTAAAAATCCTGAACTGAGAGTACAGGAGCAATTTTATGATACTTAAACAACTAAGAATAAGTCGCCATTTATCACAAGAGCAATTGGCTCAAATGTCAGGCCTCAATGTCAGAACCATTCAAAGGATAGAAAGTGGCGCAAACGCTAGTTTAGAGTCTCAAAAATGCCTCGCGGCTGCTCTCGATGTATCAATCGAAACATTACATCAGGAGAATATTATGTTTGATAAAAACTCAGAAAACTGGAGCAGCTTGCCGCTGTTTATGAAAGTTTGGTTTGCGTTTAACTTTTTGCAGTTGCGTCCTAAGCGAAATACAGCAAAACGTTCAGAAGTGGCATGCCACATCTCTGGCTTTTGTTTTTGTCTGCTAGGTTTGGTTAATGAAGCCGCTTTGGTTGGTGGGCTTTTTATGTTACTTACTGCATATTTGTTTACCTTGCTTAAATGGCAAGGAGACAAGTATGGTATATGGTACGAAGAATTAACTGATTAGCGCAAATCGGTGTATAACAAGGCAATTATGAATTGGACGTCTAAAGCTTGGCTGACGCTCATTCTTCGCTAATTTTAGCCAAGCATGTATGCGCCCCATATTGAGGCGTTGGTACACATTACTTTCTATTAAGGTCTTTGTTTTTACCTATGAAAAAATTATTAACCTGTTTACCTTTTCTCATTCCAAGTGTCGGATTTTGTTGCCCGTCCTTGGAGGGGACATGGTCATCCTCGATACAAAATTTTGAGTCCTTTAATAAAAAATGGGCAAACATAGATGACAAAGCCTGGTCTTATATGACACAAACTCAGGGGCATGAAGTAATCGTATTCAATAATATGAAAGAAATGCTTATTTCAACTCCTGAAATTGAAGTCAAGATGGGAGAAAGAAAAGTGAAACTTCCACCCAAAAAAGAGCAAATAAATTTTAGCATTCTAGGGTGCACGGATAATAGTGTGGTCTTGCAATATGAAAGGTATGGAAAAGCACAAATATCACAACTGCACTTCGAAAACGATAATACTTATTGGGAATATATGGGCGCTCCGGGGAGTGATGGCAATAGCCACATAAGAGAGTATTACACTAAAGCTAAATAAAGGTAGCTAATAAAAAACATCATGAGGGGAATTTTACTCGCTGATAAAGCGCTCCTAAAATCCCCATATCTTAAGCGTTAGCTGTATTCTTATCGCTTTTTCTAAAACCGAAGCCTTTTGTAAGGTATTGATTTTATTGATATGTCGTGTTTTGTCGTTATAATGTCGTGTCAATTACCTAGCATAGAATATTCATTTATTTATAATTTTCCTCGTTGTTTTCAATGTGCAGTAGGAGATAAAAGTGCAACTTTCAACAAGTAAATTAAAAACACTACGCAGAGACAAAGGTTGGTCACAAGAGGTCTTGGCTAAAGCTAGCGGTTTATCGGCTAGGACCATTCAGCGTATTGAATCTGACGGTAAAGCGTCTGCAGAATCAACCCTTGCTATCGCGTCTGTCATTAATATGCCTCCTCAATCATTGATTGCAACTTCAAAAGAAATCGAAGTTAATTGGAAGAGGAAAATAATTATGAAAAACTTTCTAGCCTTGTTAATTATATCAGGGGTTATCGGAATGCTTTTTGTTCTGGCTGGTAGCATTGACTTATTTATGGACGTTGCATCAGCTCTGTTCTTAGTGTTGTTTTTATATGCAGCTACCATAATTGCGTTTGGCACCGACGGTCTATTCAAGTCCTTATTAGGTCTCAAGTACCTATTCACTGATGAAATGGTTGGCGGTTCACAAGCTAGATACCTTTCTGAACTGTATATTAGCCAAGTTAAATTTTTATATGGCGGTGCTTTAATTGGTTTAATTATTGGGGCAATTGCAATTCTAGGTAATGTAGATACGTACGAGAATTTTGTATTTCAAAGGGCGTCAGCTGTTAATTTAATAGTACTACTATACGCGGCGTTGTTGGCTGAAACCCTATTTAGACCTTTAAGTCTAAAGTTAAAAACTTGTGATACGCTTGGGTAAATTGAGTCGTAAATACAGCTAACAAGCCAATTATGGAAGAGACGCGTAAAGCTTGGCTTGCGCTCCTTCGTCGTTAATTTTAGCCAACAATTTTGAGCCTCATCGTAAGGCGTTAGGTTGCTTTCAGATTTAGGCATATATTAAATTTTGCTTTTTTGTAATAAATGCCATTTACCAGAGACTATGAGTTTAATTGTTATTAAATTTAGGGAAAATTTAAAATGAAAAAAGTATTTCGTTTCATATTATTGTTATTAGTGGCTTTGGCAATTTATGCTGGATTTGTTTCTCAAGAATGGTCTTATCCAATCGGAATTATAGCGATTAGCTTTTTGTGCTTTCTTGGTACTTTAAATAGAAAGCGCACGGCAAAATCATCAAAGACGAGTAATTCCTCCTCTGCTGTCCTTGGTGCTAGTATAACCAATAACTTTTCATCAGGTTCAGATTGTGGTGGATCTGACGGTGGTTGCTAAAACCTAACTAGCCAATTAAGCGGGACTAAAACAGTAGGCTTTTGCTCCTTCGTCGTTTATTTTAGCCAACAGTATAAAAAACTGAATGGGGTTTTAGGCATAAGGGGTTATCTTGCAAGGTACAGTATCACTTTCACAATACATAAAGAGGCGAAATGGTGTACCTTTGGGGGCCAATCACTCAATGAGAAATATGCTTTTACGTTCTTTCGGCGCTAACTCTTTTCCTATTTTTTGGCACTACTGGAACCCAATCTGGGGTTACTATTTGTCACGAAATGTAATGAGACCACTTAGTGTTTTTTTGCCCGTACCGCTTGCTATTTTTATTACATTTCTTGTAAGTGGAGCACTTCATGATTTAGCCGTTTCGCTCGTAAAGTGGAATACCATTGTATTTTTTACACCATGGTTTGGTTTAATGGGGTTAATCGTTATAACCTCAAGCAAAGTGGGTTTTACGTATGGAAGATTTGCTTGGCATATTCGAGCTTTAATAAATGGGGTTATTATCTGCACTTCGTTAGGTTTAACGTATTTCCTAGAGAATGTGTATGCCTAATAAGTTCATTAAGCAAGTTGCATGCTGAACAGTGCGGTCTTGTTATAAATTCGTGCGCTACCTAAGTAAAAATCTGGTGTTTAATAGTCCCTAATATAGTAAAAATGATAAATGAAAAATGATAAATGATAAATTTGAAATTAAATAAATTAATAACTTTAGCTCTTAGTGTTTTATTTTTATCTGCTTGCACCTCCTTTGGAAGTTATATCATCTCACACCCTGATGTATATTTATCTGAGGCAGAATTCATAAATATAGATCCCAAAGACATTGGTTTTACCAAAGATAAATTTTGTTCGGCTAGTTCCAATAAATGTATTCCATATTTGTTTGCCACTTCATACCAACCTTCAGATTTCCCTAAAGACGGTGCTGTATATTACAGCCTTCATTCCACAGGAAATGGTGTGGAAAACACCATTTCTCATAGAATGCCATCAAAAACTTTTAATCGCTTTAAAGGAACGGCTGTTTTACTTCATGGTTATGGCGGAAAAAAAGAAGTCATGATAGCAACGGCCATTTATTTTAGAGCCATTGGTATGAACGTAATTGTTCCTGATTTATTTGGCCATGGTGAATCTAAAGAAAATTTTGTTTTTGCTGCACGGGAACATGAAATTATTGAGGAGCTTTTGACTGAATTAGAGAGTAATAGCAGTAAAGTTGAGCCCGTAGTCGTTGTTGGACATTCTATGGGGGCTTTATCTGCAAGTAACTTGTTATTATCTGACAAAGTAAGTGCGGCGATTTTACTCGCTCCGATGATGAGGTTTGACCTCGCAGCTAAGCAATACTTTCCTTATAAAGCCCCGATATTAAATAAGTTTTTTGCCAACCATATAGATAATATGATCACTCAAGCAATGAATGAGGCAAATGTGACTTTGCCAGAAACAGATCTATTAAGTAATACCAAGAAATCCAATAAACCAATTCTTTTAGTAAACTCTAATGTAGATCCTGTGTCAGAGGCAGACTATTTTTCTTCTGTTAAAAATGACAATGTTAAAAACATTATCTTAAAAGAACGCAGCCATTCAAGTTTAATGGTTTTTAGTAAAGAGGATGCAAATATAATAGAAAAGTGGTTAGTTCAAAGCCAAGTTTTTTTGCCGTAAAGTAATGTACGTTGAGCGGCAGCTTACAATAACTTTAAACGCAAAATGTTCCTGCCTGTTCTAGTGGACACCTTCTCATCACATTGAAAAATTGCTTACCTTTGATTTTATTTAATCAAAGGTAAGGTAATTATTACCTCAACACCTTGCTGATTTTGCTTGTTGAGCGCCTTTATAGTGCCGTTATGGAACTGGCATATTAATCGCGCGATGTATAAGCCTAAGCCTAAATGGGGTTGCTCGTTATTGTGTTTTTGTCTGATAGACACCATAGAGTCAAATAGCTGCTCACTCATTTGCTGTGGCAAACATTCACCATTGTTGCTGATGCTAAGCGTAATTTGATGGTTGCTTTTAGTGATAGTCACCGCTACTTTCTCATCATTTGAGAACTCAACCGCATTGGCGATAACCTTATCTAATAATTGTGCTATATGCTCTGCAGAGCCTAAAACGGTATAGCTTGCTGGTGTTAATTCGCTATAGAAAAACTCAACCTGCGGGTAGATCGACCGATAGCCTTGCATGCAGCCATTGATCACCTGACCTAAATCGAATGAGTGTTGGTCAGTATTTTGTAGTATTTGCTCTATACGAGTGGCTTCATTCATATTAGTTAAAATTAAACTTAAGCGTTCTACACCTTGTTGCGCTCTTATTAAATAGGGATTTTCTTGTACTTGAGTTTGTGAAAGCGTTTTGGTGTCACCTTCAGCATGGTTCAGCGTTTTATCTTTTAACTGCTGTTGCATGGCTAGCGTTTCTAATGATGTTCTAACCACGGCAATTGGCGTGCGCAATTCGTGCGACAAGCGTGACGACATGTTTTCTAAATAGTGATTATATTGGCCAAGGCGATTAACCGCAGTGGAAAAACTACGCGCAAGATCGCCTATTTCGTCGTTTGTCGTTGAAGTATCAACATTACCATTAATGCGTCCGTGTTCGTCAATCGCCATTTCTGCTTGATTACTTAAGGCTCTGAT
>JBFJQB010000191.1:0-5513 GCA_041616855.1 Cognaticolwellia sp. | reverse complement strand
TTGTCTACATTTGTGCTTTATTATGATCCACTATCAAATTTCCCCCAGCAACCCAAATAGTCATTTATTTGAGGTGTTATTGTCCTTTAAAAGTATTCCAGGCCAACGCTATACCTTGTCATTACCCGCTTGGTTGCCTGGTAGTTACATGATTCGCGATTTTGCGAAAAACATTACAGAAATCTGCGCGTTTGATAGTGAACAACAGGCAATTGAATTAAACAAACTAGATAAACAAACTTGGTCAATTCAAGCCAACAACGAACAGGTGCAGGTGCGATATCAAGTGTTCGCTTTTGATCTATCGGTACGCACGGCTTACCTTGATAGCCAGCGCGGTTTTTTCAATGGCAGTTCAACATTTTTGCAAGTTGAAGAGTTAAGCGAGCAAGAATGTGAACTCTCCATCGAACCATCACCATTAAGTGAACATAGTCAATGGCGAGTAGCAACAGGATTAACTCGGGCCAAAAACACCGAAAAACTGCAATTCGGTCGCTATCTTGCGGATAACTACCAACACTTAATTGACTGCCCAGTAGCACTGGGGGTGTTTGACTGCACTGAGTTTACCGTTGAAGGCGTGGTACATCATTTAGTCTTCACCAGTAAGCATTATGGCGATACCAAACGTTTAGCGGCTGATCTGAGTAAATTATGCCAACATCATATTAGCTTATTTGGCGAAGCGCCTTTTAAGGAATATTGGTTTATCACCCATCTACAGGCGCAAGGTTTTGGCGGTTTAGAGCATAAAAACTCCACCATATTACAGGCCAGTCGATTCGACTTACCTAATCCGCAGCAGAGCACTGCAGAGCTAAGTGACAACTATCAAACGTTTTTAAGTTTATGTTCGCATGAGTACTTCCATGCTTGGAATGTTTGCAGAATAAAACCGAAAGAGTTTGTGCCATACAATTTACAGCAAGAAAGCTATACCAAGCAATTATGGGCCTATGAAGGCATTACCTCTTACTACGATGACTTTTCCCTGTATCGTACTGGCCTAATTGACTTTGATGGCTACTTAACCATTTTAGCAAAAACCGCCACGCGTGTTTATCGCGGCAGCGGCGAATTAAAACAAAGCGTTACTGAATCAAGCTTTGACGCTTGGACCAAGTTTTATAAACAAGGTCCTGATGCGGTGAATAACATTGTCAGTTATTACGCCAAAGGCGCTTTAATTGCATTGTGGCTAGACTTAACCATCCGCGATAAATCCAATAACCACTATAGTCTTGATACTTTAATGCGAGAATTATGGCTCCATTTTGGTCGAGTAAATATTGGCACCTGTGAAGATGACTTTATTAACATTGCTAATCTCTTGTGCGGTGAAGATATTTCATCAATATTTAAACATCACCTATACAGCAATGAACGTATTGATTTAACCAACGACCTTGCAAAATTCGGGGTTGCGTTGCAAAAGCAAAAATTCAAAAAATTAAACAATTTAGAAACGACACCCGAAACGCATTACCACGCCTATTTAGGTGCGCAATATAAAGTACAAGCTTTTGGCATAACGATTACCCAAGTACTGGAAAACTCACCTGCAGCCCATGCCGGTTTAGCCGTTAACGATATCCTCATTGCCATAGATAACATAAAAGTTTCCGAGCAATCAATTCAAGCAATACTCGATCACAGTCCGGAGCATAGTCAGCTAACGTGTCATTACTTTCGAGATGACCAACTCTTAAGTTCAACATTAACGGTAACAGACTCACCGCTAGCGGGCATTGCCTTTAAAGTCACTGACACTACCTTAGTTAAACGATGGCAGGATATTGTGCCACTTGCATAAATTAACCTGTAAACTAATGCGTACGCAATTGCTGACAACATTTTACAACTAAAGTAACGCAAAAATTAGGGCGTATTATCGAGTTATGGTAAAAATTAGCTCATTCAAGATCCGCCCCTCTGATAATTTAAGTAAATATTATGATTAATTTAAAACGCTTCCACCATGTCGCTTATCGCTGTAAAGATGCAAAAGAAACCGTTGATTGGTATCAAAAACATTTAAATATGGAACTCACCGTTGCCATTGCAGAAAATGAAGTACCATCAACCAAAGCTCCCGATCCTTATATGCACATATTTTTGGACGCAGGTATGGGTAATGTATTAGCATTTTTTGAAATTCCTAACTCTCCTGATATGGGCCGCGATGAAAACACCCCACAATGGGTGCAACATATTGCTTTAGAAGTTGAAGATCTTGATGCCTTAGTATCAGCTAAAAAAGATTTACAAGCGCATGGTTTAGACGTTTTAGGCCCTGTGAATCATGGCGTATTTAAATCAATTTATTTCTTCGATCCCAATGGCCATCGCTTAGAGTTAGCCGCTAATACCGGCACAGTTGAACAATATGCTGAACTAAAACGCGTGGCACCATTAATGGTTGAAGAATGGTCAAAAACCAAAAAAGCGCCAACACATGCGGCTTGGTTACATCAACACGACGATTAATCTATCACTTGCTGTGCTAACAGCCATGATATAAATCACCGAAAAGGCAGGTAATTTTTCAAAATCATCTGCCTTTTTCCTCTATCTCAGCAATCTCGAACTGCCTGTAAGGCTGTTTAAATTATCCAGGTCAGTCCCTAAAAATTAAAACAGCGCTACAGATGCAACCAACGAAAGCCTTCGTAATTAACGAGCAATAACTACATTCGTATTTTTACCATTTATTTTGTAAGACATTGACCATTAAAAAATAAAGATAACAATTAAATTACATTTATTAACAAAAACATTACATTTAAAAACAAAGAGTTGCGTAATATTTTTGTTTTATGCTGCAAATGAGACTAAAACACACCTTGCTGGTTGAACAAACTAACGTAGAGTATGGGCCTGCTACAAAGATAGCACGACACAAAACGGACAATTTTTGCACGGAAAGCAATAAGCGTAAATAACGCAGCAAATCATTAAAATACGGATTGTTTACTAATACTCAGGACGAGTACTGAAATATTTTGTCCAGAAGGACATAAAGGATTACCTAAGAAAGCGTCAGGATGACCGAAAAAAATAAATTAAGCACGGAAGTGAATATAATAATATTGGACAAGGTTAAATTAACAGGGACTGTACCAAACGGCTAGGACAGCCGCTTAAGAATCGGAACTACTTTGTTGGCTTATGCCACATTCTTCTCCAGAAGCGACGTTAATAACGTCGCTTTTTTTCTTTCTATCGCGGTTTAGCGTGGAATGTCGTAAAATAGTGCTAATTGTTCATTATTTAAAGTTATTACTATGTCTCGTTCTAAAAAATCACGCAAACCAGGCACCGGCTCTCTTGGCATCGTTAAAGATGACAAAAAGAAAGTAGCCGCTCCAACTCCTAGAAAGCCAAAGAAAAAAACTGGTAAAGAATCCGGCAACCGCCAAAAAGAAGCGAGTCCTAAAGCAAGCAATACGCAAAATTCAGCAGCAAACAAAGATCCACGCATTGGTAATAAAACCCCAATTGATTTAGGTAAGCCCGTTACAGCCCCCGTTAAAGCGAAAACCAACAAGGCTCCTAAAAAAGCGCAAGATAACTCTCCGATAGCGGCCATTCGAGTGGTTGAAAGTAGCGAAACATTAGCAGAACAATTAAGCCGTATCGAACAAGATCCGAGATTACTTGAAATACTCGAAAAACAAGACGCTGACGCCGCATTAACACCTGAAGACGTGAATTATTTCAATACCTTAATGGAACAACATGAAAAAATTAGTCAGGAATTAGGCTTAGATGAGGAAGATGAAGTTGTAACACCTGCGAGCAAATCAGACTCGGAAGATGAGCTATGGGACAAATTCGACAACAGCGATTTATCAAAGTTTGAATAGGTAAGCTTCATGTTATCAAATCCTTGGGTATACCTAGTTTTATTAGCTATTGTGATTATTGCGGTACTTGCAGCAATAGCCACGAAACTGTTGCGCCAATTAAAACAGCAAACACTTGAACAAAAACAAAAACAAGCGGCTCAGCAACAAGCGCATCAACAACATGATAAAAAAATCATCTCAAGCGTAATCATTATTGTTCGCGCGATGAAAGAAGAGCAATGCGACCTTGCTGAAGGCTGTTGGCGATTGAGTGTGTTACTTGATTCACTCAAGTTAAGCCAAGATTTAAATCTGCAATTTCCAACAGTATTTAAGTTTTATGAAGCGATCAAGCACATGCCAATTCTTGCAGCTCGAAAAGAGTTAGATAAAAAATCGCGCATGAAACTCGATTATCAACGCATGAAACTTGAAGCAGAGCTCGCGGACGATATTCGCAAAGATATTGAACTACTGCACCAATATGCTAACGAGCGTAACAGTATGCTCAGTGAATAGTGTGCTTGAGCAACATTTTACTTGGGAAGTTTATGCTCCGTCAGATGATTAGTTAGCTAATTTCCCGAGACTAAAGCGTTGCTCGGCACTGAAAAACACCAATTCACTGCCATTGTCATTTTTCTCTTCATGAGCTAAATCAACCCATTGATAATAAACATTGCGATGAATTTTAGCCGGTAAATTACGGCGAACGTTGACATACAAACTACCATTTTCACGCATTACTAACGGGTGCTCTGCATTTAATATAAAACGGTCATCTAAATTACTAGTCACTTGCATGGTAGTTTTCTGCTCATCTAGCCATTGCCACTGTGTGATCAAAAAAGGCGCATCTTCAACGACAATACCGACCTTTTCAACGGGGGTAACTAAGTAGTATTTTTTTGCTTCTTTTTTTAAAACCGAAGCAAATAACTTCACTAATGACAAACGCTTAAATACCGTGCCATTATAAAACCAACTGCCATCAGACTTAATCACCAAGTCAATATCGCCACAAAAAGGCGGATCCCATAATTCAACCGGAGGCATTTTTTTCACATCGCCTTGCTGAGCTGTGGAAATTTGTGCAGAAATTTTATCTAGTGACATAATATTATCTTATCAATGGCTTTATCTTATAGTATAACAATTCATCTAAGTTGACGGTAAAACAATGAAAACACTTTTAATTGTTGCCCATGCCCCGTCTGAAAATACCCAGTTAATGGTAAATGCGGTATTGAAAGGAGCGCAGCACCCTGACATTGAACAAGTACATACGCGTTGGGTTCCGCCATTAGAAGCCACTCCTAAAGATGTACTCACCTGCGATGCGATCATTATGGGCACCACTGAAAACCTTGCTTATATGAGCGGTGCATTGAAGGATTTTTTTGATCGCTGTTATTATCCTTGCCTAGAAGCAAAACAGGGCTTGCCTTGTGCTTTATTCGTTAGAGCCGGCAGTGATGGTACTGGCACGTGTCGAGCGGTTGAAACTATTTGTACAGGCCTTCGTTGGCATTGGGTTCATCCACCGTTAGTTTGTCGGGGCGACTGGCAAACAATATTTCTGGACCAATGTGAAGAGCTAGGAATGACAATAGCAGCCGGACTTGATATGGGCATCTATTAACGAGATCCGCTATAAAAATG
>JBFJQB010000190.1:0-5589 GCA_041616855.1 Cognaticolwellia sp. | reverse complement strand
TATATTGTTGCCACGCCTATCGGTAACTTAGGTGATATTAGTCAACGGGCAAGGGATATACTTGAGCAGGTCGATATTATTGCCTGCGAAGATACTCGACATACTCAGCGTTTGTTATCAGCATTTAGTATTAAAAACAAAACGATGTCGATGCATGATCATAACGAGCGTCAGCGCCAAGAACAAATCGCTGCCTTGTTACAAGAAGGGAAAAGCGTCGCGTTAGTATCAGATGCCGGCACGCCCTTGATCAGCGATCCGGGATTTCACTTGGTGCGTCATTGCCGTCAACAAGGCTTAAGTGTTTCGCCTATTCCTGGTGCCTGTGCGGCAATTGCTGCGCTTTCAGCTGCTGGCTTACCGACTGACCGCTTTACCTTTGAAGGTTTTTTACCGTCAAAAACAGGCGCTAGGCAAGCTACATTAACCGAGTTAGCCAATGAAACCCGCACTATGGTGTTTTACGATGCGCCGCGCCGCGCGATTGATACCGTTGAAGATATTGTTAAAACCCTTGGTGGTGAGCGTTATGTGGTGATGGCGCGCGAATTAACCAAAACCTTTGAAACCGTGCATTCAGATACCGCCGCAAATTTATTAGCTTGGTTGCAAGAAGATCCTAATCAACTCAAAGGTGAGATGGTGTTGATTATTGAAGGTAACAAGGTTGACCCTAATGATATCCCTGCCCATGTGGTGGCAACCTTGAAGCTATTATTAGCTGAAATGAAACCGAAAAAAGCCTGTGCGATTGCTGCGGAAATTCACGGCGTCAAGAAAAATGCCCTTTATGACTATGCCTTAGCAATGAAAGATGCGTAACCCTAGGCACAATAGTTAATACAGTACTTTCCAAGCCTCCTAATATCACGTAGAATGCGCCTTGAGTTGACGAGACAATCGCTGCTTTATCGTTGTGCGACTTATGTAAATAAGGAGTAGACAGATAGGGGGGAGGAAAGTCCGGGCTCCAATGAGCAGGGTGCCAGGTAACGCCTGGGGGGCGCGAGCCCACGACAAGTGCAGCAGAGAGAAGACCGCCGATGGTTGTTCTTAGGAACTTCACAGGTAAGGCTGAAAGGGTGCGGTAAGAGCGCACCGGATTGCTGGTAACAGTAATTGCAGGGTAAACTCCACCCGGAGCAAGACCAAATAGGGTTTCATAACTATGTTAACGCAAGTTAGCTAGTATAAGCGTGGCTCGCGTGGAAACCGGGTAGGTTGCTTGAGCTATAGAGCGATTTATAGCCTAGACGAATGATTGTCACTTCTCTTCGGAGGAGATACAAAACCCGGCTTATGTGTCATCTCAACACTTTTAGACGCCGCTTGATTATTTTAATGTAATCAAGCGGCTTGCTAAAACCTTACCTATCAAACTATAGATTCATAAACTCACTCAAGATTATTTTTAACATTTATTTTTGTCTAATAATATTCAGTCTTAACTTCAATCAGTAAAATTATTTCAAATTCATGTTCCGTAGAACGAAAGCGGACATTCAAACTTGGTGTTGCTTAACCAACAAAGATCCTTAGTGTTTTACTCAACTTAATTTACAAAGTTCACCCATTAAAATACGTCTCTAGTTACTGGGCTACACAATCGCATTAAGCCGTTTGTATTTTTTTTCGATAATCTCACCTACCTTTTTTAAAGCGAATAATCTAGGTTCTGCTATTTCATGAACGAAGCTTAAACGAAAACAATTTAAATAGGCTTTATTAGGGGAGAAAAGCATACCTGGTGTCATGATGATATCTAACATGAGTGCTTCCTTGTAAATATCGGTAGTGTTTATTTGAGGAGCTAATTCAATCCATAAAGATAAGCCACCATCAGGCGTTGTGAAATTGAAATCAAAAGACCAATATTGATTGATATTTTTGATCAATAAGTCCCGCTGTACTTTTAAGGTGTTTCTATACTGGATTAAGTGTCGTCGATAGTAACCTTCAGCGATAAAGCTTGCCAAACCTTGCTGAATGGTCTTGTTCGTTGATAAATGATTAACTAACTTCTGGTGTATTAATTGGCTATGTATTTTTCCGCCCACGACCCAACCAACACGTAAGTCTCTTGATAACGATTTTGAGATGGAACTACATAAAACAACTTGTCCTCTTGTGTCTAAGCTCTTTAAAGGTTCAGGTGTAAAGTGGAAGCCTAAATCACCATAAATATCATCTTCAATAATCATGAAGTCATGTTTATTCGCTAATTGGATCAGCGCCTGCTTTTCTTCTGAAGAAATACAAACACCCGTTGGCGTAGAAAAACTAGGGGTAACAATACACGCTTTGATTTTCCATTTAGACAAAATATTTTCTAAGTCAGATGAACTTACACCATTGTCTAACGAGGAGGGAAGCTCGATAACTTTCAGCTTTAGTAATTCTAACAATTGCAGACAGCCATAAAAAGCAGGACTTTCTATAACAACAGTATCTCCAGGTTTGCAGCAGGTGGACAATGCCAAAAACATACTATTTTGACAGCCTGCGGTTATGCAAATTTCATCAGGTTGAATAAATAACCCTCGAGTTCGATAGTGTTCACTTATTTGTATTTGTAATTCTTTAGCCCCTTCTGGGTTGTCATAATAGAGGCTATTCGTTATTGGCTGCTTACGCATCGCTCGATTAATATGACGATTTAGTAATTCAATATGCTTGTTATTCTGATTGATTTTCGCCGATGGGTATATGTCGAATGCTGCGCCATGAGCCATCACATCATGAAATATGTTTGGAACTTTAACTAACGTTGGCTTATCTATTTTTGTTTCACTAGTCAGCCTGAGAGCTTTTTTGTGTTGAGGTACAACATAATATCCTGATTTATCTTTAGCTTTAATGAAACCACTTGCTTCTAATTTATGTAAGGCCGTTTGTACAGATATTTTCGAGACCGAATATTCTGCGCTCAATTTACGAATAGAGGGAAGTCGCTCATTTTCACGCCAGACATTCGCTAATATTTTTTCTTTCAGTTCAGCCGCAAGCTTTTGATAAATAAATTCTTTAATCATATCTTACCTAACCGTTCTGATGTTTTTTTAATGAAGTTACTAATCTAATCTAATCTGTACCTATGATAATTTACATTATTGTCCATTTTAATGACAGTTGTATTCAATACAATGATAACTATTATTCCTTTTCACTCTGAAAATTATGAAGCATTCATTAGAAAGTGAGAATATCTCTCAAGAAAAACAAACTGTGATATTTCAAACCAAAGCAATTGATGAAAATATTTATATCCGTGAACAAAAAGGCTATTTTCAAAAAATACGGCGTAGTTTAAGTTGGTTATTGATGGTGGCTTTTATTCTTATTCCGATGCTCACCTTTGAGGGAAAACAAGCCATTTTGTTTGATGTAGCCCAACAGCAGTTTCACTTTTATTCAATTATTTTATTTCCTCAAGATTTTTTAATTTTTTGTTTAATTTTTATTCTTGCTGCTTTTTTATTGTTTTATTTTACTAGCTTATACGGGCGGATTTGGTGCGGGTATACTTGCCCACAAACGGTTTGGTTATTAATGTTTAATTGGGTTGAACGTCGGGTTGAAGGGAGTCATCGGCATAGTAAACATCTTAACCAAGCAAAAATCAGCACTAAAAAAGTAGGAATAAAATTAGTTAAACATACATTATGGCTATTTATTTCCCTAACTACCGCGTTAGTTTTTATGTCTTACTTTGTTCCAGTAAAGACTCTTTACACTGATTTTTTTACGTTCGAATCATCATTTGTTATACAAGCCTGGGTCTATTTTTTCACTCTTTGTACATATATTAATGCTGGCTGGCTAAAAGAAAAAATGTGTTTGCACGTATGTCCCTATGCCCGCTTTCAATCGGTGATGATTGGACAAAGCACTAAGTTAGTGGCATACGATAATTTACGTGGTGAAAGTAGAGGGCCACGAAAACGCAATACTGAAAAACCAGCAGATAAAGGAGACTGTATTGACTGTAAGCTGTGTGTAGAAGTGTGTCCTGTTGGTATTGATATTCGTAATGGCTTTCAATACGAATGTATTAACTGTGGTTTATGTGCAGATGCTTGTGATGCAGTGATGGATAAGTTTAATTACGCAAAAGGGCTGATTAAGTATCAGTGGCAAAATCCGCCTAAAAACAAGTGGTTACATCATGCCAGCTATGCGCTAGTTTCATTAGTGACCGTTTTCGCAATCATTAGTTGGACAACTATTCGAAGTGATTTTGAAGTGAGTATCAGTAGAGATCGACAATCACTATATCGCATAAACACAGAAGGTAAGATCGAAAACATTTTTACAGTAAAGATATTAAACAAAACTTCAGCGGTTCAGTCGTATTCTCTAAATTTAAAGAGCAGTAATAATTTTGTTCTTCGTGGTGAACAAAGCGTTGTAGTTAAATCGGGAGAGCAGGTGATTAATACTGTTTCTATTATCGCGACTACAGCACCTAACACCTCAAAAACAAAGCTACAAATTGAAATAATAGCGCAAGAAAGCAAGAACATTATTCACAAGGAAATCAGTTTTTACAGTGGAAGCGGAGGTTGGTAGGCATTAATGCTGTGATTAAAGTATCTGGGGAGGATAAATGAAAATAAAACCAATTATTAATGTCGGAGAACAGTTTTTTAATAGTCAGGAAAATCACATTGCGTTTTTACAAGCGCTAACTGAAACAGGTGTAGCTAATAAAATTGGGATGCTTATTTCATTAGCCATATGCTGAAAGCAGATATTGAACATGACTTAAGCTGCTTAGGGGTACCGAGTTGGAAGTATATCTTTAGGGAGGCTGATAAGCGATTAATCATTAAAGGATTAAACGGCAAAGGTTTGCCTTATTATAAAATTACAAATTACTATTTGGCTAACTACATGTTTATCGTTTGACAGTACGTAATTCCCGATTTTGAGGGTTATGTTAGGGCTTGGTATTTGGATAAAATCATGCCCGTTACTGAGAGCTGTTATAAGCTTTAACTAGCCAGTCAAGCGATATTGAAACTGGGCTAATATTAAGAAAATAAACTTGCAATCTAATGACCGCTTTAGGCTCATAGTTGTCTTTAAGATTGTAAAAGCCAATGTCAGCTTTAGGTCATTAGTGATATTTCAGAACCATTAATTTATGAGATAAAAAAACGGGCATCGATAGATGCCCGTTTTCATTTTTACTGATTGATTTTTATTAACTTATATTAACTAAGCTAATCTTTTTCATTAGTCTTCTTCAACCAAGGTCATTAGTGATGTGTTACCACCAGAGGCGGTAGTATCAATACTGATGGTTTTTTCGGTTAACAAACGCTGAATTAAGTTATCGAAATATTCAGAGCTGATCACCGGCAGTATCGCGCCTTGACGCTCAGCCAGTTTCTCACTGATAAAGTGTTTACGATCACAGTTACCGTCGACCACAATGCCTGATAGTGCAGGGTGCGCTAGCATAGTGGTTAAGTGACGTAATTTCGCGACTTGGAAAACATTTTCATCTTCACCGGTAGCAATAAACTTATCTCTAAAGGCGATGGCTTCATCGTAGTACAAGTCAGAAACTACAGTGACTACGGT
>JBFJQB010000189.1:0-5681 GCA_041616855.1 Cognaticolwellia sp. | reverse complement strand
CGCCCTTCACGTTGTGCTATCCAGATATTTTGTTGTCGATTAGCGACGGTGTCATGAATGTAAGCAGATAATTGTTTTGACGCTTTGAGCATCGCGCGTTTATTCTCTTCACTACGTTTGACAATAAAGCTTTTGTTAATACGCATTAAATCAGCCACCCATGGCTGATGAAGCAAATTATCGCCGACAGCAGCTTCTACGGTATTGATACCGCTTTTATATAAGGCTAAATTTACTAAAGCAACGTCTAAGACAATATCTCGGTGGTTACTGATAAATAATGCCGGCTTAGTGCGATCAAAGTTTTCCACACCACTGAAGCTAAACCCCGCGGTGCTTTTTTTGATCAAGTGGTGCAAATATTTTGCGACTTCAATTTGGATTTGTTCGATGTTATGAAATTTTTGTGCACGAAACTTCAAAGACCATTTTACGATGGCGCAAGCAAGTTGCGGCAGAGCTCGATGTAAGCGCGGCATTTTTAAGCTCGCAATCGAAGTTTGTAAGCCTTTTTCGTTAATTAATTTCTCGATTACTGCAACTACCTCATCATCACGATAAGGGCGTATATCATCAAACATTCAAAAATCTCTTTATATGGCCGAAAATAAATAATAAATGAACGAGGATTATAACCGAATCATCATCAAAAATGCTCGCTTTTGTTCAATGCTTTTTTGTCTTTTTTGTTTAAGAAATGAGTTTAAGTTGGTGTTGATTAGTATGCACAAAAAAATGGTAATTTTAGTCTAGATAAGAGATTTTAAGCGCTTTCAGATAGATAGGAGTTTAGCTAGTGAACTTCATTGTTTAGTATTAATCGCCGAAAGAGTGATGCTTTCGGCGCAAGTACCTGCAGCTATGTGTATGAAATATAATGAATAGACTAAAGTGCTATTGAGGTTGTTGTTAAATTGCTTTAAAAACAATGACTTAGCGGGGTTGTTGTAAGTGTTGTGATATTTCTCAGGGCGCTAGGCAAGCCTTAACGGTGTCGAGAATTGAGCTTGTTTTCGTCAAGCGCATCTTAATTGTAAAATTTACGGTAATTAACTTGCGTTTTTAGCATTTAGGTTCAAGTATTGATATGAGTAACTACTAAAAAGGAATACCTATGAAAATAAATCTTTCAGGTCATCATGTCGACGTTACCGATTCAATTAAAGAACATATCAATGAAAAGTTTTTAAAAATAGCAACACACTTTCCAACCTTAATTTCATTAGACGTTATTTTATCGCACGAGCATAACAAACATAATGTCGAGCTGCGCACCACTTATGAAGGAGGGCGTATTTCGGCATCCGCCAACGATGGTGTTATGTTTCCAGCCATTGCAACAGCAGCGAAGAAATTGGATGCGGCATTAAAGCATAGAAAAGGTTTGTTGAAAGCTAATTTACATAGTAAGCCCGAAGCAACAGCCCCTGAAATTGCCCATGAAAAAGTGCAAGAAATGAAGCTCAATTAATCGTTTACCCTATGAGTTATAAAACTCTAAAAATGGAGGCTTTTGCCTCCATTTTTGATCTTTGCTTTAGCTCCCTTATACTTTAATCACATTAACGCAGCGGTTAATTTGGCATAATAAAGAAAACCGCTTAAAATACCCCTTTATAATCGCTTATTAGAGGCTATATGCTAGAGATTTCCAACAATGTCACGCTTGCTGATTGGGAAATTGAGCTGACGGGGATACGAGCAACTGGAAACGGCGGTCAGCGAGTCAATAAAGTAGAAACAGCGATACACTTGCGTTTTGATATTAAGCGCTCTTCATTACCTTTAGCCTACAAAGAACGCTTACTAAAACACGCTGATAGTCGGATATCAAGTGAAGGTGTTATCGTAATTAAGGCTCAATCATTTAGAACGCAATCAATGAACAGAGACGACGCCTTAAAGCGACTGAAAGAACTAATCCTATCTGCCATGGTTATACAAAAAAAGCGGCGAGCGACCAAGCCAACAAAAGGCTCGAACTTAAGAAGATTAGACGCTAAGAAAAAGACTAGCTCTAATAAAGCCTTACGCGGGAAAGTAGATCTCTAACGTTTGATAAACACTAAAACTTGCCGCGAAAAAAGACAATCTCTAGGTTGTTTATTGATTCATGGTGTGAAAGGCAACTTGCCGCAACGGTAGCATTGCCTGTGGGTAATTAATCACGACCTAGTTGCAATCGTGGAAATAGCTTCTAGGTCGCATGTTTATTTAATAATCGGTTAATAAAACTTCTAATAAATTACTTATAGCGTCTTCTTAAGGCGATTAAACCGGTAAATAGTAAGCTCAACCAAGCAAGAGAGCCGCCACTACTTTCCGGCTTAGGTGGCGTTGGTGGCGTAACCGTTTGTGAGGTGTTTTTAATCGCAGCTAAATTCTCCGCGGTATTAATAGTGGCATCAACGATAGTAACCGATTCAATAGTAACGAAATTTTCTGTGCCAGGCACAAAGTTACTGTCAGAGCATTGCTGAGGACTTAACCCTGGAGTTGGCGTGCTACCACAAAGGGGAAGGCCTGAAATAGCATCTACGTTTTCCATGCCTTCTACTACTTCACCAAAAACAGTATAACCACCATTTTCTATATCCAAGCGTGCTGTGCCACCACTATTATCACTAAGGTTGATAAACCATTGGCTAGTAGCGCTATTAGCATTGCCTGCTTGTTTTGCCATAGCAATGGTACCGCGGACATTGGAATATACCGGTTCATTTTTAATAGCGCTATTTGTGGGGATTTTAGTTAATGGTCGGGTGCCAGTAAATTCGAACCCTCCAGCTTGCATAACATGCTCAGGAACAACACGATGCACAACTGTATTATTGTAATCACCATCATTAATGTAGTTTAGAAAGTTGCTGACGGTTATTGGTGTCGTGTCATCATGTAAGTTCACTTTGAAATTACCATGAGAAGTGGTGAACTCCACTATGGTGGCTGACGCTGAGAGACTAAGCAGGGTAAGTGCGGTAGTTGATATTGTTGATAACTTCGAGAATGTCATAGGTTAGTAGCTTATAGCTCAAGATATGAAAGTGTAGGAATAATAATAACCTTTAGAGAAAACAACAAGATAAAATAGGGGCTAATATTTTTAATATTTGGATAGGTATCTAGGCAGGTATAAACACAACCCCAATAATTTAAATCGGGGTTTTAGTTTATAGGTTGATATTCCAGGCACTAAATACAGAGTTTAATATTGATATTAAATGGATTTGAAAAAACGTTCACTACGGGGAATTAAGTAGTTGTCGTAATTTAATGAAAAAGCGACGGTCTTCGAACGACCAATAATTTCTTTGCGTGGTACTAAACCGATGACGCGAGAATCTGCACTATTATCACGGTTATCACCCATCACCAGATAATAGCCAGCAGGAATTGTCACAGGCTGAAAGTTTTCTAATGGGGCATTTTTCGAATGGCCAGGTGTTACTCGCGTGCGAATTAAATGACGATTACCGGCAATTTGTTCTTCACTCAAAGTAAAGTCAATATGTTTGGCTAACAACTTGTAATCAGCTAATTTTTGATTGATAGATAGTCGGTTGTTAAGCATAGTAACCGTGTCGCCCGGCACGCCAATAACGCGTTTTACTAAGCGTTTATCCGCCGCTTTTGATTCAAAGATAACTATGTCATTACGTTTCGGGTCTGAAATCTTTAGCAGTGAATATTGGCTAAAGGGCAGTCTTAAATCATAGGCCTTTTTATTAATGAATATACGGTCACCTTCGACAATGGTAGGCTGCATTGAGCCGGTAGGGACGTCGTTCCAGTCAGCGACCGCGCTGCGAAAAACTAACATTAAACTGACAAATAATAATAGCGACTTGTTGTCTTTTAAAATACGCGTAGTGTTTTTTCTCATGATCTTCCCTTTATCTTTGCTAATAACTTTTCAAGAATAATTACTCAGCTTTTGGCTTAAGCATTATTTCAAAGTTCCATCGTGTAAAGGGCGTTAGCTGAGATAAATGTAATGATTTATTTCAACTAACGTGACTCGTTGCTCTGATTATATTTTGCTATTTATCACTATAACCCCAAGGTGGTAATGGTGGCGTTACCGGTTGTGTTAGATCAAAATCCACACGAAACTCGCGGCCTTGGCGAATAAGTCGGTAGGTGAATTTTTCAGGATAAATATACATTTGCCAAGTATTGCCGGCCGATTGCGGGATACCAGTTTTAGCAAAAAGTTGTTTTGAATATTCATCTGCAGGGAATGATTGAGCTTGTGCCCAACCAGCGTCAATAGTATGACCGCCATACATGGTTGACTCATCAAAAGTTCCATCTTGATGGCGGTGGTCATGCTTTAATGACAGACCCGATCCTGTTTTAGTGATAATCCAAGTTCTTGAAGCATCATCTCCAACGTGGAATGGGATTTCTAGTTTCTCGTCGGAGCAACGTCTTATATGCATAATGAGTTTTTTGTTGGCAAACCCATCTCCATTTGCATTATCTATTGTCACCTTACCTTGAAAAGCTTTGCCACAGATTGCTTTGATACTGTTAAAGAAACTGTCATGAGTTTGAATAGACACTAATGGCGCATCATTGGCTGCTGCCGAGCCAGTAAAATAGAACAAATTACTGGAAAGTAATATCGTTAAAGTACTTAGTTTCGCTTTCATCATATGCACCTAAATAATGTGAGTTTATAGTTATTAATACTTGATGCTATCAGATATTTACTTTGCAGGGGGCTGAAAAGTTATTCGATATAAAATTTAGCTACATTATCTTGATAAAATTTACTTGTAGTCTATTGGCTAGCAGCGCAAAATTGCGTTGATAAAGTATAAACCTCTATATAACTCTATTAAGTATGCTATTAATGAAAAATGAACATGTTGTTATTGGATTAACGGATCCTAAAAGTCCGTCAAATGTTGGCGCTGTGATGCGTGCAGCAGGCTGTTATCAAGCTGATGAAGTGCGCTATACCGGTGTTCGATATGCAAAAGCTGCGAAGTTTCATACTGATACCAAAGATGTATCGCGAAAAATCCCTTTAAATGCCGTGACATCATTAACCAGTAATTTACCCCCAGAACAACAAGTAGTATGTGTTGACTTAGTTGAGGGCGCGATACCATTGCCTGAATTTGAACATCCGGAAAATGCGCTTTATATTTTTGGCCCTGAAGACGGCACAATAGCCCAGGAGACTATCGATAGAGCAGACGCCGTTGTCTATGTACCAACTATTGGCTGTATGAATTTAGCTGCTAGCGTTAATGTTTTACTTTACGACCGGTTAGCAAAATCAACGCACGTGTTCGCAGGAGATGATTTAATTAAACGCAGCCGAGATACCAATAACACCGTGAAAGTAGGTTGAGGCATTAGATATTTATATAGTGGTTTTTAATATTGTTATACCGATGTGAAGCTAATATGAGTACTGCTTAGTGATATTTTGTTAGAGCTAATAACACTTTATAATTTGAAACGACTTGACTCTTAGCAGAAAGCCGGTACAATACGTCTCAGCTAGAAAGTAAGACCTATATTTATGTACAAAGTTTCGATGTTATATTAGTAAGTAGCTCGTCCTGTTTAATAAGTAATAGCAACACTTCCTGCAACACCGCCTTATTTTTGAGGCATCAATTACGAATAAATAGGATAATACAATGTCTAATACAACTACTGGT
>JBFJQB010000188.1:0-5787 GCA_041616855.1 Cognaticolwellia sp. | reverse complement strand
ATGGTAACTAACGGTGAAGGCTGGTGATAGTTGAGAGCCGTGTTGCCGCTCGCTTTCATCAATAGCGGTAATATCAAAGCACATATCAAATGGCTGGGTTAAATCATGTTTTAGTACTTGCATCAGTTTCAATAACTGACTTTTGTCTAACCAATAAGACGGGATGTCATCAACGATGTTTTCAATAGCGCTTACAGGCTGTAATTTGAGCTTTGGTAATAGTGTAATAATTTCATCGAGCAAAGGCACAGCCTGCATCATCTGCCAGTCACTACTCGCTTTTAAATTTACCTGTGTCACCATTGATTTCCCTTCACAGTTACCGTTGTTATTATTCAGTTGCTTTATTACACCTAGCGCTTTTTAACGTGGAGCAATAAGCGAATTACATGCGCTAAATTTAATAAATAGCTCAAAATACTAATCCCCCACTTAAGCCGGATTTAGCTGTGTTAAATTTGATCTGGCGGCGTAAGATTTGTTACCTGAATACGTTCTTCTTGTTTGATATCTCGTAAAGAAGGCTTAGCTATTTCACTGACCTTTTGTTCACCAACCACCCAACTTAATGGCCGCGGTTGATGTTCAATTTTAGTTTGCAATAGCAACAAAGCTTCAAGTAATGCTTCTGGTCGTGGTGGGCAGCCTGGCACGTAGACATCAACCGGAATAAATTTATCAACGCCCTGAACCACACTATAAATGTCATACATGCCACCAGAATTAGCACATGAGCCCATTGATATAATCCAGCGAGGTTCGAGCAATTGCTCGTAAAGGTGTTGGATCACCGGCGCCATTTTTCGAAAGCACGTGCCTGAAATCACCATCAGATCGGCTTGTCGAGGTGTTGCACGTATCACCTCTGCGCCAAAGCGCGCAATATCATGGCGTGAGGTAAAACTCGTTGCCATTTCGACATAACAACAACTTAAACCAAAATTAAATGGCCATATGGAATTTTTACGCCCCCAATTCACCATGTCATCCAGCCTTGCCATAAAAACATTACGCTTTAACTCAGCTTCAGATACGCTCTGCATTTCATTCATCACGTCATCTAATTTTGCTTTGGTTAATGACCACTCCATGATTATTGTCCTTTATGCTGTTCGGGAAGATTCTGTACAAATAACTTGTGATCCCCCCCTTGGCTTTCAGCTTGTTGCAAGCGTTTCAATTGTGTTTCTCGAAACGGCCGATGGCGCCGTGTTAACTCTAGCGCCCCAACACGCACTAAATATATTAACGCCGCTAATAAAATAACGATGAAAATACTGGCCTCGATAAAGCCTGCCCAACCGACATCATCAAAAGCAATGACCCAAGCAAAAAGATAAATGGTTTCTAAATCAAAAATGACAAAGAAAATGGCATATAAAAAGAAGTGATTAGTAAAACGGGTTTTATTATCTGATACTGAAATAATGCCAGACTCATAAGGCGTATTTTTCGCCCGTTGCTTACCTCTAGGGCCAAGGAAGTGTGATAACAGCATCATAAAAATCAGCATACCCGCCAAGATAATAAAGTAAGCCGCAATTGGCCAAACTTGTGTTATTTGCTCGGATGTTTCCACAATGCCCCACCTAGTTTAGTGTTATTAAAATTGCTAGCAAAGTAACCATAAAGTAGATGAGACAGGCAAAAACGTGCCTGCTAGGTAGGTTGAATTCCTGACCTTATAGGGAGCACCGTATTGCCTATCGGTAATATCGGCTCACTGCATTTACTTATTATTGTTATTTCGCTTTCGCTAACCTTCTCTCTTCATTAATCCTACTGAGATAGCACCTATAACTCGTAATATCTTTGCAATCGGCTGCTGCTAAAGTGCTACGCAACATGTCAGAATGAAAAATATTGTCGATAAATTGAGTATAGAAAAGAATTTAAATAATGCTTATTTTTTAAGCTATTAATGATGTTTTTAATTTTAATAGTAGTGAAAAGCAATAAACACGGCGCTTGCCGTGTTTATTTAATAGGAGGAATTTTTTTGATGATGAGTAAATTTTCGCTTTATTCCTCTGCACCATTAATAAGCTCGGAAAAGACGGATAATTTATCTAATACCTGTCCGTGGATGGACTTTCTGGGATAGCGTCCGGTGCGAGTGATTTCACCCGCGGACTCATTCATCAAAATTTCTATAGCTTGGTCAATGTTTTCCACCGCATAAATAGCAAATTGTCCATCTTCTACCGCTTGTATAACCTCGGGGGCTAACATCAAATTAATGGTATTGGTTTTAGGTATGATGACACCTTGTTGCCCTGTTAAGCCTTTATCTTTACAGAGTCGGTAAAAACCTTCAATTTTTTCATTTACGCCACCAATAGATTGTACTTCGCCATGTTGATTCATCGACCCCGTGATGGCGAGGCCTTGGTTGATTGGCAAGTTAGCGATAGCGGAAATCAAAGCACAAAGCTCAGCCATCGACGCACTGTCACCATCGATATGGCCATAAGATTGCTCGATAGCAATATTAGCAGAAATAGTCACCGGAAAATTCTGACCATACTTGTGACCTAAATAACCGGTTAAAATCAAGACGCCTTTCGAGTGAATAGACTTACCTAAATCGACTTCACGTTCAATATCCATGACCCCTTGACTACCTGCATATACCGTCGCGGTTATACGTGCAGGTGTACCGAAAACACTATCGCCAATCTCCAATACCGTCAGACCATTAATTTTACCTACGTGTTGACCTTCAGTATCTATCAATAACTGTCGCTCTTTAATTTCCTCTAACCATGCTTCACTCATCCGGCCCGTACGACGTTGTTTCGCCGCCAACGCCATAGTGACATGTTTGCCACACAAGCCGTTTTTATCACCTGATAACTTCCACAAATAAAAAGCTTCATCCAATAAGTCATTCACTTGCACAATATTAGCGGATATTTTTTGCTGGTGCTCTGCACGGCGCAGTGCGTACTTAACTAACTCAAGTACGGCTTCATCTGTAACTTCAGGGTATTGATTACGATAGGCTCGTTGACGAATTAAATTAGCATAATCGTTTAAGTTACTTTGGCTTTTTTCTAAATGACGATCAAAGTCCGCCAACACACGAAATAACTCGGTAAATTCTTGATCATAATCTTGCAGGGTGTAGTAAATTTCAGGGTCGCCTAACAGGATCACTTTGACATTTAGCGGAATTTTTTCCGGCTGCAAACTAAATGCACCCGGTTGAGCATATTCCGAATGGGGGTTTTCGATGGTGATTTCCTGCGATTTTAGCGCTAGCTTTAACCTTGCCCAAACCAGAGGTTGAGTCAGTAATTTATCTGCCTCCAGTAGTATATAGCCACCATTGGCTTTATGTAATGCACCAGGCCTAATTAAACGATAACTGGTGTAACTACTGCCTTGAAAACTGCCAAAATCAACATGGCCAAATAAGTTCTGAAACGTTGGGTTTTGTTCATAAATGACAGGTGCGCCTTCATCCGCTTTACGAGTGACAAGTAAGTTAGGTAAAAATCGCTCCACCATCAATTTACGCATATCTTTTTCATTGGGGGTGTCACTACTTTCTTCAACAAGCAACTCTAACACCGCATCAACCACATGGGCTTTCACCTTAGCTAAATACTTCAACACACCGATATTACTAGCGAATTCTTGTTCTAATTCATTCAAAAATGGTTGAATACTCTGCGCCGCTGTTTCATGCTTTAGCTTACGTAATTTATCAGAAGAAATACGCTTCCATTGGGGTAATTCAATCAGTTTTTCAGAAAGTAAATCTTCTAATTTTGCCAACAAAATATAAAATTCAGCACGCTTGGGTTCATTCAAGTCAGCAAATTCTTTGTCGTTAAGCGGTTTACCCTCAACTAAAGGCGAGAAGCCAATTTCACCATTGTCTTCATATAATACCACTTCATTTTTTAAAGCGGTTTCTTCAACTTCGGCAATCGCTTGATCATACTTTTTATTAAAGTCGCGATCGATAGCCGCTTTTTGCCTTTGATAGCCCGGGTTATCAAAAATTTCAGGAAATAAATCCATCAGTTCATCAATAAAGGTATTCATGCGAGTAAGTAATTGCTTACCATCACCTGGGCTAACATAGAGGTTATGTGGGTTGTTTGGATCATCAAAATTGTTGATATAACACCATTCTTGTGGTGTTGGCTCTTGGCTAGCAGTTGCTGCTAACATTTGCTTGATTAGCGTTTGACGCCCTGTTCCGTGCTCCCCCATGGCGTAAACATTAAAGCCTGGCGCGTCCATTGACAACCCGAAGGTCAATGCTTCTTTCGCCCTTTCATGACCAATAAATACTTGTGCTATTTCTGCGGTAGGTGTGGCATTGGCAAATTGTTTAACCGTTAGTTTGGCGGTTAATTGGCAAGGTTTAAGGCGTGCATTAGTTGACACATTTGTCATAGAGGATCTCTCGGGGGTACGATTAATTATCAAGTGAAACGAATCATGCTTCATTAAACACAGTGTACAGCGACAATACCCTGAACCGCAAAAACAATATCAAAAAAAGTCGATTTTTTACGGAGTTAGGCTTAAACGATGAAAGTCTTTACCGCCACAAGCAATACAATCAGTGACCACATCAGCATGATTATAAATCACACAGTGCTGACAGGTTTTGCATTGTAACTGACCAAAACCGACATAATCACCAACATGGTAGCCATCTTGATGTTGAAAATCATCCATCAGTTCAGACCACTCAACTTGCGACTTATCGGTAATTTGCGCCAAGCTTTCCCACATGCTTTCATTGAGTAACTCTAAGTAGATAGAATGTTTAACATCCGCTTGGTATTGCTGATAAAAGTCTCCCAAATCATATTTGAGATTAGCAATAAATTGCTTTACTTGCTGCTCTGGAATTTGCTCAGCGGCGATAAGAATTGCTTTGGCTTGTTCGATTAATTCCACCACAGAACGCATTTCGTTCTCTTTAGTTTCTTCAAGCCATGTTTGTAACTTTTGATAAACTTCTTGAACTTTAGATTGTTCTTTTTTCATAGCGCCCTCCTAAATTGAAAGTAACCCAATATAAACATAATAGTTATGGCAAGAACAACCAGCCACAACAATTTTATTATAGCCTACCCCACCTGCGTAAAAGTAAACCAATTAGCCAAATAAAGTGCATTTAGTCGCAATCACTGATTTATCCAGAAAAATCTTTGCCTTTAGCTTGCTTTAACTTGTCGCAATGGCTAGAGATAAGGTATCCTATCAAGATTATTTTTATCGCTGAAACCGAACCTTCAAATAACAAATTTAGCTAAGCTAAATTTGTTAAAAAAGCCGGTTCAGCTCTTATTTTAAGCGTGTCTGAGAAATCTTAATGGAATCCATTTACAATCCCCAATCTATTGAAGCCGAAGTTCAAAAATTTTGGACTGATAACAACACCTTCAAAGCCGAAGAGTTACCTGGAAAGGAAAAGTTTTATTGCTTGGCGATGTTTCCATACCCAAGTGGTCGCCTCCATATGGGCCACGTACGTAACTACAGTTTGGGTGATGTGATTTCTCGTTACCAACGCATGCAAGGCAAAAATGTCATGCAACCTATGGGTTGGGACGCTTTTGGTTTGCCAGCAGAAAATGCCGCGATAAAAAACAATTCAGCGCCGGCCAAATGGACCTATGAAAACATTGATTACATGCGTAACCAATTAAAATCACTGGGTTTTGGTTACGACTGGAGTCGCGAATTAGCAACCTGTAAAAAAGACTATTATCGTTGGGAACAATGGTTTTTCACTCAGCTTTATGAAAAAGGCTT
>JBFJQB010000187.1:0-5800 GCA_041616855.1 Cognaticolwellia sp. | reverse complement strand
TATATTATTGGCTATTACAGCCAAGTCAGGCCGCATCAACATAATGGCGGTTTAACACCAAACGAGTCAGAGAAAAGATACTGGCTTAACTATAAAACTGTGGCCAATTATCCTTGACCACTACAGTTCTTCTCTTTATGTTAGAGGGGCGCCGCTCCTGCACATCCATGTGCTCACGGCATTAGTGCATCCATGCACGTCATTGCTAAGCGTCTTTTAAAGCGCGACACCTTCTCGTTCATTTATCGAAGCACGACTTCAATATTATATACCTATAAAGGAATATGTCGTTTGACATCCCTATACCCGAGCACGTTCGGATGATGCACCTAATGCTACGTCGTCTATTACTTTAGGTTTAAATGGGAAATCAGGCGGGGACAGGGAAACTGCCTATACAGTATGACTTTAGAATAAAATCTACGTGTTACTAATTGGCTGTATTTATATTTATGCAGGTACGTGTAGTGTAAATGATCAAACGACGATTAAGTCAGTTTCTAGGTAATTAATTACTGGTAGGGATTAAACGACAGGTAAAGGTATATTTAAACATGGTGAAAAATCGCTATCAATTTAGCAATTAGTGGTGCAGCTTAACAATATAATTAAAGTGACGAGATCTAGTGATAAGGCATTAGCTAAGTTTAAGTATTTAGGATGCTGTCCTCTAATTAGATTGAGAGGGGATTTATCTAAACTCTAAGACGTCTATTACTTTCCGCGCTTCTACTATGGTGCAATCAGTACGCAGTATAAGCTCTGATATGGTTATACCAGGTTTTTTTTGTGCAATGCTCAAAAGCATATCAAAGCTTAAGTTTTTACGTTGTTTAGATAAATGTGTAGCAAGCCATCGCCAGCTTTCTTCTTCGCTTTCTTCGATGGCTGAAATGGTCAGCTCTAATTGTTCAAAGCTTGCTTTCAATTGCCAGTTGCGCGACCGTCCGATGCGATTTAGCTTACAACCTTGTTGACGAATAAGCGCTTTAAGTAAATAACCTTTTAAAACCCGACGTAAAAAAGAAGGTAGGGTAATATCAGAGGGTTGATGTGGTGGAGTTTTCATAAAGCGCTAAAAATTAAAAACCAGCAGTGAAGCTGGTTTTTATTGCAGGAAGGGGTTACCACTTTTTCTTTGGTTGGAATAGTAAGTCTAAGTCATCTTCTTCAGCTTTGGCTTTTTTAGCTGCATCCTTTGCATTAGTATTTTTTAATGAGGAGGTAATATCTTCTAATATGTTTTCAATTTCACCTCGTTTACTTGTGCAATAATCAGTCTGAACGGGGCTCTCTGATATGGTTTGCAGTGCTTTTTCCAAATATTGGCGTGCTGATCCTAGCATTTCCTTTTGGTAGGCAATCATGCCGCGTTTTTGCAAACTCTCTACACCAATTTTCAATTGCATAGCTGATAATTTATGGTCTTCTTGAGTGAAGGTTTGTGCGTCTAAATTTCCTTTCACTTGCTCGGACTTTAATGTCACTCTCAATTTTTTTATACATTGCAAAACCGCGACTAAGTGTTGTTCATTATCGGGCAAGGTAAAGTTTTGCTCGCCAGCTGCTTGGCTTGTATTAGCTTTGCTGGCATTAACGCGTGCTTCCATTTCTTGTACGCGTTTAGTCATTGATTTATTTTCTGGTAAAATTTTCGCCATCGTCTTTGCGGCATTTAAACTGCGGTTATTTAGTATCATGACTAAATTCGGGTTGCTAGGTAAATTACCTAAGCTTAGCAGTAACTCTTCAGTTTCATCGATTATTGCTTTTTGCTTCGCTGCTTTAGCACGCTTTTCTTGTGCTAATTTTTCTTTATGCTGTTGTATTGCGTTGACTACCACGACAATGATAATTAAAGCGATAATTAAAGCGATAATAATGCCCATGTTTATTCTCTATTATGAAAAATATAAATTGCTAATGTAGCAGTCTACAAAAATTGTCCGGTGAAGCAAAGGAGAAAGCGTTTTCTTTTCGATATTTTAGTACTTTAGCATGCCTGTTACCTTGAAATCAGATTTGATTGAATTATGTACGGGAACAAGAGTCAGACGATTATTTACCCGCTAAGTAAAAATAATATGGTATAAATGTCCATTTAAGTATATATTTTTCGAATAAGAAAACTCAGAATTATAATTATGAAGCTGCAACAACTCCGCTATATCGTCGAAGTACTGAATAACAATCTCAATGTTTCTGCCACCGCTGAAAGCCTTTTCACCTCTCAACCAGGTATTAGTAAACAAGTTAGGATGCTGGAAGATGAATTAGGCATTCAAATTTTTGGTCGCAGTGGTAAGCACCTTACCCATGTTACTTCTGCAGGTAATGAAGTTATTAATATAGCGACAGAAATTTTATCTAAAGTTGAAGCTATTAAAGCCGTTGCCCGCGAACATACTCAACCAGATGAAGGTAAGTTAAGAATTGCCACTACGCATACACAAGCTCGATATGCGTTGCCAGAAGTTATTCAAGGTTTCATGAAAAAATACTCCAAAGTCTCATTGCACATGTATCAGGGCACACCTGCACAAATCAGCGATGCTTCGAGTAAAGGTGATGCAGATTTTGCTATTGCTACCGAGTCCTTGCATTTGTATAACGATTTAGTGATGCTACCCTGCTACCACTGGAATCGAAGTATTATTGTTAAAGCTGATCACCCATTAGCTAAAAAGCAAAACATTACTATTGAAGATATTGCTAAATACTCTTTAGTCACCTACGTTTTCGGCTTCACTGGGCGTTCAGAATTAGACGCGGCATTCAGTAAAGTAGGGGTTGAGCCTAAGATCGCTTTTACTGCTACAGACGCTGATGTTATCAAAACTTATGTCAGACTTGGGGTTGGTGTAGGCGTGATCGCCACCATGGCGATGGATCCTAAAATAGACAATGATTTAGTCACGATTGATGCAAGTCACTTGTTTACTCCTAGTACGACTAAAATTGGCTTTAGACGAGGCACTTTCCTACGTGGTTATATGTTTGATTTTATAGAGCGTTTTGCTCCGCATTTGAATCGAGATTTAGTCACTCGAGCTATCTTATTAAAGAATAATGCAGAGATAGATGAAATGTTCGCCAATATTAAATTACCTATACGCTAATCGTAGTGTGCTTGAGTAATAAAAAAAGCCGTATTGAATAATACGGCTTTTTGTTTTTCATAATACGGTTAGCAGTATTTGGTAATTAACACTCGGTAATATTAACCGCTAAGCCACCGCGTGAGGTTTCTTTATACTTTGTCTTCATATCGTTACCGGTATCCCACATGGTTTTGATTACTTTATCTAAGGAAACCTTCTGCTTGCCAGTGCCTCGAAGCGCTAAACGCGAAGCGTTGATGGCTTTAACTGAGCCCATAGCATTACGTTCGATACAAGGGACTTGTACTAAGCCACCAACGGGATCACAAGTTAAACCTAAGTTGTGCTCCATACCAATTTCTGCCGCATTTTCGACTTGTTGTGGCGAGCCACCCATAATTTCTGTTAACGCGCCAGCCGCCATTGAGCAAGCAACACCGACTTCAGCTTGGCATCCACCTTCTGCGCCAGAAATAGTGGCATTAGTTTTATATAAAATGCCGATGGCTGCTGCCGTTAATAAATAGCGAACACAGTCATCTTCATCAACCGGTTTAATAAACTTATCGTAGTAGGACAGTACGGCTGGAATGATACCCGCAGCACCATTGGTCGGGGCAGTTACCACGCGACTGCCTGCAGCATTTTCTTCATTAACCGCTAAGGCAAATAAATTAACCCAATCCATCGCAGAAAGTGGGTCGGTATTTTTTTCAACAGATAAGGCTCTATGTAAAGCAGGGGCTCTTCGTGTGACTTTTAAGCCCCCAGGCAATATACCTTCGGTGACAATTCCGCGTGCAATGCTGGCTTTCATTGCATCCCAAATCTCTCTCAAACCAAAACGAATACTCGACTCGTCTTGTAAGCACTTCTCGTTATCCATCATGATGGTACTGATACTTAAGCCTTTTTCATTGGCTATTTGTAACAGCTCGTCAGCACTGGAAAAACGATGTGGGCGATCAATGTTGGCATGCGTTGAAAGGGCTTTGTCTTTTTCTTTTTCAAAGTCACAGTCTTTAACAATAAAGCCACCACCAATGGAATAATAGGTTTCTTCGAAAATGACCTTATCACCATGATATGCAAAAAGTGTCATGGCATTGGCGTGTGCCGGTAAGGTTTTTCTTCGGTGATAAATAATAGCATTCGCTTTTGGAAAATCGATCAAATGCTCCATATTCAGGCTGATTTTTTCGCTTGCAACGACCTGAGCTAACGTCGACTCAATAGAATCAACAGGGATTGTTTCAGGACTTTGTCCTGTTAATCCTAAAATCACCGCTTTACCGGTACCGTGCCCAATACCTGTTTGACCTAATGAGCCAAATAACTCACATTTAACGCGATCTGTTTGGGCTATTTTATTTTCTGCAATCAGATTTTCAACAAACAGCTTTGCTGCTTTCATTGGGCCAACGGTATGAGAACTGGAAGGGCCAATTCCGATTGAGAACATATCAAATACACTAATCATAAGAAAACCTGAATAAACACTATTAAATGGAGGTAAAGGTAAAATTTTGTTCGGTGATTGTAGCTGAAAGCTTTCAGCATGCAAAACAAAATATCTGGTCAATGAGTATAATTATAGCGAGTAATTCATCGCCACCAAGTTTAATTTAGCAATATGCTTAAGTCATGCAAGATAGCCGCTGTTGCGCCCCAAATATTATATTGTTGGTAAGGCATAAAGTGGACATTATGATGCTTACCTTGATAGTAAACCGGTACTTGAATGTGGTGTTGACGTTGCAAAAAGTGCGATAAAGGCACTTGGAATATTTCCGACACTTCATTTTCGTCAATTTGGTAGCTTCTATTATCCGCCACGATAGCGACAACGGGGGTTATTTCATAACCAGAAAGGGTTTGGTAACGCTGAAGTTGGCCAATAACATCAATATACGTAGATTGAAGGCCGATTTCTTCTTCCGTTTCACGCAGTGCCGTGGCCTTTATATCAAAATCAAAGGGCTCAACTTTACCGCCCGGAAAACTGATTTGCCCAGGGTGATGGTTAAGGTGGCTTGCTCGCTTAGTTAATAGCACATCAAGTTGATTTTGATTACTGATGATGGGGATTAGTACTGCGGCACTTTTAAGTTGATGTGTATAGCGAAATTGGTTTGCTGAAGGCGGCAATGCCTGCATTTGAAAGCGCTGTATAAATTCTTCTTTAGTCATACACACCTTAACGTTCTTATAATAATGCAGGATTACATCAGGCTGGCTTATGGCACATTTAAGTTACTTAACACCGGTAATATCTTATTCACTTTATCGTAAGTTTCTTGATATTCACTGTCAACGTTCGAATCCGCGACCAATCCACCACCGGCCCAACAATTAATTTGCTGATTGTGGCACACTAACGTTCGAATGGTGATGCTGGTGTCCATATTACCACAAGCGGACAAGTAACCTATAGAGCCACAATAAACACTACGTTGGTGGGGCTCTAATTCTTCAATAATATCCATGGCTCTAATTTTTGGCGCTCCGGTAATTGAGCCACCAGGAAATGCGGCACGCAATAGGTCGCTGCCATCATATTGTGGGTCTATTTTTCCTTCAACTGTGCTAACTAAATGATGAACGGCGGGAAAGCTTTCGATAGCAAATAATGCCGGTACGGTTACTGTGCCAGCTATACATACTCGGCTAATGTCGTTGCGTAACAGGTCCACGATCAT
>JBFJQB010000186.1:0-5810 GCA_041616855.1 Cognaticolwellia sp. | reverse complement strand
TATGTTGCGGTAGATGGTCAGGGGATTTATAGATTAATACTTCAATAATATAAAATAGAGTCAGATACACATTAAAGTTAAACAGTGATTTCTTAAAGTAAATAATCCGCTGAGGCTAGTCATAGCAGGCCTTAGGGGATTATTTTACCTGTACGACTAAGTGGCTAATTTCTAATTGCGAAATAATGAATTGACCAAGGTATTTTACAAACTAACAAAATCGTGCCTATATTAGTTTTGTGGTAAGTATTATTTAAATTTAATGGAGAAGATTATGTCTGTCAGTATGTTACAGCTTTGGTTGCCTATTTTATTGGGTGGAGTTTTTGCTTGGATCGCCAGCAGTATCATCCATATGGTACTCAAATATCATAACCATGATTACAACGAATTGGACAATGAAAGTGATGTATCAGCCGCGTTAAGAAAAAGTCACCCATCGCCTGGCATTTATACACTGCCACATTGCTCAGACATGAAACAAATGGGCGAACCAAGCGTTCAGCAAAAATTTAATGACGGCCCAGTTGCAATGATCAGCGTTTTTCCTAATGGCTTACCCCCAATGGGGAAATTGCTGATTTTGCAGTTTCTCTACTTCGTTTTAGGTTGTACTTTTATTGCTTATTTAGCGAGTTTGGTCATGCCTGCCGGCGCAGAGTATATGCAAGTGTTTCACTATGTGGCACCCCTCGGTATAGCAACCTTTGGTTTTGCTAATATTCCCTATAGTATTTGGTATGGCCACCCTTGGGCTGTAACTGCAAGATTTATGCTAGATGCCATTATTTATGCCTTAGTAGTGGCTGGTACTTTTGCTTGGTTGTGGCCAACGATAGCTTAAGCTATCGGAATCAGCCATAGCCTATTATTTGTCTTTTATCGGTGGTTGAAATAACCACAATACTGCCGGAACAAATTGTGAACGCCACATGGCTTCGTGATGTTGGCCATGAGCGACTGTAGTGAACATCAGTTCAGCGTTAGTATTGTCAGCGTTTTGCGCTTTCAGTTGCTCTTGTACCGTGACAAAATCTGACAGCATCTCGTCACCTTCTGCTTCGCCCATCAAAAAGAACAATCGTTGGGGCTGGTCAATTGTGTGTTGTTGGATAAATTGCGTAATGTCTGTTGCTATCCAGTACGATGGAGAAAATATTCCCGCTTTGCCAAAGGTCTGTGGGTATTTTAATGCACCGTAGTGGCTGGTAAGGCCGCCGAGTGAACTGCCCATTATTCCAGTGTTATCTCGATCAGCTAGTGTGTTAAAACGCTCGTCTATATAAGGTTTAACTTGATTAACGATAAAGTCTAAATAGCCGTGAGTTTCTGATTTACCGTAGTCGGCATGATCCCAAGGGTTAAGCTCCGTTATACGTTGTTCTCCGCCGTTATCAATACCCACTACGATCAACTCTAATTGATGGCTGCGCGCTAGCGTGTTTAGGGCTTCGTCGACACCCCATTCGCCGCTATAACTACTAAATTCATCAAATAAGTTTTGCCCGTCGTGCATGTACAGTACAGGGTAGCGCTTATCGGTTACACCGTAATTTGGCGGCAAATAAATGCGTATGGTGCGGCTGCGCTGTAACGCTTTCATTTCTAAGGTGATTAAAGGCTGCACATTGTCGGCGGCGGTGTGGCGTTTTTCTGGTTGCGCTGGAGTTGGTTTGGCAGCATACCACCCAAGGCCAAACGCTAGAGCCGTTGCAATAAAGACAACGACTATATTTTTTAAATTGTTCATTTAGTTTTAAGCTCCGTATGAGACTGCATGAGAGGACGTAAGTCGATATTTAAGGATTGTTAGTTTTGAGTGTAAAGGACTAAAACTAGCAGTATATATTGCGCAAAACACTGCGGATAAAGGGTTCAGTGGTCTAATTTAAGTAAAATAAGTCATAAGCCGATCCTATTCAACAGGCATTGATTTATATTTAACTTTTTATTGGCTAACTCCCCACAAGTAATTAGTGGCTCAGTAATTGTAATAGATACCCTCAGGAGCATTTAACGTTACTTTCGTGATTTTTTCAAACTACCACATTCGTTGTTAAGGGGGAACAGTCTTTACGGTAGGGGTTTTCCCTTATTTTATTTGCCAACGAAATTTGTCAATCTCTTTGGCAATTAATCGAAGGGTGAACTCCATGTATAATAAAAAACTAAAAAAATCAAAATTAATGGCTGGCCTAATTGGTGCTGGTTTAAGTGTTTTGAGCTTAAACCTTGCTGCGAAATCTATGGGGCCACAAATCCAAAACTTGTTGTCTGAAGCTGAGGCGCAAGATGTATTTGAAGTTATCGTAACGTTTGAAGGCAAAGGCAAGCCGAGAGCTGACCAAATTGATATTCTTGAGAACGCTGGTGTCACATCGGGTGCTAGCTTAAATCAATTACCTATGGTGGGTATAAAAGCCACTAAAGCGCAAATTGAATCAATTTATGCCAATGATGAAGTGCGTTCAATTTATCATAATGCGGTTCTTTCCTATGATAATGATGCTGCAACCCAAATGACCGGTGTTGACAAGTTACGTGCCGATCAAACTATGCGTAATCTTGGTATGCCTTACTCAGGTCGGGGCATAGGTGTAGTCGTGAATGACTCGGGCATTGACGCATCTCATGGCGACATTAAGTATCCAAACCATGTGGTGCAAAATGTTTTAGGTCAATCTAATTTAAATAATTTTGTTGGCATTTTACCCATCACTTATATGGAAGATGTAACTAACACCGATAATGCTGGTGGCCACGGCTCGCACGTTGCAGGTATCATTGGCGGTAACGGTTCAATGTCTGGCGGTAAATATGAAGGTGTTGCACCTGGCGCTAAAATTGTCGGTTACGGCTCTGGTGCGGGTTTATTAGTATTAGGCTCCCTTGGTGGTTTTGACTATGCACTAACACACCAATATGACTACAACATTCGAGTTATTTCGAACTCTTTTGGTAATCCTGGAGATACAGGCACAGATTTTGATCCTGATAACCCAACTAATGTTGCCACTAAAGCACTTTCTGATCGCGGTATTATCGTTGTGTTTTCTGCGGGTAACTCTGGTAGTGGTGAAGCCACCATTACCGGTAACTTTAAAAAAGCGCCTTGGCTGATTACTGTAGCGAATGGTGATGTATACGGTAATCTAGCTGACAGCTCTTCTCGCGGTGAGAATGGTCGCGGTGGTGAAGTGGTTATTGACGGCGAAACCTATACTTGGGAAGACCGTCCAACGATTACAGCCCCAGGTACTGACATTGTATCAGTAAGAGCATCTACTGGTGGCACAAGTCAAACTCGTTGGGCTTCTGACAGTGACTACATGGATACCGCTCACTTACCGTTTTACACGAAAGCCAGTGGTACTTCGATGTCAGCGCCTCACGTCGCGGGTGTAGTTGCAATGATGCTAGAAGCAAACCCGAGTTTAACGTGGAAAGAAGTCAAGAAAATCATCCAAGACACCGCAACTAGTATGCCAGGTTTAGCAACTTGGGAAGTTGGCGCCGGTTATATTAATGCTCATGCCGCTGTTAAAAAAGCTGCTGATTTAAATAAAAACTTTGGTACGAATACCAAACTAAATCGTGATAAAAATGCCACTGTAATGACTTCAGTGCAATATAAAGGCACTGAACCACTAACCTTTTCACCCGTGGGCGAAAATGAAGGTGTTTCATTCGATGTCAAAGAGAAAGCTTCACTTGTTTTTGCAAGAGCAAAACTTACTGAAAATACAGTAGGTATTTCATTAACTAGCCCAAGTGGTAAACGTTATACCTCTAGTATCTCTTTACCGGTTTTAAGCCCTGCAATCGGTGTTTCAGCGCCAGCTGAAGTTGGCACTTGGGTGGTTAAAGCTCACGCTGTTGGCGCAGTAGGTGGTGTTCCACTTGACCCAGCACGTGTAACGAATGGTTATGGTGTTCCTGAAACGTTTGACGTACACCTTAAAGTATTACAAACAGATGGTTTTGTTGGTTTAGATGATGTTGCCGGTCACCCTGCACAAGGCTTTATTGAGTATGCTGTCACTAAGCAGCTTTTAGATGCTAAGGCAGACGGTTTTAAACCAGATGAAGTGTTGACTCGTGGCGACATGGCAACTTACTTTGCTTTTGGTGGCGGTGTTCGTCAGTCTAACAAAGTAGATGCGGCACAGTTTATCGATGTCAATGGTATGGTAACTGCGGCGGTTAACGACGTAACCGAGCAAGGCGGTGCGTTGCGTAACACCACTCAAGATCAAGCCCCTGTGATGTTAGCTGAAGGTAACTTCTTTAACCCTAGTGAGTCTGTAACCAATCTAGATGCAGCTTACTCGCTAGTACAGTCACAAGCATTACAAGCTGAAGCAGAAGCCTTTAGCGGAGATGTAACGGCAATCTTTAATGACGAGCGTGTTGTGCTTTCTGATCAAGATTCAATTCCAGAAGAGATGAAAGGCTATGTTCAATTAGCTTTGGACTTAGGTATCCTAAGTGCGCGTTTCGATGTAGAGCAAGGCCCTTACGACTTAGAGCCAACAATTACGGCTACATTTAATGGTCATAACACGATTAGCCGAGCAGACTTTGCCGTTGCGGTTACACGTTTTATCAACGTTTATAGATAATTATCTTTAATGGTAATCTTAAGCCCGCACTTTGCGGGCTTTTTTATGGCCAAAAAACGTTATTACACAAGGGTAGGGATAAGAATCGAACAGAGTTGTTAGACATTGGCATTGCTTCGTAACCTACTGATAAACAGGCCCCAATAAGTTCATTATTTGGAGTGTTTCAACTTATCAACAAAGATAGTTTTATTTCCTTTTTTGACCTGCAAGGTCGCTTGCCATTCTGCGTCATTTTCATGTTGAATAACTTTATAGAAATAATTACCGTTTTTAAATTGATAGGTACCTTCGTTATCGAACTCACCATTTTTTAAGACTAAATCTGGTTTTTCGGTTGTGGCTTTAGCCTTTGACCAAGAGCTGTATTGGTAAAGACCAGCAGATAATTTTTCTATGCGAACGGTAAATCTAGGGAATAGGATTTCGGTAATTAAAACTGCCGCTGAAACTGCTTTTTGCTCGTGCTCTAGTTGCTTATGCTTTTGGCGATTTATATAGGCTATTATACTGCTTAAAGATTTTTCAGAGGCTGTATGGTTGAATTTTTTTGCGGTTTGTTCAGTTCGAGCAACACCATTAAAGTAATAGCCTTTAATCGCGGCACCTGTTCCTCGAAACTTCACATAGGATTTCCAATAGTCACTTTTTCCGTTTGCCATTATTTCAATGTCATGGCCATAACTGCGGAAATTGTAATTTCCCTGTCGGTTTAACTTGCCATTATGCATAATTAAATCCGGTTGTTGTGTACTGTTTTTTCCGTCTTGCCATACCATCAGTTGATATTTACCTGCAGGTATTTCATAAACTTGCAGTTGAATAGTTTTTAGCTTTAACTCTGCTTTTAATGTACCGGAGCCAGAGCCCGCTGCATTTTGATAGTTGGCGTACAGTTCATTTGCAATTTGTTTATTGGCTTTTGCCACAGCTTTTTCATCTATTTTTTCTGTCATTTTTTGCATAACAGTTACCAATTTAGCCAGTTCCTTCTGTTTATCCCTTCTTATAAAGTCTTGCCAGTCGTCGGCACAGCATCGTATTGTCTCTTCGGATATTATCCCATCCGAAAAATGCGTATTATATTCGTTATCTTCAATTGAAATGTGCGACTCAATATCAGGGTTAGGGTCATTAGCGACTAAGGAAATTTTGTAACCATTGTTAAAAAAAACATAGTCGGCATAT
>JBFJQB010000185.1:0-5836 GCA_041616855.1 Cognaticolwellia sp. | reverse complement strand
TGATTCTATGCTCTAAATTGGTTTGTCTTGGTAAATGGTTGCTTTGGTGATAGGCAATCATTGTTAGCTTTTCTTGTTCATTGCGACGTATACGTTCCGCTAATGCAAATGCCATAAAGCTTACTTCAATCATGATGGCAAAAAGGAAAGCATTGCCAGTTAAAAAACTATACTCAAGATAATTTAGTAAAACTAAAGGTTGGATAAAGGCGCCAATTAAGAAAGGGAGCCAAGATAAAAAGTAAAAACGTGCCCATGAAAAGTCTTGTTTTAAGCGAAAGATAATTAGCATTATTGCAACAATAAAAAACACTGGTTGCAATAAAAAAAACAGCTGAGCTTGTGCTTGTTCGTGAAGTGAAAGGGAGTATAGCGCGACTAAAAATAAAGCTGCAGCAAAGCCAAGTGAATAATTATAGGCCCAATGCTTTAAGCGATCATAGCGTAAAAAGTACAAAGTAAATAACAATAAAAAAATAGTAACTAAGAAATGGCTAAAGATGAGGTACTGGTTAAGAAGTTCCATTACTAGGTTCGGAAATAAAAAGTAACCATAACCTTTTAATGAAGAAACTAACGCAAAGGCTGATAATAAGTAACCAATGTATAATAAATAAATTTTATCTTTACCCGCCCAAAAGAGCACTAAGTTATATATGGCCATGATCAGTAAAATACCGATAAATGCGCCATAGACTAACTGAGATAACAGTAATCTTTGTTCAAAGTCTTGCGGAGTAAATAACAAAAGAGGAATATTGGGTGGTCCAGAACTTTTGACCTGAATAAGGTATTCATTGTGACCGAATTGATTCAACTGCAAGCGAGCATAAGGGTATACACTTTGAGTTGATTGTTGTGCGTTAGCATGCTTATTATAAACTTTTTTTGGCGCGGTTAAGGCGTTAAGCTCATAGACGATAAAGGTATCAAGAAGACTATGCTCAGCCATCAAAATAAGTTGCTCATTTACACTTTCTTCAATGAAACTCTCTTGTTCTTTTTCAGTTGCTTGTGTGTTGCCAATGGGGTAATGAAGGGAGAGTTTTATCCAATAACTTTCGTTTGCTAACGCATAAGGGATTTTATTAACATCACTGCCGATAAAGTCAACTTCATTTAAGAGACTATTAATATTAATAGCGTTCGTTTCATCAATGTAATAACTGCTATTAATAGTGAAAGCGCTATTATTAGCAGTTATGTTTTTTTGATCAATATCTCGAATCATACTAGCAAAACTAATGACGATGCCAATCAATAGCACAGTAATTAATGCGGTAGAAAACCATTTGCTTAATTTTGAAAATATCAAAAAAATTCTCGTATAAGTAATTGAAAGTTAGCCGATATTAATACTGACTGCTAATGTGATTTTGTGATTAAACCTTAAACTCTGTTAAGTGAGTATGAGTTCAATTTTGTTTAGTTAATATTTATGCTTATCTTCATTTTGAAATATTTTACCTAGTCTAAAAACTACATAAAGCCCTTATAAATTAACAATAGTTCATAAAGTACTTTATAAACAATATCGTAACATCAATAACTGCAAAAAGTTATAACCTTCAGTAAAAAAACATTAAAATTTATCGATTGTTTTTGTAACAAAAAATTAGTTCTTTTACTTAAAATCAGAAGTACGTATATGAATAAATTATCTCCCTTCGTAAGGGTATAAGTAAACAGTACTTTCGCTCAAAGTATGGATAATTTAAAAATTCCTAGGGTGTTAGTAATTAAGCAAAGCATATTGATTTTCCATTTTAGCAAATATCAAACCTACAATAACTTTCCTTAAATTTCTGTTTATCCTCTCTAGCTCTAGGGGTTTTACCCAGTAAAACTCGGTACTATCCCTGATAGTTTTGCTTAAAAATTAAGCGCAGACTCGAGACTAGAAATTAGTCTAGAGGTGCAATATGAAAAAAATAACGATAACTAAACGCGTATTAAGTACAGCGGTCGCTGTCGCGCTCTCATCAACATCTGCTGCAGCAAGCAGTACGTGGATGTGGGACAAAGATGCTAACCGCATTGATGATCGCATTGAAGCCGTTAATAACCTTGGGCTTGAACAAGCCTTCGAAAACAATGATTTAATCAATGGCCGTTTACGTTTTGCGGTATTTTCTGGTGATATTACTGAATTTGGTGTTTATGTAGGATTTGAAAATATTCCAACAGACGCTGAACTTGAGCAATTACGACAATCAGGCGTTAATGTTGATGGCATGAAAGCCTATCAAACAATTCCCTATGTCAGAATGACCTTGAATTACCAAGACATTCAAACTGTAGCTCAACTACCGGGCGTGACTCGTGTTGAGTCCATTCCGATGATGTACGCAAAAAATAATAATGCCAATAAAACATCAGGTGCAGTAGCTAGTGGTTATAAGCGTTTTCCAACGGTTCATGAAAACCTTGGTATTACCGGTCGTGATGTAGTGGTGGGTATTTTAGATACTGGCGTTAATGATGCGCCCGATATGGTCACGGGCTTTCCAGGACACGAATCTTTTGCGGATAAGTTTATTGCCGGTGGTGACTTTTATTCAGGTCAAGCTCTGCTAAATACGGGCACCGATGCTAGTATTAACCCGATTGATCGCGGCGAAAATGCTTCATCAAACCACGGGACGCACGTTGCTGGTACCACTTTAGGTACCGGTGGTGGCTCAGGAGTGTTTGGTGGCGTTTCCCCTGGTGCAAAACTCGTTGATGCTAAAGTGTTATCTGATGGCGGCCTAGGCTTTGGTTCTGCTGATGGTGTTGAATGGGCCATCATCAATAAAGATCAATATGGCATTAAAGTATTAAACTTAAGTCTGGGTGGATTAGACAATTCAGATGGTAGTGATGCTGGTTCTCAAACCATTAATGCTGCTTTTGATGCTGGAATTATTTCTGTTATTGCGGCGGGTAACGACGGCGAAACTAATTATATATCTTCACCTGCATCAGCAGATAAAGCGATCACGGTTGGCGCCATTGCTGATTACAATACTATTGACCGCAGTGATGACACCATTGCTGATTTTTCCAATGAAGGTCCACGTATTGACGACGGCGATGTTGATAACATTGACGAAATGAAGCCGGAAATTGGCGCGCCTGGCTCAGGTTTAATCTCTGCTGATGGCACTTTAACCAGCGATGGTCGTCAATACAAATCACTCAGTGGTACGTCTATGGCAACGCCACACGTAGCGGGTGTTATTGCTTTGATGCTTGAAGCTAATCCACATCTGACAGCGTCAGAAATAGATGCGGTAATACGTCACACGGCAGAGCATCGTTATGACTGGGGTAAAGTTGACGCCGCTCAAAGACCATTTAGTGAAATTGATCCTAATTATCATCCATCAGGCGGTTGGGGCCAAGTTGATGCATATGCGGCAGTAAAAGAAGCGCTATATATGGCGGGAGATCCAGATTCACAAACGCAAGTTGTGCATATTTCAGCGACACCAGATGAAGCGAATAAAAGCATTGAAGTATCTTGGAAAAGCCAACGCGAAACTAACCTTATTGGTTACGATGTTTACCGAGCAACTGATATTGGTGGTGCGCCAGGTGTTTTTGAAAAAATTAACACCAGTACTATTCCGGGAACTGGTACAGCAGAAATTGCCAAGGTCAATAACCGTCATCATTATTCGATTACTGACACCAACTTAACCGTTGGCGAAACTTACTGGTATAGAATTGACCATAGTGCAAGCGATGGCGATGTTATTGAAGAACCAGCCTATCCGGTTTCTTTAGGTACGCCTCGTGCTATCGCATACCTTGAGTATTCGATTACCCATAATGCTATTAGTAATGATTTGTTAATCCTACTAGGCAGTGGTGCAGAGCCAGGCCATGCAAAATTTATTGTTGATGGCGCATCGCCACAAGAAGCCGTTTCGATCACCACGGAAGAAGGTGATGGTACAACCGGTACACAACGTCATGACTTTAGAATCGCGCTAACCAGTCTAGACGGAGTTGCTGATTTACTGCCGCCTTCAAAGCAAAACCCATGGTGGTTAACGGTTAAAGAGGGCGGTTATGTTAACCGTAATGGTCGTTTAAATGATTTACGTCTTATTATGTTAGACGAGAACGGCGCTGAAACAGCAGTTTACCAAACAGCGGATACTACGCCGCAGCAAACGGTTGAAGGTCAAACATCTACCTTATGGTTACCTGATGATCCAAGTGTGGTTGAGCCAGGTGATGCACCAACGCTAATAGAACTGTCGCCAAGTGTTGGTAAACAAAATGAAGTGATCACCTTAGATATTTATGGTGCTGAATTGTTACCAGGTTCAACTATTGAAGTTTCTGAAATGGGCGTTGTAGCAAGTAATGTCACTTATGTCAGCGGTTCACGCTTATCTGCTCAATTTGCTATAGCCTCAGATGCACAAGTAGGTACGCATAACGTGACTGTCACTAACCCAGATGGACAAACCTTCACGCTAAATAATGGCTTTACGGTTTATGACCCGTCAGGCAACGGTGGTGGCGGCGAAGGCGAAATTGAAGTTACCCGTATTGATGATGCTGACCCTGCCATTGAATATCAACCAAACTGGCATCGTAAAAGCTCACAAGAAGCATCTAGTGATGGATATCATCGTGGTAATGGTAAGAAAAATGGTGATTCTCGTGTTAAATTAGCTTTTACTGGCTCGCAAATCAGCTTGCTTTATGGCACTGCTGACAAAGGCGGTCACGCTGAAATCTATATAGATGGCATCAAACAGGATGACTTTAGCTTTTTTAATAGTGAAGCTAAACAGAACCAACCTGACTTTAACAACCAAGTGACCTACGGCGAGCTAACTGAAGGCGACCATATCTTTGAGTTAGTGATGATTAAAGGTTTTGGCTATATCGACGGTTTTGAAGTGGTCAGTGAAAAAGAAACGGTTGCAACTGATAGCAGTAGCGCAGAATATCGTTCACAAACTAGTGATTATAATCCAGCAGGGCAAATGTCAGCAATGACAATACCTGTTGCGGTTGGTGAAAACGTTACGCACATTTCTATCGAAGTTGAAGAGTTAGCAGCTGCGTCAGTAATTCAATTGTTCGACGGTAAAGGCACTATTGTTGCTGAATCAATAACCGATACAGTAACCGGTGATACGATGTTAGATACGCCAGTATCGCAAGGTAATTATCAGTTTATTATCGCTAATCCAGCAGCGCTGTTTAATAACATTGATATCAGTATTGCTCGAACTTATAAAGTAAAATAACTTGATGTGATTTTGCACTAAGTTTAAAAGCCGGGCACTTGCCCGGTTTTTTTTCGCTTAAAATTTTCATAATGTTTTATAAATGATGGCTAATCTTATTGAAAATTTTGAACGCTTGGATTGGTAAGGTATATAAAGATGAATGGCGTGATATTCTGCAGTTAAAAGCTGATAAATTGTTGCTATCGATAATGAAGTAAAAAGTTAGGTGTATGAAATCATGCTAACGTAAATTAAAGAGTTTAAACTTCACACGTTATTTGTAATGATAGTGCCACTGTTTTCCCGAAAATTTGCTCTGAATAATTAAGGTGTAGTGAAAAAGTATTAAGAATTTATTTTTGATTCTTTTGTCTATACTTAAAGTAAGGAATGGTTAAGTGATTGATAATAAAAATTTAAAAAATGTAAAGTCTATACTGTTCGTCTGTATGGGTAACATATGCCGTTCACCGACTGCAGAGGCGGTTTTTCGTCAAAAATCCCAAGCGCTTACGTTAACCATAGACTCAGCTGGAATAGTGGGTTCACATGCCCGTGAAAAGCCTGATCATCGTGCTCAAAAGGCTGGTATCGCC
>JBFJQB010000184.1:0-5870 GCA_041616855.1 Cognaticolwellia sp. | reverse complement strand
GATCGGGGGGAACTGATGCCAGCCAAAACGCGCGACTTTATCTTGACTAAAACCACGAATAACATTTAATGGCGAGCTTTGCACTAACATCATGATCGGGTGTATTGCAAAAGCAATGGCGCACAATAAACCCGTAAATATCGCGGTGATAAATGGTACAAAAGTCAGCGGGGCATCAGCTAGCGACAAGTAACTGGCAATGGCATTAGCCCCTAATAACATCAAGCCGTAGCCCACAACTAGCCCAGTCGCGATACTTAAACAACTGAGTAAGGTCCAATGCAAACAATAGAGCTTTCTAACGTGAGTAATTGACGCACCAAGGGCTTTAAAAATTGACACCGTGGACTGATGGCGCTGCCCATAACGTCGACTTGCCACCGCTACAGCAACGGCTGCTAAAACAATGCCTAGCATGCTAGCAAGCGAGAGGAATTTCTCTGAGGTATCAAGGATTGTCGATAATCGATTTTGGGCAGCCTTGGCATCATACCAACGCTGTGCGTCATTAATTTGCGGCTTAATCCAAGCTTCAAATGTTTCAATCGCCTTAGTTTCACCTGCAAATAAATATTTATAAGTCATACGACTACCAGGCTGGATCAATTCAGTTTTAGCCATGTCCGAAATATTTAAAATCACTGTAGGACCGGCAATAAAAGCGCGATAAGAGCGGTCGGGAATATCAGTTACTACACCGGCAATGGTTAACGGCGCAACGCCAATTTCAATCATGTCACCAATGTTGACATCCAAACGACTTAGTACACTTGGCTCTACCCAAACACTGCCTAGCGGGGGTGCATTAACAACAATACTTTCAGCTTGGTTAAGCGATGTTTTTACTCTCAATTCACCGCGCAGTGGGTAGTTATCAGAAACGGCATCAATTTCACTGAGTAACATATTGTCGCCAGCAAAGGCCATCGATTCCGTTTCAATTTTTCGTGCACTGTTTAGCGTTAATGATTTACTTTTTTCGATGACTAAGTTATCTATTTCTGATGACATGCGCAGTACACGGTCGGCACCGATGGTATTGGTACTATTAGCAACGATGGCATGCTTAATTTGCCCTGAAAAACCAGTCAGTGAAAATACCGTCGCCACCGCTAAGACAATGGCGAGAAAAATAATGGTCAACTCGCCCCTGCGAAGCTCGTGGTGCAATAAGCGTAGTGATTGTGCAAACCACATAGGAGAGGCTTTTTTATTAACTGTGCTCATGATTAACCTATCTCTGGAGCTGATTGTGAAACTGCACTTTCACTTTTAACATCTTCATCAGCTGCAGTACCTTTACCAGTACCAGTACCCTGAACAAGAATTTTATTTGGCTTTTCCAATGCAACATCGTTAGCATTTTCAGTTAAAACACCGCTATCCATCTCAACTTGTCGCTGACAACGCGCCGCGAGTTTTGCATCATGTGTCACTAGCACTAAGGTGGTACCTTCTTTAGCATTTAAATCAAAGATCAGGTCGGTAATATGTTGCCCTGTATTACTATCAAGATTACCCGTGGGTTCATCAGCAAATAAAATATCGGGCTTAGCTATAAATGCTCTAGCAATGGCTACCCGTTGTTGCTCACCACCTGAAAGCTGAGATGGGTAATGCTCAAGCCTGTCAGCCAAGCCGACTTGTGCCAATAAGGCCTCACCGCGAGCTTGTGCGTCAGGAAAATTTGCCAACTCAGCCGGCAGCATGACATTTTCTAGCGCGGTTAAGCTGTTAATTAAGAGGAACTGTTGAAAAATAAAACCGACATGTTGTGCACGAACTTCACTACGTTGTTCTTCATTAAACTGGTGTAATGGCTGGTTTTTAAGATACACTTCACCTGAGCTTGGCAAATCCAAGCCCGCTAAAATTGATAGTAAGGTCGTTTTACCTGATCCTGATGAGCCAACAATGGCAATGGACTCACCCGCAGTAACGGTTAAATTAAGTGGTTGAAGTAACGCTAACGTTTTATCTTCAACTTGCACTGATTTAGTAAGGCCTTTAACGCTTAGAATACTCTCGGAATTTACATGCATGAAAAATTATCCACTTTTTATATTATTTATTAGCTTTATTTTTATCTCTCCAGCACTCACGGCTACGCAAGATAAAGACACCAATACGGTTGATAACAGCATTAGTATCAATCCAACTACTAATATTTTGCTATTAGGTGATAGTATCAGCGCAAGTTACGGGATGAAACCCACAGAAGGTTGGGTGCATTTACTCAACCAAAAACTTAACCAGAAAAATCAAGCTTACACAATAATAAATGCCAGTGTTAGTGGCGAAACGACGAGCGGCGGCTTATCTCGGCTCGCAGGCATTTTAGCACATGAAAAAGTTGACCACTTACTGATTGAATTAGGGGGTAATGATGGCTTACGTGGCTATTCTCCAACACTAATTAAAAATAATTTGTTACAAATGGTTAAGTTGGCACAAGATAAAAACATAAAAGTTTCAATGATTAAAATAAAAATAACGCCAAATTACGGTCCAAGATACAATAAAATGTTTGAGCAAGTTTTTGAAGATGTCGCAAAAGAGTGCAACATCACTTTATTGCCGTTTTTTATGGAAGCGGTTGCCGTAGACAAAACACTGATGCAAGCCGACGGTATTCATCCCAATGTACAAGCACAGCCAATAATAGCGGAATATGTTGAAAAACAGTTACAAGATATCATGACAATGGAGCCTTAATTTACCATGGAATTTATCTGGATTGGGTTTGCGTTTATTTGTGGCTTATTAACAAAATTAATTTCTTTACCGCCCTCAATTGGTTATTTAGCCGCGGGGTTTATCCTAAATTTTTTAGGCTATCAAGCAGACAGTATGATCACGGTTTTAGCCGATATTGGCATTACCTTAATGCTATTTACCATTGGTTTAAAACTAAATATCAGAGATTTGGTAAAACCGGAGGTTTGGTTTAGCAGTATAAGTCACACGGTGTTATGGCTCCTATTTGGCTTAGTGTTGTTAAAAAGTATTGCACTGATTAGCATCGGTTTTGTTAGCGAGTTAACAATCACAACAGCGGCACTGATTGTATTTGCTTTAAGTTTTAGTAGCACGGTATGCGTTGTTAAACTGATGGAAGAGCACGGTGAAATGCGTACTCGTCATGGCAAGCTTGCGGTTGGTATTCTGGTTATGCAAGATGTCATCGCCGTCATATTCTTAGTTATTGCCACAGGTAAAATCCCTAGTCCTTGGGTCGCATTATTATTACTCTTTATCCCATTAAAACCCTATTTTAAAAAAGCAATTAATAAAGCAGGCCATGGCGAACTTATCCCATTAATGGGTTTTTTTCTGGCCTTTGGCGCTTATGAATTGTTTGAATTTTTTCAAGTCAAAGGTGACTTAGGCGCCCTGTTAGCGGGCATGTATTTAGCCTCTCATAGCAAGGCCAGTGAAATAACCAAATCATTACTCAGTTTTAAAGACCTATTCTTGATTGGCTTTTTCTTATCTATTGGTTTCACCGCCCTACCGACACTAGAAATGCTGGCCATAGCTTCGGTATTAACATTATTACTACCAGTTAAGTTTATGCTGTTCTTCTTTATTTTAGTTAAGCTGAAGCTACGTGGCAGAACAGCGTTCTTATCGGCCTTAGCCTTAAGTAATTTTAGCGAATTTGGTCTTATTGTTGCCGCATTAAGCAACAAATCGGGCTGGCTATCGCCCGAATGGCTGGTGATCTTATCATTAGCGGTTTCATTATCTTTTATGATTACCAATGTACTTTATAACTTTGCCCATGACTACTTCGCCAATAACAAAGAAAAGTTTAAGCGTTTTGAAAGCAATAAACGCTTAAGTGAGGATGATTTTGTTCAACCTTGCGAAGCGCCTATCGCTATTATTGGAATGGGCCGTGTGGGTAAAGGGGCTTACAAAGCTTTAAATGCGCAGGTGGAAAATCAAGCTTGGGGTTTAGATACCGATAAAGACAAAGTTAAAGCGCTCAATAAAAAAGGTATTCAGGCCTATGTCGGTGATGCTGAAGATGCCGATTTTTGGGAAAGTATCGATCTCAGTAAAATTGAACTGATCCTATTAGCCCTGCCTTCGGTGCAAGACATTAAAAATATTACCGCGCAAATAAAACGCACCAATTATCATGGGAAAATAGCGGCGATTGCACGATATGATGATGAGCGCATTGCGCTAGAAAGTTTTGGTGTCGATAAAGTATTTAACTTTTATACCGAAGCCGGTGTCGGTTTTGCTGAAGAGAGTATGAGTTTAATTAATACACCACACAGTTCATAACGACTGCAGTAAATAACGTCTGCAGTTGCTATGCCTACTTTCTAATTAGTTAATTTCTTTAGGCTTAGGCTCATCATGACATAGTGAACCTAAGCCATTACCCTCTTACTAGAGTCGCAGAACGTTATTATTATCACCGTGACTCGCCATATTTTTCTTACACGCTAACGCCCCACTCCTCAGTTCGAAGTAGCGACTTGAAAAATCAATTTTTTATAAAAGCGTCTTAGTAGTAGAGCTCTACTAACCAAGCCCTCAATAAAAATATGTCTAACCCAAAGCTAGAGTAAACGGTTGAATTTCAGGCATAAAAAAACCGACATAAGTCGGTTTTTTTATTTCACTTTTAAGCACCTGCTATTTACTAAAAGTAAAATAATAAGTGGCATCCCTAAGGGGATTCGAACCCCTGTTACCGCCGTGAAAGGGCGGTGTCCTAGGCCTCTAGACGATAGGGACACTAAAACAATGTAATTATAGTGCAATACACTACATCACGTTTTGTATCTGATTGTTAAACACTAAACATGCTTATCAACCTAAGTTAATGGTGGCATCCCTAAGGGGATTCGAACCCCTGTTACCGCCGTGAAAGGGCGGTGTCCTAGGCCTCTAGACGATAGGGACACATCAATACCAAATGAAATACTTAATTATAATGTTATTGTAAAAAGCTCTAGCCTAGTGAGCTTATGATAACGTTATATATTCCATAGTATGTGTCAAAAACACTTACCATTAAACTTATCTAACTAAAAATGAGTGGCATCCCTAAGGGGATTCGAACCCCTGTTACCGCCGTGAAAGGGCGGTGTCCTAGGCCTCTAGACGATAGGGACACATTATAAACTCGAAACATTTAGTATAATAAAACCGTATAAAACTCTAGCCTAGTGAACTTATGGTTTACATTATATATTTCTTGTTTGTGTCAAAAACACGAACTCATTTTTTTTACTTCCGTAGAAGTCTTCCGAAGAAGTGGCATCCCTAAGGGGATTCGAACCCCTGTTACCGCCGTGAAAGGGCGGTGTCCTAGGCCTCTAGACGATAGGGACACTAAAACGATAAAACATGCTTTTCAGCTTGTTTTTGTAATCCGATAACTTCAAGAGTATATCCAATTACAATTATCTTTTTATCTATCTTTTAATAGCGATAAAATACTATTAAATAAATATTGGTGGAGCTATGCGGGATCGAACCGCAGACCTCTTCGCTGCCAGCGAAGCGCTCTCCCAGCTGAGCTATAGCCCCACATAGAAATAAAGCAAGTGGCCTAATACTTACCTTAATCTTCTCCCAACAAATAATCGAGTTACTCGTTGAAAGCGAGGCGCATTCTAAGCAGCGACCAAGAACCTGTCAACCCTTATTTTAGATATTAGCGCTTTTTTTTAAAAGATTTTATCTAACTGATTACTAATAGAACAAGTTGGCTAAATTTTGTCTTACCAACTGTTTATATTAACAACTTTGTTAACATCCTTAATAGTAATGCTGAATAAAATAAGCTGCTATCAATATTAAAACACTTTCAGGCTAAAAACATAGCTGAAGCACAATGATAT
>JBFJQB010000183.1:0-5881 GCA_041616855.1 Cognaticolwellia sp. | reverse complement strand
GCAGAAAAGTCCCACGTCTAATAAGTGTTCTTCTATCGTTTCATTAATATCAAGACCTTGACTGTATTGCAGTTGATAATGTTGATTGGACACTTTTTTAATGATCGCACCACGAAGAGCATTAACTTTAGACATCATAATATGCGTTGCCATTTCGTAATGACTTTCACCACTTGAGGTTTCAATTTTCTCAATCAAGTTTAACCATTCATCGCGGTATTCATACTTGTTAGCAAAAAAGTTTTTCGCGATAAAAACTTTAACACGACGCCGCAGTGATTCAGTGATCAACAAAGCAACCAAAACAATGCTACTGAGTATTAAGAAGCCCATACTGACAAAATCGCCCCACTGGCCACCAATATAGTTTATTACATAGCCAGCGAAAGCCATTAAAAGCAAATAAGCGCCTGCTATCATCAACATGGAGCTGTAAAAAACTACATTTCTGGAGACAAAAATTCGCACTTCACCATTTTTTACTCGGCGGGTACTCACTAATAAAAGTGGCGTAACGAGCAATGCGATAAAGCCTCTGCTATACCAAAAACCAAAATCAATACCATCGACCATAGTCGCTTGGGCATAAAGTACAAAGTCGAATATAGCAACACTGGCAAGGGCGACAACTAAGGGCCAAATAGCCCAACGCACTTGTAAATCTGCATTACGATAGAGTTGCTCAAGTAATACTAACATCCATAAATTGAGGACGATAAACAGCAGAAATATATATTCATATGAATAATCAAGCCAATAACTGGCTAACCAACAGCCTGACATCAAAAGCAGCCAAATACCAACGTACTGACGGACAAAGTAATTAGAGGCTAGTGCTATAAAGTTGCGATGTTCGGTATTAAATAAAATAATGAGTAATGACCAGCAAGCTATTTTAAAACCATCAGCCAACATTACCCACTGCAAACTAAAGCCTATTTTAATTTGCAACGCTGATACCGCATTACTGCTTAATGTAACTAAAGTACAAAGCAATACCCACTTCGCAAGCAAATTTTTATTGCGCGCAGCCATAATGAGTAGCGTAAACAATAAATATGCTAAAGCTGCTAAAGAGAAGCCTGTTAAGCCAATAAGTTCCATGAATTATTCTTTTAGATTATTTGAGACGGCTGTTTGCGTAAACAATTCGGTCAGAATTGGCACAATAATAAAGCTTGCGATAGCTGAGATGCACAACCCAGAAATAATCACTACGCCTAACGGTTGCCACATACTACCACCGAAGAGTGTTAAAGGTAGTAAGCCGCAAATCGTCGTTAATGTAGTTAAGAGAATGGGTGTAAAACGCGTGGCGCTGGCTAATAATATAGCTTGTTTTTTATCTCGACATGCTCGCAAGTTTCGATTGGTGGTATCAATAAGAATAATGGCATTATTAACGACAATACCAAATAAACTTATTAAACCTATAAATGCCATCATAGAGAATGATAAATTTGTTATAAACAAGCCCAATACAGCTCCGGCCATCGCAAAAGGAATTGAAGTAAAGATAATTAATGGTTGTAAGAATGATTTAAATTGCAATACTAAAACAGCAAAAATACCGATAGCCGTGATCAGCATAATTTGCGATAGCCCCGCAAAAGACTCTTGTCGTGACTCTTCTTCTCCACCTAAGAGGTAATACATACCAGAAGGCATTGGATAACTATCCAAATAGCTTATAACTTCTTTCGTTACATCTTGTACTGAGTGCCCTTGCCCCACATCTGCCGATACGCGCGCCATGCGCAATTTTTGATAATGAAAAAAATCTGCATGCCCTTTTTGTAATCTCACCTCAACAAACTGCCCTAAAGGAATGTTTTCTCCTTGCAGATTGGCAATAGTTAAATCCGTAAGCCCGTTTAAGTCTCTTTTGGGGCGACGAACAAGAATAGGATAATTTTCACCATTGTTATCGTTCAACTTACCAATAAAGCTGCCTGAAAGCACGGTTTGAATACTGGTATCTAAAGCGTTGATATCAACTCCCGAGAGAGCTGCTTTGTCATAATCTATCAAAAGTGCTAATTCGGTATTGGCAACACCAATTGGGTTGTCGAGATTAATTGCGCCTGGCAAAGATGCCATTTTATTTTGTAAATCTGCCGCAACTCGCTCGAGATCAGTTAGAGAGTCGCTAATTAATCTAACAGTAATGGGCTGGTCAGTTACAGGCCCTTGAGTAAACTCCTTTACGGTAATTTTTGCTTGATGCCATTGTGAAAACTCTTCGCGTAATCTATTAACTAGCATATTAGTTTTTTGTTCATCATATTCTTTTAGCACCAATAACACTTGACCATATGTTGCGATACCGCGTTTCGGTATTTCATTGTAATATATTCTCGGGTTAGAATTGCCTACATTGAGGGCGATTTTATCTACATAGGGCTGTGCATCGATAAAGTCTGTCATCGAGTGCATCACGGTATTAGTATAATCTAGCGAAGAATTTGCTGGGGTTTCAACGTCAATTAACAACATTGATTTCTCTGCTTTAGGAAATAAACTGACTCCGACTTGACCGAAAAGAGATGCCATAGCACATAAGGCGATAAAGGCGAGCATCAATAAAATGACCTTAGCCTTCATTAAGCGACTCAGCCAGCCAACGTATGTTCGCTCAGCAAATGTATTGGCATAATGCTGAAACGTTTTAATTTTACTCTGCTTTTGACTGAAAAATTTACTTGCCAATAAAGGCGTTAATGTTAAAGCAACCAATAACGAGGCTAAAAGCACTAACACAACAGTAACAGGCATAGAACGAATAAAATCTCCGGTGTCGCTAGCTAACATCAACATAGGTAAAAATGCCAACATAGTGGTTACGCTACCACTGGTAATAGCCCAGCCTACACGGCTGGTGCCTATTGCCGCAGCTGCTGCAATGGTTATAGTTGGTGAGGTTTTCTTTTCTCGATGAATACTTTCAGTGACTACAATGGCATTGTCGACTAATAATCCTAACGCAATAATTAAACCAACGATAGACATTTGCTGCAAGCCAAACCCAACGAAATCCAGCCAACCGATAGCAATTAAAAACGACAAAGGAATAGCAGTAATAACTACAACAGCCTCGCGCCCCCCCAAGAATAGTAACGACATGATGCCGACGAGAATTAAGCCCTGCCATAAATTATCAAAAAAACCATTAACGCGACTTTCAACACCTGCAGACTGCTTAAAAAGCGTGTCGATTTTTATATCGTCAGGTAATGTTTCTCTAAATGCCAAAATTTCCTCATCAATAGCTTCAGTCAAAGCAAATATATTAGTATCAGCTCGTTGCTCTGCGGTCAAAAATATCACAGGCTTGTCATTGTAATAGGCTAAGTAATTAGGATCACGACTAGAAAACTCAACGCGAGCAACATCTTTCAAACGTATAACGCCGGTGTCATTAGCAAATACAATTGTATTATTCAATTCTTCAATGTTTTGAAAATTACCGCTGGTTTTTACATTAAAGCGCCGAGTATTTGCATCAACAAATCCTGCCGCGACGTTCAGGGCTCGCCTTTGTAATATTTCATTTACTTTTATGACGCTAATACCGTAGTGCTTCAACATAGCAAGATTTAGATCTACAGCAACAACTTGTGTCGGATAGCCCCAAATATCAGCTTTCTTTACGGCCGATATCGCCTCTAAACGTTTCTCAAGTTGCTTGGCATTAAACTCCATACTTTTATAGTCAGTCGATTCACTCCATAACGCTAATTGAATAATAGCGACACTGGTCGGTGTAGCTTTTATGACGAGAATATCTTGTATACCTGAGGGTAGCTCTGGTTTTACAGCAGATACAGCTTGCTTGATTTCGTTATAAGCTTCATTAGGATCACTTTGATGCAAGAAAGTCACTTCAATGCGGACTCCACCATTTCTGATTTGCGATTCAACTTTCTTAATGCCTTCAATATTCGCAAACTCTTCTTCAAGTGGGTTGACCACTAAAGATTCGATATCAGCAGGCGAAACACCGGGATAAATAACTTCGATTAATGTAATTGGAATATCAAATTGCGGATCTTCAGAACGAGGCATGTGAAAATAAGAAACAATGCCAACCAACACTAAAAGTACGACAATGGTAAAAGTAAACTGAGCATTTTTTATTGCAATGCGAGGTAGAAGCATAATTCCTATTCCCCACCAATTGTATAGTTTTGCCAACCATTCGTAATGATTTCTAATGGTGCATCATCGCGGTGAGCTTTTAAATAAACGAAGTCATTACCTAATTGGATAACTTGGAAACTGTGTTGTTCAAAAGTGGCATTTCCTTTAGATTGTGCAATCACAAGTGCTTCACCGTCATCATCAACCCCAACAAGTGCCGCTATCGGCAACCGATAAACAAAAGTTTCACTGTCAAAATTAATAGTAACCTTAGCTAACTGGCCAGCTATCATAGTTGACGTCGAATTAATTTTAGGTAGTAGAACTTCTATAGTGAATAAGTTACTATCTCCTGTTGCGGTAGCTGGTATTTTACTGATCGCGCCTTCAACAATGCCGATATTGTTCAACGAAACACTGACTTTTTGCTGTAACTTAACATGGCTCACTTCTTTGCCAGTTAATGCCACTTTTACAACCCATTCCCGCTTGGCAATTTCCAAAACTTGTTTTCCAGGACTTTGTAATTCACCTAATTCTGTTTTACGAGCTAAAACGACACCAGAAAAAGGAGCATATAACTGAGCTTTCTCTAGGTTATAATAAGATACTTGATAGGCAGAGCGAATAGTTTCAACTTGCGTAATGGCATTATCTAATTCGCGCTCTGAAGCCAACTTATTTTCCATTAATTGACTGAGGCGTTTCACTTCCCTTTTCGCTTGCATTAATTGCGCGTAAAGAGAGTTTTTCGCTTCTTTTAATTCTGTAATATCGAGTGATGCTAACAATTGCCCTTTAGTGAACTGCTCGCCCTCATCAACATTTAATAATGTTAAATAACCACTACTTTTAAAAGACAAGCTCAACGTTCTTCTATAGTCGAGCTTTCCTGTTCGCTGAATTGTGTCACGGTAAAGTTCAGCGTTAATGACTTCTGAATCATAAGATCGGGCCGATGATGGATTAGCTAATACGGTAAGTATTAATGTTAATAAAATCGAGAATAGTTTCATAGCCAACGCTTACTTATAGGGTGTTGAGATAAAAGATATTATAGTCTTTACTTTAGGCATCTTCATGACGAAAGTACATCTTTTTCCCCGACTGAGTTAACAATAACGGCAATTCATGATCAGTTAGCAACACCTTAAATACTGTTGCCTACTTTTAATGTCGGATAAAGCCTCTTCCTTGATGTATTTATAAGCATTATCGAACTAAAAATCATTAAACCCTTATTCCTGCTAGACATAAACATAGATAATCGATAATATTTGCCGCGCTTAAACCTTTTCAATATGCACCCATAGCTCAGCTGGATAGAGCGCTGCCCTCCGGAGGCAGAGGTCGCAGGTTCGACTCCTGCTGGGTGCGCCATCCATCGTATTCTTTATTATCTTTCTTTATATAGCATCTACTTTTCTTTATATCAGTACTAGCGGAAATAAAGACAAATCCCTACAATATTCAATCTAATCAGGTTAATGGAAATCAAAATGAAAGCAGAAGTTAAATGGGTCAGCGAAGAGTTATTTATCGGTACGTCTGAAAGTGGGCACACCATTGTGTTAGATGCAAATGCTGGTGCCTTAGCACCAAGTCCATTAGAGAATGTGTTAATTTCTTTAGGTGGATGCTCTTCTGTTGATGTCGTGAGTATTTTAGAAAAAGCTCGGCAGAATATTACCGACTGTAAGGTCTTAATTGAAGCCAAGCGAGTAGATACAGTACCAAGGTT
>JBFJQB010000182.1:0-5902 GCA_041616855.1 Cognaticolwellia sp. | reverse complement strand
GTTGAGCCTTGCATAACTGTTGCAGTAACAGTGACGGGCGCTGCGCCTGTTACTGTTGTATCTGAAATAGCTAAAGTAATTGTTATGGCGTCTGGTGTACTACCATCGCCGCCCTCCGGGCTTTCATCAAACCCACCACTACTACCGCCACAACCTATTAATGTGGCAAACAGTAAAATAAAACTAAAGCGTTGAAGTAGCGCCATAAAAAGCATCTCCCTGGTATTTTTTTTATCAACTTCCCTCATCTTAACCGAATTTTTATAAAAAGGTCACTGATTAAGAAAAAAAACATAATTTCATTGAGAACTAGTGACTTTTCAGCAGTTTGATTTATTCATTATTGCGTCACCTAGACCGCGGCACATCACGCTGCACTTGATCATATGATGCAATGCCACCTCGACAAGTCACAAAAAATAATTTCGCGTATCATTAAGCCGCGAAGCTTATTCTCTTTGCTTGATTAGCCAATAAATCTATAAAAAATAATATCGAAAATTCAACAGCCTTTAAGCTTTAATCATTTGATTTCTGCTTCGAGCAACAACATAATAAGCAATCGCTCAATAAAACTAAAAATAATATGACTGAAAAAAAGCAAGCAAGTTTGACCACTCGAATTGTTACCGGCATGGTTGCAGGTATCCTCGTTGGTACGATTTTACAATGGTTAATGCCCAACGGCTCTGATGCCGTCATTCCTTTATACCTCTTTGATCTTTCATTACGTGGCTTTTTAGTTGACGGGGTATTTGAGGTCGGCGGACAAATATTCATTTCCAGTTTACAAATGTTAGTGGTGCCATTAGTGTTCGTTTCTTTGATTTGCGGTACCTGTTCACTAAAAGACACTACTAAACTTGGCCGAATAGGTGGAAAGGCCATTGGTTTATATCTATTGACCACAGCTATCGCCATTAGCTTTGCCATGACCTTAGCCTTATTTATTAACCCTGGTGAAGGGGTGGATATGACCGCAGGTACTACCTTTACCAGCCGCGAAGCGCCGTCACTTGCACAAGTTCTTATTCAAATGTTTCCAAGTAATCCTTTTGCGGCTTTTGCCCAAGGTAACATGTTGCAGGTGATTATCTTTGCCTTGTTATTTGGTATCGCAATTGCACTTTCAGGTAAAGCCGGCGACCGCGTTGCGTCATTATTTGAAGACATGAGTGTCGTCATCATGCGCCTTGTTACTATCTTAATGAATATAGCCCCTTACGGCGTATTCTGTTTATTAGCCGGCTTATTTACCGATGTCTCGCTAAGTACTTTTGGCAACTTATTAAAGTACTTTTTTGTGGTTGTTTTTGCCTTACTGCTGCATGCTTTTGTTACCTACCCTGTGTTACTCAAGCTATTAACTGGGCTCAATCCATTAACCTTTTTAAAGAAAATGCGCGATACCGCTATATTTGCGTTTTCAACCTCTAGCAGTAACGCAACATTACCTATTACCTTAGAAACAACCACAAAAAAAATGGGCGTTAAAAACTCGATTGCTTCATTTACTGTACCTTTGGGGGCCACCATCAATATGGACGGTACCGCGATTATGCAAGGTGTTGCGACGGTGTTTATTGCCCAGGTGTTTAGTCAAGATTTAACCCTCGCCGACTACTTAATGGTAATTCTGACCGCAACATTAGCGTCAATTGGTACCGCCGGTGTACCTGGAGTTGGCCTGATCATGCTAGCCATGGTGTTAGAGCAAGTAGGCTTACCTGTTGAAGGCATTGCATTAATTATTGGTGTTGACCGGTTATTGGATATGACCCGCACTGCGGTAAATGTTACCGGTGACAGTATGGTAACGGTCATTGTTGGTAAGTCTGAGAAGCAGTTTGATGAAGCGGTATTTAACGACCCTGATGCGGGTAAGAATATCGAAGAAATAGATTTCCATCATTTAGATAAGCAATAATATATAGGTAAAGCGCTGCTCAGTTATTCTTTACTGAGCATATATAAACACTATAAAACTTAGATATAAAAAGGGCGCTAATTAGCGCCCTTTTTATGTTTGATTGATAACCCGTCATAAATAACGTTGACCCTAGCCAGTAATGAGCGGCTCGAAACCTTTAACTAACTCATCAATCGCTTTCATTTGTGTTAAATAGGGCTCTAATTTATCAAGCGGTAAAGCACAAGGGCCATCACATTTAGCTACTAACGGGTCTGGGTGAGCTTCGATAAATAAACCTGCAATACCTAATGCCATGCCACTGCGCGCTAATTGTGCCGCTTTAGCTCGACGACCATCAGCAGAATCTGCTCGGCCACCAGGTTGCTGTAAGGCATGTGTAGCATCAAATATTACTGGCGCATAGTCTTTCATCTCATCCATCGCCAACATATCAACAACTAAATTGTTATAACCATAGCAACTGCCGCGTTCACAAAGAATAATATCTCCATTACCAGCCTCTGCAAACTTGTTAATAATGTGACGCATTTCATGGGCAGCAAGAAACTGTGGCTTTTTAACATTGATAATTGCGCCGGTTTTAGCCATCGCAACGACTAGGTCAGTTTGACGTGCTAGAAACGCAGGTAACTGGATAATATCAACAACTTCAGCCACTGGCGCTGCTTGATACTGTTCATGCACATCGGTAATGATCGGTATATTAAAGGTTGATTTAATTTCTTCAAATATTTTTAAACCTTGGTCCATACCTGGCCCACGATATGAGCTAACCGACGAACGGTTAGCCTTATCAAATGACGCTTTAAATACATAAGGAATATTGAGTTTTTGAGTCACTTCAACATAGTGCTCTGCAATCTTCATGGCTAAGTCACGAGACTCAAGCACATTCATGCCACCAAATAGCACAAAGGGTTTGTCATTAGCGATTTCAATATCGCCCAGTGTAATTAATTGCTTTGTCATTATAATTCCAAATTTATTCTTTAGTTTAGCAGCTTTTAGCTACCAACAATTCTTAATAGTTGTCCACATAACCAAGCCATGTATGTACCTAGCGCATAACCAAATACCGCTAATAAAACCCCGACTGGTGCAAGCGATGGGTGAAATGCTGAGGCAATGACCGGTGCAGATGCTGCGCCGCCGATATTCGCTTTACTGCCTACGGCTAAGTAAAATACAGGAGCTTTTATATACTTGCCCACAGCGAATAGTAGTATTACGTGTACTGCCATCCAAATTAAGCCTATCACCATATATTTTGGTGCTTCAACGATTTGAGTAATATCCATATGTAAGCCAATGGTAGCGACTAAAATATACAGAAAACTACTGCCTACCTTTGATGCACCTACTGACTCTAAATTTCTGACTTTGGTAAACGATAAAGCTAAACCTATAGTGGTCACTAAAACGATAATCCAGAATAACTTACTGTGTAAACTAAACTTCTTCAATTCAGGATAGTTACTTTGAAAGAACGGTACTAAATAATCTGCTGCTAAATGCGCAAAACCAGCCGCACCTAAACCCACAGCTAAAATTAACATGTAATCTTTCAGTTCAGGTTTTCTCGAATTTGCTTTGGTTTCCGCTTCAACTTTTTCCACTAAACGGTCGATGCTCGAGGTGTCTGCGCCATTTTTAGCATCAATACGCTTATGATTGGCGGCCATATAAAGTAACCCCGCCATCCAAATGTTGGCTACTACGATATCAACCGTCACCATAATAGTGAATATCTTACCGTCGGCGCCGTAAATTTCTTTCATGGCTAGCATATTTGCGCCACCACCAATCCAGCTCCCCGCAAGTGCCGCCATACCACGCCATACTGCGTCAGGCCCAGAAACACCAATTAACTCAGGCCAGACAGCGGAAACGATTAACAATGCTAATGGCCCACCAATAATCACCCCGACAGTACCCGTTAGGAACATAATGATGGCTTTACTCCCTAAACCGGCAATCGCTTTTAAGTCAATACTCAGTGTTAACATTACTAAACAAGCCGGTAATAAGTAATATTTTGCGACTTCATCCACTTGGCTGATATCCGCACTAACAATACCGAAAGTATTTAATAGTGAGGGCAATAAGTAACACATTAATAATGCCGGCACATATTTATAAAATGAGCGACATGCAGTATTTTTGCTATTAGAGGTATAAAACACTAAACCTAAAATTAGCGCTAAAATTCCGAGAACGGTGGCATCGTTAGTAATTAATGGCGCGTTAGCCACAACTGAGTCTTGCATTACTTATCCTTTTAATTTTTCGCGTTTACGTTGTTATTATTTTTACAGTTATTTTTATACTTTATAATCAACAGCTAAATTTTTATTAGTGCAATATCGTATCTGAAATTGAAATTTTATCTAGCTGTAGTTTTAATAACTGTGCTGCGGGATCTTTTGGGCATTGTTCAACAAAGTATTGATAATCATCGTATGCCACTTTAAAACAATCGAGTTGATGCAATAAAAAACCGCGATCACGACGTTCAAATGGGTCATTCGGATTCAAGGCTAATAACATATCCACACACTTTAGTGCATTATCGTAGGCTTGCTCACGTATAAACGCCGCTTTCAGACTGCTGATATGTTCCAGTACTAAGCTTTCTTGTTTCATTCGATCTAAAGTGATTTCAAATGGGTCGCCTGACATTTCATTCATTCGCACGTCCAACTCATGCCAGTTAAGTGACTCACCCGTAACGGGATCAAAAATAATGGCATAATTGTCATCGCAAACAATTCTCAACATCGCTTTTTCAGGCACAAAAACAATGTCAGTCTGGCAATCACAAGCATTGGCGACATGAGCAATAAGCACGGCTTTTAAGATCGGAGACATAAGCTTATGCGCTAACGCTGATGACATTTGGTATGAAATTACCGGCCAAAATTGTTGTTGTTCATCAATAAACAATTGATCAACAAACAAAGCATTAATCAATACTTCAGCACGTTCAATCGGCTCTTTGATTGCGTCAGTTTCAGCCTGACAGTAAGCTACTAGCTGCTCCAGCTCACCTCGAACAGTCGATTTTTCAGCAAAAATATACTCTTCTACTAATAGAAAAGTCTGTAATAGTTCATTTTTTTCAGATTTAATTTCTGATAACAACAAATCGTTCATGCACACTCTATTAATGTTTAACTCTTTAATGTTTAGCTATAAGCCAGCTAAAAATACGGTTTCCTTGCTAATGGCAATACGAACAACCAACATCACCCAACCGATAGCGCCCAAAAAACCAATAATTTGCATAGTACGATTACGCGCCAACTTTAAGGTGTAATAGCCGGTAAAAATATACGCCAATACCGCCAATAGTTTTTCAGCCAACCATAATTGCTCTGCAGGGTTTATTGCCAATTGGATGGACAATGCAATCCCGAGGCCGAGCAACAAGGTATCGATAATATGTGGGGCAATTTTCAGCCATTTCAATGTTAATTTTTCTGAATTAACTAGGGTTAACGCGAAACGAAAAGTAAAAAGTAAAATACTGATCGCGGCTATCGTCATATGTAAGTGTTTAAGCATGATGAACTCCATTGTTATTGTTATTGTTGGGGGTATCTGAGTAACGAGCCAAGGTAACTCGGTCGTTGCCATTAAAATCTTTTATTGTTTGCACGTCACTATACGCTAAATCCATCAAAATTCTTTGTACAGCATGACTCTGCTCAAAGCCATGCTCAATATACAAAGAACCAGTCGAATTTAAAAAAGCACAGGCTTGCCTTGCAATGATTTTGATATCAGCTAAACCGTTATCTGCTGCTACCAGCGCGGTTTTTGGCTCAAACTTAACATCACCCTCATTCAGGTGATGATCACTCTCATCGATATAAGGCGGATTACTGACAATAACATCAAAGCGCTGCGCTTGAGAAACCTGATTAAACCAATCACTTTGATAAATATTAACTTGAGCAAGGTTTAAGT
>JBFJQB010000181.1:0-5935 GCA_041616855.1 Cognaticolwellia sp. | reverse complement strand
TTTTCGTCATGGATGCCTTTGGTACCGCTCATCGCGCACAAGCCAGTACGCACGGCGTAGCAAAATTTGCACCTACTGCCTGTGCAGGCCCACTGTTAGCTGGTGAATTGGCCGCACTTTCCAAAGCGCTCGATAATCCGGCTCGTCCCTTAGTAGCGATTGTTGGTGGTTCAAAAGTTTCAACTAAGTTAACTGTATTAGACTCTCTTGCTGGCATTGTTGATCAACTGGTGGTTGGTGGTGGTATCGCGAACACCTTTATTGCGTCACAAGGTCACAATGTCGGTAAGTCTTTATTTGAAGCGGACTTAGTCTCTGAAGCAAAACGCTTAACCAAGCAAGCCAGTGATAATAACGGCTCCATTCCTGTACCGACTGACGTCGTTGTCGGAAAAGAGTTTTCTCAAAGTGCAAAAGCAACGCTGAAAAGTGTTAGCGATGTTGACGACAGCGATATGATTTTTGATATTGGCCCAGAAAGCGCAAAAGCATTAGCAGAGATTATCACCAATGCCGGAACGGTTATGTGGAATGGCCCTGTTGGCGTATTTGAATTTGATCAATTTGGTCAAGGTACTGAGGTTATCGCTCATGCCATTGCTAACAGTAAGGCATTTTCTATTGCAGGCGGTGGCGATACATTAGCCGCTGTCGATAAATATAATATTGCTGATAAAATTTCTTATATTTCTACCGGCGGCGGTGCTTTTCTTGAATTTTTAGAAGGCAAAAAGTTGCCGGCCGTTGAAATTTTAGAAGCACGAGCTAAGGCATAGTCAATACTATTAAACTGCCAGCTGTCAGTTTTAATCTGATAGCTGGCAGTTTTATTAACAATGCTGAATCTGCAGTTCAATGACTTCATTTAACTCCTCAATCATTTTTCTAGTAACAGCTGCGTTTAAACAATAGAGAATAAAATTTTTTTATCGTACGGTTTATCTTTTTTATTTACTTTTTCGTAGTAAAGTTACATACATTTCCCTGTATAAGCAGCCTAATACCTCACCAAGTCCTTATTTTTTTCGTAATTAACGAACAAAGCTCATCAGTAAATAAAAATTTATATTTTTCAGTCATATTGCGCTACTTTTTTCTAGTGCAAATTACTAAATCCATCTGATATAATTACGAGATGAAAGCGTTAAGTTTCACATTGAAACTTTTAACAGCAATATTGCTACTATTTAAACCACAGGAGTTAGTTCATGGCTTTAGTTTCTATGCGCCAAATGTTAGATCATGCCGCTGAAAACGGTTACGGTATTCCAGCCTTTAACGTTAACAATTTAGAACAAGTTAGAGCTATCATGCTTGCCGCTAACGACACCAATAGTCCTGTAATTTTACAAGGTTCAGCTGGCGCTAGAGCCTATGCGGGCGCACCATTTTTACGTCATTTGATCCTTGCCGCTATTGAAGAGTTTCCGCATATTCCTGTGGTTATGCACCAAGATCACGGTACCTCACCAAGTGTTTGTCAACGCTCAATCCAGTTGGGCTTTTCATCAGTAATGATGGATGGTTCATTAATGGATGACGGTAAAACGCCTTCAAGCTATGAATACAATGTTGACGTAACCCGTCGTACTGTGGAAATGGCGCACGCTTGTGGTGTTTCTGTTGAAGGCGAGCTAGGTTGCTTAGGCTCACTTGAAACGGGCGAGGCGGGTGAAGAGGATGGTATTGGCGCTGAAGGTAAGTTAACCATGGAGCAAATGCTCACCGATCCAGAAGAAGCAGCGGACTTCGTGCAAAAAACTCAGGTTGATGCTTTAGCCATTGCTTGTGGTACTTCACATGGGGCTTATAAATTTACTCGCCCACCGACTGGCGATATTTTAGCCATTGACCGTATTAAAGCGATTCATAACCGTATCCCTAATACTCATTTAGTTATGCATGGCTCTTCTTCAGTGCCACAAGAGTGGTTAGCGGTTATTAATGAATTTGGTGGTAAAATTCCAGAAACTTACGGTGTACCTGTTGAACAAATTCAAGAAGGTATTAAAAACGGTGTCCGTAAAATCAATATCGACACCGATTTACGTTTAGCTTCAACGGGTGCTGTTCGTCGCTTCTTAGCTGAAAACCCCAGTGAATTTGACCCGCGTAAATTCCTAAAAGCATCAACACAAGCGATGTATGATATTTGTAAAGCCCGCTACGAAGCGTTTGGTACAGTTGGGCATGCCGCTAATATTAAGCCAATATCGTTAGATAATATGTTTATGCAATACTCGACTGGTAAGTTAGACGCTATCATTAAATAACGAGTGTAATAAATTATTAAGAAGGCGGCCCTAGGTCGCCTTCTTTTGTTTAAACCTCTTGGGTTTCCAACTGAATTGTTTATTAATAATTGTTACTAACTTGGGTGATTTACTAACTATGTAATGATATTTCAGCTGATGTTCATTATAATTTACCCCTTACACATTGCTAAGGATAAATAATGGATAACATTCAAAACTGGCTGGTAGATAATCAACAGATGCTAATAGACTTCGCAATTAAGTTGTTAGTCGCATTAGCTATCATTTTCATCGGTAAATTTGTCGCTAAGCTGGTTAAGCAAGGTGTCAGCAAAGTGATGTTCCATAAAGGCATGGACGCGACTATTATCTCTTTTATCAGCAGCTTAGTTTATGGCATGTTATTCTTTGTCGTTATTGTTGCCGCTATTTCACATCTGGGTTTTAACACAACATCATTAGTTGCCATTGTAGGTGCTGCCGGTTTAGCGATAGGCTTAGCACTGCAAGGTTCATTATCAAACTTTGCCTCTGGTGTCTTACTCATTATTTTAAAACCGTTTAAAGCCGGTGACTTTATCGATGTATCGGGTGTTTCAGGTATTGTTGAAGAAATTCATGTTTTTTCTACCAAATTAAGAACCGGTGACAATAAAGCCGTGATCATTCCGAATGGAAAAATCACTTCTAATACCATTACCAACTTTTCAACTAAACCAGAGCGCCGTCTCGATTTAGTTATCGGCGTTAGTTACGAAGCAGATCTTGCAAAAACCAAAGCACTACTCACTAAAATAACCCATGAACATGAATTAGTATTAAAAGATAAAGAAATCGTTATTGGTGTGCAGGAGTTAGCCGAAAGTTCAGTAAACTTTGTCGTTCGTCCTTGGGTAACCTCTGGCGATTACTGGCCATTACATCGCGATTTACTTGAAAAAATTAAAGTGGCGCTCGACGATGCTGGCATCGAAATACCTTACCCACAATTATCTGTTCATATGAATAAAGAGGAAAAACATGACTCATAAGCTAATAGCAGCCGCGCTATGTTGTGTATCACTAACAGCAGCAGCAGAAGAAGCAAAAACTCCAAAAGTTAAATCGCCATATACTGCCTCTGCAGAGTTGGGCATGCTTTTTAAAACTGGTGATACAAAAAGTGCTGATGTTAAAGCTGGCTTTGATTTTGCTCACGAGTTAGCGGCGTGGAAATCAACAGTACAATTAGACTTACTAGTGAAGAAAACTGAAGAGGAAGATGACAGCGGTGATGAGCAATTTATCACCAGCGATCAAAAATGGACTGCTGTAGCCCAGACTAACTATACACTCAGTAAAACGAGTCCAAACTATATCTATGCGAATGTTTCTTATGAAGATAATCGTTTTAGTAATTTCGACAGCCAAAGCTCAATTTCTACTGGTTGGGGTCGTCGTTGGTTCGAAACGGAAAAAGCCACGTTAGACGCAGATATTGGTCCAGGTTTTAAGCGCGATGTTATTCGTGCAACAGATACGACCCCTGAAGAAACTAGATCGGCTTTTATCATTCAAGCACAGGCTTTATATAAACGCCAGATAAACGAGCACGTATTATTTAAGCAATTACTTGTAGCAAAATACGCGACAAAAAGTGGTGAAAACAGTACCTATAAAGCGAGGACGTCCATCACCACTAAATTGATTGAAACCTTACAACTTAAATTTAGCTTTACTGTCGACTACAACACCGATGTTGAAGAAGATAAAGAAAATGTAAATACCGAAACAGCAATGACTTTGGTCTACAGTTTCTAAGCGTTCTTTGCTTAATAGCAAAGAACTTACTTTACAAGCCAGCATAATCAATATGCTGGCTTTTTTATGGCTATAAAATAATGTGCCAAAAAAAACACTGTTTTAATACAGTGTTTTTGCTTCGGTTGGGTTTGCTTTTAAAATCTCTTTATCATACTACTCAGCTATGAAAACTGATTAGAAGTATTTTTCTCACCGCCTGCTTTCAGGGCGTTCTCACCAGCAAAGTATTCTTTGTGATCATCACCGATGTCAGAGCCTGACATATTTTGGTGTTTAACACAGGCAATACCTTGACGTATCTCTTTACGTTGCACACCCTCAACATAGCCGAGCATAGCGGCATCACCGAAGTATTCTTTCGCCAAGTTATCAACCGACAATGCGGTAGTATGATAAGTCGGCAGTGTGATTAGGTGATGGAAGATGCCAGCTTCACGTGCGGTATCCGCTTGGAAACTGCGTATTTTATCGTCAGCGCGTTTTGATAATTCTGTATCATCATATTTAACACTCATTAAGTCGTCGCGAACATAGTTAGAAACATCTTCCCCTGCGGCTACCATAGCGTCATAGGCTTGTTGACGGAAATTTAGCGTCCAGTTAAATGACGGGCTGTTGTTGTAAACCAGCTTAGCATTTGGAATTTCTTTTCGAACTTCCTTCATCATGGCGGTAATATCGGCAACGTTTGGTGTTGCTGTTTCAATCCAAAGTAAATCCGCGCCAGCCCTAATCGCCTCAATACTGTCAAAAACGCAACGCGCTTCACCCGTACCTTGACGAAATTGGTACAAACCTGAAGGTAAACGTTTAGGACGAACAAGCTTGCCATTTCGGTTAAAACAGACATCTCCTTCCGCCATTTGTGATACGTCAATCTCTTCAACATCTAAATATGAGTTATATTGGTCACCTTGATCGCCCGGCTCTTTAACCACGGCAATCTCTTTGGTCAGTCCTGCACCTTCAGAGTCGGTGCGCGCGACGATAATACCGTTGTCGATACCAAGCTCTAAGAATGCATGGCGCAAGGCGCGAATTTTAGAGTGAAAGTCAGCATGAGGAACGGTTACTTTACCGTCTTGGTGGCCACATTGTTTTTCATCCGCTACTTGGTTTTCGATTTGCAGCGCACAAGCGCCCGCTTCAATCATCTGCTTAGCCATGAGGTAAGTTGCCTCAGCATTACCAAAACCTGCGTCAATATCGGCAATAATAGGCACAACATGGGTAACATGGTTATCAATTTTATCTTGTATTTCTGCTTTTTCACTAGCACTCGTTGCTGCGTCGAGATCACGGAAAAGGCCGCCTAATTCACGAGCGTCCGCTTGGCGTAAGAAAGTATAAAGCTCTTTAACCAGAGCAGCTACGCTGGTTTTTTCGTGCATTGATTGATCCGGCAGTGGCCCTAATTCGCTGCGAAGTGCCGCTACCATCCAACCAGAAAGATACAAGTAACGACGCTCGGTTTTACCACCAAAGTGTTTTTTAATAGAAATCATTTTTTGTTGGCCAACAAAACCGTGCCAACAGCCTAAAGATTGGGTGTATTTTGAGCTATCCGCATCAAAAGCGTCCATGTCTCTGCGCATAATGTCTGCGGTATACTGAGCGATTTCTAAACCCGTTTTGAATTTATTTTGCATACGCATGCGAGCAACTGATTCAGGGTTGATGGCATCCCAAGAACTGCCAGCTTTCTCTTTAATTGCTTTCACTGCTTCTATTGCACTTTGATAATTAGACATAGCACTTTCTCCAAACGTCGTAACTGACAGAATTTATAATCTTGGTGGTGTAACCGCTAAGATAAGTTTTCACACCGAACAAGATAAAGACTAAACCACACCCTTTAATAAACAAAATATATAATG
>JBFJQB010000180.1:0-5960 GCA_041616855.1 Cognaticolwellia sp. | reverse complement strand
TCAGAAAAATATGCGTCAAGGTCGATACGGCTTTTGGCAAGTAAATTACCATGCAGATCAAATATTAAAGCACGAACACTTTGAGTGCCATTGTCTATGGTTAACAGTAAGTTATCATTAGGGTTTGTGGAATTTTTTGTTTTTGAGTTACTTGGATTCATAGATTTATGGGTTCTGTTATATTTTCACTGTCTGGGCCGCCTGTTGTTCACGTACTTTCCTTACGCCGTAGATGTCAAGTAGCAAGGATAGATCTCCGACCATTTTTCATAGCCTTAATGCCCAGCATATCAAATTTTAACTGCAATATTCACGACAACGCTTGAGGTTAGCTACAATTCCTTAATCACAGAGGTTAACACGATAGTCACTTTAACGGCAGACACTAAAATTGATGGTTTGTTATTATGGCCAATAAATTTACTTAGCATCAGAGGTTTAAGTAAAAGAATATATAGCAGCTAAGCCAGTAACCAAGCCAGTAACCAAGCCAGTAAGTCAGCATACTTGACACAACAAGCGGCTTTAGCACTTAGTTTTATTTTCATCGCGATAACAACTAAAATGAAAGCTTAAAACAGCACCCTTTCGGTGTATAATAGCGCTAAGTAAGGTAAAACTAAGACCAAATATGAGTCAAGAAAACGAACAATTAAACAACCCGTTGCACGGATTAAAGTTAGATGTATTACTAAACGAATTAGTCACCCATTATGGCTTTGACATTCTAGCAGAGTACACACGAATAAAGTGCTTTAAAAACAATCCGAGCATAGTGTCGAGCTTAAAGTTTTTACGTAAAACTGAGTGGGCAAGAGAAACGCTAGAGCGCTTCTACCTTTATAGCTTTAAAAACTTGCCTGAGCCAGGTGAAGATGAATTTGAAATTCCGCCACGCCAACGTATTATTCCGCTGCATATAAAAGCGAAAGAGCCTAAAGTTTTGATAAAAGGTGAGGCAATAATACCGTTAAGTAAAGATAGCTTTAAAGAAACACATCGTTCAAAGCCTGAACATAAAAAAGAGCGTAAACGTGAAAGCAGAGGCGATAAACCAAGTCATAATAGAGGCGAAAGCCGTTCGAATGACAGCTCAAATGAAAGCTCAAATCAAAACAAGCCATTTGACCCCTACGCTGACGCACCTCGATAGACTGAGTCACTCTCAGTAATTGATTAATATTAAAAAGCCGCTAAATAGCTCAAACTATTTAGCGGCTTTTTAGCTATAACACGAACTAAAGTTTAAAGCGTGCGACTGAATCAGTGAGTGAATGTGCAAGTTGATTAACTTCATCACTTCGATTAGATAAATCTTGCGATTCGGTGGCATTATGGGTTGCCGCTTCGGCAGCTTCATTCATGGATACTTCGATATCTTGACTAAAGCCGAGTTGTTCATTTGAAGCGACACTGATACTTTTGCTCATTTCATCTATGGTATGTAGCGCACTTTCAATTTGTTTGATGGCATTGCTCAATTCCTGACTTTGCGATACACACTCAGCCGCTTGAGACTGCCCTTGGGAAATAGCGGCTTCCGCGGTTTTAGTTTCTTTTTGTAGCGAATCGATCATATGTTGAATTTCTGCGGTGGAAGCTTGTGTTCGCGATGCCAGCGAGCGAACTTCATCGGCAACAACCGCAAACCCCCGACCATGCTCACCCGCTCTCGCGGCTTCAATTGCCGCATTTAACGCTAATAAATTGGTTTGATCAGCAATACTACCAATAGTATCTAAAATACCGCCAATGCTATCACTATGCTTACTTAATCGAGTCATAACTTCAACCGATTGACTTAACGCCGTCGACAAAGAAACAATGCGGTTACTGTTATCGTCGGCAATCGTACGCACCTCAAAACTGTGTTTTGAAGCCTCTGAGACATTATTGGCGGTCAAGTTTGCTTCATCTGTGACGCTGGACGAACTAAGAAACATTTTTTCAGCGATTTTCTTCGCGTTGTTCACACGAGAAATTTGCGCAGAGGTTGACTCAGCAATACGATGGCTCTGCTCGCTGGTCACTTTCGCAGACTCATCAAGTAAATAGGCATCCTGACTAATGTCTTTCAATAAGGAGGTTAAATCGTCACTGAGTTTGTTAATGTTATTGAATAACTCGCCAAATTCATCTTGATGCTTAATTCTCAGCCTTCGCGTTAAATCCCCTTGTGCAATCAGGGCTAAAGATTTATTGGCAGCTGATAACGGTCCTAACATCGCACGAGTGGTTGCCACACCAATGAAAGCCGCCAACACGATAAAGATTACCGCCATGTATATGGCTAAATCTTCACTGGTTGAAACTTTATCTTTGCTGGTCAGTTGTAGTTGGTCAAATCGAGCTTCTGCCAGAGATAGTAACAAGGTTAATCGCTGATAAGTGGCATTAAAGCTTTCTACTGATTTGTTGTAGGCTGCTATCGCGTTAATCGACTCTTCGATAGCCTGTTGCTTTTGTTGGTAAAGCTTACCTGGCTCCACCAATAACTCATTTAACGTCGTAAATTGGATAACGAAATCTTCTAATAACGCTTTATCATCAATGTTTTCAAACAGGCGTTGCATATAGTCAAAGTTATTTTTAGCATTGGCAATTAAGAAGCTCACGTCTTCTTTATGTTGCGTTAAAACTGCCAACTCGTTAACTTGCGTTAACCCTGACATGGTGGTTTGTAAAGTAAACAACATATCGTCAATACGTGTACCATTGCCAATAATATCCTCTAGCAGTCGGCTATCGCCCGGCAATTCTAGTAGCTCAAGGTCGAGCATGTCGTTGCTTGCTTGATCGCGACTTGCCACAAATACTTGATAGCTATGAGCAAATGCTTCATTTGCCTTAACAACATTCTTCTTAGCTAAATAGAATTGCTCAGTTTGAGTAACATAGGCTTGGTAATACGTTTGTGCTTGGTTCAATGCCTGTAGCATTTTAGCTTGATCTAAAACTTTACTACGTAAAACCGTAACATCGGATTGGAACTCTTCATTTAACTGGGTAAATTCTTGCTCACTTTTCAGTAAATTGTCTTTGTCTTGCTGGGTGAAACCGAGTGCGCCTACCTTTATCATATTAAGTAATTTTATCTGTAAGGCATTGCTCTGTTTTTGCACAGGTATTGCCAGTAATTCCACATTACTATTGGCACGGCTGATTTGTGTCAGTGAATTATAAGAGAAGATGCTACCTGCGACCAATAAAACTCCAATCGTGCTAAACCCCATTATTATTTTTTGTTTTATGGTTAATGGTAGGTTGAACATAGCGACCCCTAAAGTAGTTTTTTATGTTTGCGCAGTTAGCTTTCATTTACTTTAATTAGCACGCAATTATGCGTTGCTAAATTAAAATATAAAAACGCATAAATTAGATTGTAACTAAAGCGCGTAAAATATCACTTGATATAAATTACAGTATGAATGCAAAACATACCTTTTAGCAATTTTTACTTTAATAATTAACACTTAAAGAGCTAACGTTGAAAATCACAAGTTCGTATACTTCTAAAAACACCACTTTATTATATAGACTGTATGGTCATGGATTAAAAAAACTAAATATATTAAGCGTTGACAAAAAGCAGCCGAGAGATAATTATTTGATTTTAAGATCAATGTCGCGCTGGCCAATGTTGTAAACGCTCACTTACTTAAGTCGTTGATTTGCACTCACGCAACTGGATTGTCATTACGGTCAACTAAAGTGTTACGCCTCAAAGAGAATTGACATGTCTAAACCTACAAAAACATCGCCAGTATATTCATCGCCTGCAGGCGGTTGGGGAGCACTAAAAAGCTCAGCTAAACATTTAATTCAAAGTGAAAACGCCGCCAAAGGTGTTAAAGCGTTACTGAGAGCTAACCAGCCTGGCGGCTTTGACTGCCCAGGTTGTGCATGGGGAGATTCAGACACAGCCGGTAAAATTGATTTTTGTGAAAATGGCGTAAAAGCGATTGCGTGGGAAGCGACTAGCAAAAGGGTTAACGCGACGTTTTTTCAACAGCATTCGATTTCCGAGCTACAACAATGGGATGACCATGCATTAGAAAAAAGTGGCCGCTTAACTCAACCGATGCTTTATGATGGCAGCGATGATCACTACCACTCGATTAGTTGGGATGACGCCTTTGCTCTAATCGCTGATAAACTCAAGCAGTTGCCCTCAGCTAATGAAGCACTGTTATATACCTCAGGACGCGCCAGTAATGAAGCTGCTTATTTGTACCAATTATTTGGTCGAGTGCTAGGCACCAATAACTTTCCCGACTGCTCAAACATGTGTCATGAAGCCTCTGGTATCGCGATGACACGTAGCTTAGGAACAGGCAAAGGTACCGTCACCATGGCAGATTTCGATCAAGCTGACGCAATTTTTGTTTTTGGCCAAAACCCCGGTACTAACCACCCTCGTATGCTTGGCACGCTTCGTAAAGCTAGCAAGCGAGGCGCCACCATTGTCAGTATTAATAACTTACAAGAACGTGGCTTACAAAAATTTACTGATCCGCAAAGCCCAAAAGAAATGCTCCTTTTCACCGGTACCGATATTAGTCAGTATTATTTCACGCCAAAATTAGGTGGCGACATGGCAATATTACGCGGTGTTGCTAAAACCTTGTTTGCAAGGTTCGAGCAGGATAAGTCTATCCTCGATTGTGCTTTCATTGATGAGCATTGTGATAATTTTGAAGCTTATCAACGTAGTGTAGAGGCTACCCCATGGCAACAAATACTTAGCCAATGCGGACTGAGCAAGCAAGATATTGAGCAAATAGCCGATATTTATGCCAGTAATAAAAAGGTTATATTTACTTGGGCAATGGGCATCACTCAACACAAGCATTCTGTCGCTACCATACAAGAGCTAGTTAATGTCCTGCTACTGAGAGGTAATATTGGTAAGCTCGGTGCTGGCGCTTGCCCTGTGCGAGGTCACTCCAATGTGCAAGGAAATCGCACCGTCGGTATTAATGAAAAGCCGTCAACTGAGTTTCTCGATGCTTTAGAGCAACACTATAAGTTTCAAGTGCCGCGCAACCCAGGGTTAAATACCGTTGATTCTCTACACGCGATGTTATTGGGTAAAGCCAAAGTGTTTATCGCCTTAGGTGGTAACTTTGCCGCTGCTACGCCAGATACCAAACGCACATACCAAGCATTACAACAATGTGACTTAACCGTGCAAATCAGTACCAAGCTTAATCGCAGCCATGTTATTACCGGTAAACAGGCACTCATTTTACCTTGCTTAGGGCGAACGGAAATTGATCGACAAGCCAGTGGCGAACAATGTATTACCGTTGAAGATTCCATGAGTATGGTACATAGCTCAACTGGACAAAATGAACCGGCCTCGGAACATTTACGCTCGGAAACTGCCATTGTTGCAGGAATAGCAAAGGCGTCTGTCGGTGAGAAACTTGTTAATTGGTCGAAATTGAGCAGTGATTACGGCTTCATTCGAGAGGATATTAGTAAAGTACTGCCTGATTTTTTTGATTACAACCAACGCATTAAAGTAGGTAGAGGATTTTATTTACAAAATAAAGCCGCACTGCGCCAATGGAAAACCAGCACAGCAAAAGCAGTGTTATCAAATGCGCAATTACCGGAAAAATTACCCCATGAAATTGCGAGAGCGTTTACTAACAACCCCATATTGACCTTACAAACATTACGCTCTCATGATCAGTACAACACCTCAATCTATGGCATGGATGATCGCTACCGAGGCATTTATGGTGAACGCCGTGTGGTGTTTGTTAATGCCGATGATATGGCTAAACAACAATTGAAAAATGGCGATAACGTCACAATCACTACGGTTTCTAATGATGATGTTGCTCGTTCAGTTTCTGATTTCAAGGTGGTTGAATATGACATTCCTGTGGGCTGTGTCGCCGCATATTACCCAGAAACTAACCCATTAGTGCCCTTAGAAAGCACGGCAG
>JBFJQB010000179.1:0-6059 GCA_041616855.1 Cognaticolwellia sp. | reverse complement strand
TGACATCATATTAAGCTGTTTTTTTGTTACCCGAAGGTAACTATGTAAAATCAACATTAATGTGAGTGTCCACACAAATTGCATGATAACTAATTGTTAAAGAACATATCTTCAAAGAAGATATCGGTCAGAATCTCATTCGCCCTATACCGTAAAGTAATTCGTTGCTGCAGGCCTTGCCTGAAGCGAGATGCGCATTCTACGCAACTCAGTTTTAATGTCAACGCTTTTTTTGAATTTATTTTAAAAGTTTTTTCAACTTTCAAAACCAACCTTTTAAAACGTTAAGTTAACCAAAGTAGCCGAAACCGCGTTAGATAACTCATTAAAACAACCTCTTCGACTTGTCCCGAAGAAGTGGAGCGCATTTTAGAGGTTTATCGCCCCGCGTCAACCGCTAAATGCAATTAAATTACAAAAAAGTGTTTGCTTGCTCTTTAATTGAACTAATCGGTTATTAAACGGACTAACCACTAGGTAGTTAACCACAATAGGTTAACGGTTTTTACAAAAAATTCAATTCGCATGTACAAAAACACAGGAGATATAAAGCAATTTATCCTCTATATTGTTTTGCACATAAGAATAATAAATAACAAATAGTGTGGTTCGCCGCGTTATTTCAGTAGAGAGCATAGCAAATGAAAAGATTTCTCATTTTGTTTATGCTTGTTGGCATAAGTACTACAGTTGTGGCCAAGGATGTTGCCGAATATAAACAAGAACGTTTAATAGCTAAGATATTAAACCAACAAGTAAAAAAACAAAGAACTATACGAAGTAGTGTGCATTCAATACTTTCACGTTATCCAGAGAAAGTAGATGTTGTGATGGCCGTTGCCTTTGATCGTTACCCTGAAGCATACCGCCAAATTATGCTAGGCGCATTATCTGCAGAACCGGTATTAGCCTGCGACGTCATCGAGAATGCCATTAAAGCAAACGTTGCCCCTAGCAGTGAATTGGTTGAAATAGCCATTACTGCAGAACCCGCCTATGCTCAAGAAATTGTAAATACCGCCGTACGATTCAGCCCAAGCGAAATTGAAAACATTGTTCGAGTCGCAATTCGAACAGAGCCCTATGATACTAGTAATATCGTTAATAATACGGCGACTAGTTATCCGAGCAAAATGTTAAATATCCTTAAAGCTGCGATTACTGCAATTCCAGAACAAGCAACGAATATTGTCAAAGGTATATTAGCTTTATTTCCTAACGAAGCCGACTCTGTCGTTACTACCGCAGTTAACCAGACTAGCGAAAGCCAAAGCACCAGCATCGTCAATGCCGCTATTGATTCTGGTTTTGATAAAGACTCTGTTATTGCCGCAGCAATTGCCGGTGGCGCCAAAAAAGAAAACTTGGCAAAGTTAAATAATTCAGATTAAGTATTAATCCATTCATATAAGTTTCTTTAAACTTGCTAGACAAAAAAGCCCAGTATAAATACTGGGCTTTTAATTCTTCGTCGATACAAAATCAACTAGACTTGTTCACGCTCTATTGCTCGGTAAGCAATATCTGTTCGATACTCAACGCCTTGCCAAGAAATTTGCTGTAATAATTCATATGCCGCTTGTTGCGCCTGCGTGACATTATTACCTAAAGCTGTTGCACACAAAACACGACCACCTGCGGTAACTATTGCGCCATCTTTTTCAGCGGTACCGGCATGAAATATTTTACGATCAACAGCCTTATTGATATCTAAACCTGAAATAACGTCGCCTTTCGGGTAACTGGCTGGGTACCCTGCAGCGGCCAACACCACGCCTACCGCTGGGCGAGGATCAAAATCAATCGTTGCTTTGTCTAACTCGCCACGACAGGCCATCATGCAAAGCTCAACTAAATCAGACTTAAGACGCATCATAATAGGCTGGGTTTCAGGGTCGCCAAAACGACAGTTATATTCAATGACCTTAGGCGTACCATCAGCATCAATCATTAAACCCGCGTATAAAAAGCCAGTATAAGGAGCGCCTTCACGTGCCATACCTTCAACAGTTGGCATAATAACTTCATTCATCGCCCGTTGATGAATTTCTGACGTAACCACAGGTGCAGGAGAATAAGCCCCCATACCACCAGTGTTAGGTCCTTGATCGCCATTATAGGCACGCTTGTGATCTTGACTGGTCGCAAAGGCTAAAACATTTTTACCGTCAACCATGACAATAAAACTCGCTTCTTCACCTTCAAGAAATTCTTCAATGACCACCCGATGGCCGGCATCTCCAAATGCATTACCGGCCAGCATATCTTTAATAGCAGCTTCGGCCTCTTCAAGCGTCATAGCAACTATAACCCCCTTCCCTGCCGCTAAGCCGTCAGCTTTTACCACAATAGGTGCGCCCTGCTCACGAACATAAGCAATCGCGGGCTCAATTTCGGTAAAGTTTTGATAAGTACCGGTTGGAATGTTATTTCTTGCTAAGAAGTCCTTAGTAAATGATTTAGAACCTTCAAGTTGCGCTGCTTTTGCACTTGGACCGAAAATCATCAGACCTTCAGCTTGGAAGGCATCAACAATGCCATCTACAAGGGGTTGTTCAGGACCGACAATGGTTAAGGCGACTGTATTGCTTTTAGCAAAATCAACTAAAGCCGGAATATCGCCAACAGCTATGGCAATATTTTCCAACTTAGTTTCTGTTGCCGTTCCCGCATTACCAGGTGCAACAAAGACCTTTGTTACTGTATCTGATTGTGCTGCTTTCCACGCTAACGCGTGCTCACGACCGCCACTACCAATTACCAAAACATTCATTTACTTAAATTCCTAATATTTTTTATCGCTATAACCCGAAGTGATCAGGTTATAGCTGCTTAATTGTTTTACCAAGTTGATTAAATTATTTAACAAACTTCAATGTCATGCGGTCACTTTCGCCAATCGCCAAATACTTAGCTTTATCTTCCTCACCTAACGCTAAAGAAGGAGGCAATGTCCAAACGCCTCTAGGGTGATTAGCTTTATCTTTAGGATTTGCATTAATTTCACTCGTTGCCGCTAAAGTAAAACCTGCCGCCTTTGCTTGTGCAATGGTTTTACTTTGCGATACATAGCCTTTAGCTTTTTTCGCATCTGCACCTTCAGGTAGGCGATGTTCAACAACCCCTAAAACACCGCCTTTTTTTAGTGCACGGTAAGCATCTTTAAACGCTTGTTCAACGCCCGCATCTTGCCAGTTATGCAAATTACGAAACGTCAACACCATGTCGGCACTGCCCGCTGGTGCCAATGTACTTTCTTGGCGGGGTATAAAATCAGTTAACTGTACTTCGCTAAATACCGGGTCGCTCGCAAGCTTGGCGACTAACTTTTTACGTGAATTACTAAAATAGTTATCTTCACCTGTATCTGGATAGTGGGCTCCGTAAAGTTTACCCGTGCCTTTTAATGCTGGAGCTAAAATTTCGGTATACCAACCGCCACCTGGCGTGATTTCAACCACGGTCATTGATGGGGTCAAACCAAAGAATTCTAAGGTTTCTTTCGGATGACGATAGACGTCTCGTGATTTGTTTGCGGCTGAGCGGTGCTCACCAGAGATAGCTTGTTCAAGTTGGCTCGGTTGATGTGCGTTGGCGAAGCCAGAGCATAATAATGTTGCAGAAACAATTGATGCAGTAAAAACTTTTTTTATCGTTTGAGTCGTTGTATTCATTGTTATCTTCCATTAACTAGTAAAATTTTATCAAAGCTAGTTATAGCAGATTTTATTAAGATGTTCAGTGCCATCGGTACGATCTTATCGATGAAAAACAGCCATTGATCTTAATTGAGTATTGCTAAATGTGAATTCTCTCACAATACTACGCCACTATGGTTGTATTAATAAAAAATGCTCAGTACCATTTATGAACTGAGCACTTGGTTATCAATCGGCTTGATTAATGACGAAAATGGCGCATCCCTGTAAATACCATAGCGATATTGTGCTCGTCAGCTGCGGCAATCACTTCATTGTCTCGCATTGAACCACCCGGCTGAATTACCGCGGTGATCCCAGCTGCGGCTGCAGCATCTAAGCCATCGCGAAATGGAAAAAAGGCATCTGATGCCATCACGGAGCCAGCAACTTCTAAGTTTTCATCCGCAGCTTTAATACCGGCAACCTTTGCTGAGTAAACGCGGCTCATTTGGCCTGCGCCAACACCAATCGTCATACTATTTTTAACGTAAACAATGGCGTTTGATTTCACATATTTTGCCACTTTCCAACAAAATTGTAAGTCGCGCATTTCTGCATCTGTCGGTTGACGTTTAGTGACGACTTTCAAATCATCCGCGCTGACTTTACCTTGATCACGGTCTTGGACCAATAAACCACCGTTAACGCGTTTAAAGTCGAGGCCTGTTGTTTGTGTAGACCATTGGCCAGATTCTAATAAGCGCACATTAGGTTTAGCCGCAACAATTTGCGCTGCCGCATCTGAGATGCTTGGTGCGATTATCACTTCAACAAACTGTCGAGATACAATCGCTTCTGCCGTATCAGCATCTAATTCACGGTTAAAGGCGATAATGCCACCAAATGCTGACGTTGGGTCTGTTTTATAAGCGCTATCATAGGCCGTTAAAATATTGTCACCAATAGCAACACCACACGGGTTAGCATGCTTGACGATAACACAGGCTGCTTCGTCAAATTCTTTCACACACTCTAACGCTGCATCGGTATCAGCAATGTTATTGTATGATAAAGCTTTGCCTTGAATTTGTTTTGCGGTTGCAACAGAAGCCTCTTCTGGATTTGCTTCAAGATAAAAAGCCGCATCTTGATGTGAATTTTCACCGTAACGCAAATCTTGCTTTTTAATAAATTGGCTATTAAAAGTACGTGGAAATTTTTGCTGCTCTTTACTCTCTGTTTCATTACTGCCATGTGCTGGCAGCATTTTACCAAAGTAATTGGCAATCATACCGTCATAAGCCGCAGTGTGTTCATAAGCAGCGATAGCCAAATCAAAACGCGTTTGATAAATTAAAGAATCATTATTGGCATCCATTTCAGCTAACACACGGTCATAATCAGCTGCATTTACTACAATAGTAACGTCTTTGTGGTTTTTAGCTGCAGCCCGCACCATAGTTGGACCGCCAATATCGATATTTTCAATGGCGTTTGCTAATGAACAGTTTTCATCAGCAACGGCATCCGCAAATGGGTAAAGGTTAACCACAACTAAGTCAATGGCGCTGATATTATTTTCAACCATTACCGCTTCGTCGATATCACGGCGCGCTAAAATACCGCCATGTACTTTTGGGTGTAGGGTTTTTACTCGACCATCCATAATTTCTGGATGTCCGGTGTAATCAGAAACTTCTGTTACTTTAATGCCATTTTCAGCCAATAACTTAGCGGTACCACCTGTTGATAAAAGGTCGACTCCTTTTAGAGCTAACGAACGAGCAAATTCAACAATACCGGTTTTGTCTGAAACACTTAATAGTGCGCGTTTGATTGGGCGTGGTGTATCCATGGTTTTTCTAATTACCTATAAATTAAAATGGTTGTCTGGCCTATGACACATATCCGTGGCAGTGAGCTTAGCGCTAAATCGCGTGCATTATCATTCATCCGTTTGCGATAATATGCGATATTGTTAACATGGGACGAAAGTTGACTAAATGGATAACTTTTCCATCCCTAAAAACAAAAAAGCACCCGAGGGTGCTTTTACTTGACAGGCTAACCTGCCTTTTATCTTAGTTCATACCGTATTTTTTTAACTTCTTACGTAAAGTACCACGGTTGATGCCCAGTAAGTTTGCGGCGCGGGTTTGGTTTCCGCGAGTATATTGCATGACTTCTTCAAGCATTGGCGCTTCAATTTCTGAAAGTACAAGGTCGTACATATCATCAACGTCATTACCGTTTAACTGAGACAAGTAGTTTTTAATCGCTACTTTTGCTTGTGTGCGTAAAGGCGAGGCCTTTGTCTGAGTTTGTAGATCACCGGTAATAAATGGAGAGGAAATATTTTGTTCAAACATAAAGTTCAGACTCTTTCTAAAGTTAAATTATCAAAATACATAGTTAATG
>JBFJQB010000178.1:0-6074 GCA_041616855.1 Cognaticolwellia sp. | reverse complement strand
CAAAACCCGCGTGCTCAGGGCTAGTTAGGCCGCAAACTTTATGGTGACCAAAAATCAGTTGTCGACAAGCTAAGTCGATATCAGCTTCTGCCATGACAGAGCTGCCAACTAAAAAGCCATCAACCGCAGGGGCAAGCTCTCTGACTTGTGCGTTGTGATAAATACCTGACTCAGAGATAACAATACGATCATCTGGAATCGTTGGCGCTAGGTCAAAGGTACGGGCAATATCGGTAGAAAGATCACGTAAGTTACGATTATTAATACCGATAAGTTTGGCATTTAAAGCAATCGCACGGTCGCGCTCTTCATCGTTAGACACTTCGGTTAATATGGCTAAGTTAAGTGACTGGGCAACTGAGGCGAGTTCATTGTACTCGTCATCATTAAGTACGCTTAACATCAGTAATATCGCATCGGCGCCATAGTATCGAGCCAAGTAAACTTGATAAACATCAAAAAAGAAGTCTTTATTTAACACTGGGCAGCTAACTAATTCACTGACGGTTCTTAGGTAGTTAAAGTCACCTTGAAAATACTTGTGCTCAGTAAGTACTGAAATAGCTGCAGCATAATTATCATAAATAGTGGCGATTTCGCTAACGTTAAAGTCTGCTCTGATTAAGCCTTTTGATGGTGAGGCTTTTTTACATTCTAAAATAAAACCCGCATATGGTTTTGCTTCAGTCCGAGTTAACGCTTGATACATGTCTTTTGTTGATGGTGTTATTTCATCAATAAAGCTTGCTAGCGGTAGCTCTTTCTTTAACGCTGCTATTTCGATGCGACGGTTATCGACGATTTGTTCAAGGATATTACTCACTACGCTGTTGCTCCTGAATTAGAAAGTCGAACCAATTCTGCTAAGGTTTTTGTTGCCACGCCAGAGCTAAGTACTTTAGCGGCATGCTCTGCGGCCAATAATAAAGTATCTGCTTGGCCGTTTAATTGTTCACGGTGTAAATACAGTAACGCTGCACAGTTTATGATCACCGCGCTATTGTGCGCTTCTTGACCTTTACCTGCCAATATTGCTTTGACTATTTCAGCATTTTCTTCTGGGCTACCACCCTTAATGTCAGCCAAAGTGTAACTTTGTAAACCGAAGTCGGCGGGGGAAACTTCTTTCTTTATTAATTGTCCGTTATTAATTTCAGTGACGAGGGTTTTACCGTGCAGGGCGATTTCATCCAAGCCACTGCCATGGACTACCCAAGCATGCTTAACGCCTGTTAATAATAACGCTTGGGCTATCGGGGTAATTAATTCAGGAATATAAACCCCAAGTAGCATGATTTCAGGTTTTGCAGGATTAACTAACGGGCCTAAAATATTAAACAGGGTACGAATTGCCATGGCTTTACGTACTGGTGCAGCATGCTTAAAGCCCGTATGGTAAGCGGGCGCATATAAAAAGCAAATATTTGCTTGGGCTAAACATTCACTAGCCACTGCTGGCGTCATGTTCAGGTTTACGCCAAAGGCTTCAAGTAAATCTGCTGAGCCTGACATACTCGACACACTCCGATTGCCATGCTTTGCCATTTTTAAACCACAAGCGGCAGCTAAAATAGCCGCGGTTGTCGAAATATTAATGGTATTTGCGCCATCGCCGCCGGTGCCAACACAATCAGCAACGGCTGTAGTTTGCGCAGGGAAAGCTCTAGCATTAGCGCGAATGGCTAGGGCAGCGCCGGCAATTTCTTCTGGCGTTTCACCTTTCATTTTTAATGCGGTTAATATTGCGGCTAAACGTTCAGGTGCAACATGGCCGTTGATCACTTGCTCAAAAACATCGTGACTTTGTTGTTGCGTTAACGAATCGCCACTGACTAAAGAATTCAGCGCGCTATGGCTAATGTCATCATAACTAACCGCTGACGTTGGCTGTAATGTTGATTGTGCAGTTGTTTGGCTAAGGTCAGATGTTGTCATGAGCATTCCCTTGGGCTTTATAAATGGTTTGACTGGCTAAAGTGTTTAAATGACTAAGGCTTTGCGCTAATAAATTTGTCCCATAAGTGGTCAGAATTGACTCAGGATGAAATTGAAAACCAATTGCAGCATCTTTGCCATGTTCAACCGCCATAGGGATGACAATGTCTTGTTTATCGTTAGATAAAGTGACCTGTGCGGTTATACTCACTGCTTGTGGAACTTCGCTGGCAAACAGCGAATGATAACGGGCAACAGGTAAAGGATTGGAAATATCTTTAAAAGCGCCAGCATTATTATGACTGATGCTCGACGATTTACCGTGAACCACTTCAGGAGCACGGCCAATAACCCCGCCATAATGTTGTATTAATGCTTGATGGCCTAAACAAATGCCTAGTATTGGAAATTTGCCTGCTGACTTTGCAATCAACGCCATTAAGCAACCGGCATGGCTTGGGTCACCTGGGCCAGGAGAAAGCACTAAAATAACACCAGCATCATTGTTTTGTTGTTTCTCTTGTAACTTTTGAAAAATAAAGTCGGCACTGATGGTGTTACGATAAATGGTCAGTTGATAACCTAAACAACGAAACTCATCGACTAAGTTATAGGTAAATGAGTCAAGGTTATCAAGCATGACAATCTCTGGTAGTGCAGTAGACTTTAATTCAGGTACGGGCTGGGTTATAAGCTCAGAAGTAATCATTATTTACCTCCTGTGCCAATGCGGCCGTATTTATTATTGATTTATCTCTTTCTTGGTGAGAAATCATCAACACTTTATCTTCCGCTTCATTAATAGCACTGATCACCGCTTGTGCTTTTTGCCGTGTTTCGTTGGCTTCAGATTGCGGGTCAGAGTCAAACACGACCCCGGCACCGGCTTGAATTTGCGCCTGATTATTTTTCACAAAGGCTGAGCGAATAACAATGCAGGTGTCCATATCACCATCGCCGGTTAAATAGCCGACAGCGCCGCCATAACTACCTCTACGTTTGCCTTCAACTTGTCGAATAAGGGAAGTCGCTTTAACTTTTGGCGCACCTGAAAGCGTGCCCATATTCATACACGCTTGGTAAGCATGTAAGGCGTCTAACTCAAGCTCTAACGTGCCGCAAACGCGAGAAACTAAATGCATAACATGTGAATAGCGGTCAACTTTTAATAAATCAGCAACATGGCGTGTGCCAGGTTGACTGACGCGAGCGATATCATTGCGGGCTAAATCTACTAGCATAATGTGCTCAGCCAATTCTTTTTTATCTAATCGTAAGTCGAGTTCGATACGGCTGTCTAAATCTGGAGATAAACTACCGTCAGCGTTAAAGCCGCGTGGACGCGTACCGGCAATCGGATATATTTCCACTTGTCGGTTACTTTGTTGATATTTTAGCGCTGATTCTGGAGATGCGCCAAATATACAAAACTCACTGTCTTGCAGATAAAACATATAAGGACTGGGGTTACGATGTTTTAACGCTTTGTAGGCATTGAGTGTGTTCGAGCAAGGTAAACTAAAAGTACGAGAAGGCACTACTTGAAAAATATCACCGGCTAAAATGTTTTCTTTTAAATCATCAACGATTTGACAAAAAGCTTCATCGCTAATGTCACATGTTAATGCTGGAGAATGATGGTCGTTTGCAGATGTTTTTGACGAGGTATCTTGCAATGCCTCTGGTAATGCCTCTGATGATTTATCGGTAAAATTCGCGGTAACATCGGTGCTTAAACTCGCTTTAATCGCCGCTGTATTTGTTTGCGCTGCTGTTTGTATGTTGTCAAAATTTGGCCCCGTGAATAAATTGCTGATCACTTCACTCGATTGCTGTTCGTGGTCAATAATAATCAAAGTTTCTGCTAAATAGTAAACAAAATCAGGGCAAGAGTTTTCCCCCTCGCTGACCTCGGGTAGGGACTCACTCATCGACATCATGTCAAAAGCAAATGCGCCACCTAAAAATACTGCAAAAGGGTGCTCGCTAGTGTTATTAAGCTGGGTAAATAAACGTAAACTTTGAAACGGGTTGATGGCCATTAAACGTGAGCGTTCATCAAGTTGCTCTGTGTTGTTTGTAAAGGTGGCGGTGAAGGCTTTATCACTCATCGATATGGTTGCATCGGATGCTAATGCTTGTTTAGCAAAGGCCAGTGCATTTTCGCCATTTTCACTTAAAGCGGTAAAGCTCACGGTATTACCATTACAGACTATTTTAACAGCAGTATCAGTGAGAAGTAGACTTTTAAGTTGATGCTTTTTATCGATTTCCGCAGACTCAAGTAGCAGCGTATTTGCTTTTTCAGCACAAAGGGTATGAAAGACAGCAAGCGGATCGCTTTGATAACTTAACTTATCAGTGACAGTCACTACTGCGCCAACTTGTTGATTATCTAACGCAGAATTAAGCTGCGCGGTGTTAGTGTTTTTTTCTTGTTTTTTGCTCATCGGGGTTCCTACAAATAATTTATTTTTAAAACGGTCATCCAGCGTATATAGGCAGAAGCCACCATAAGAACCAACGTTTAACTTTAATGCGTAACATGTATTTATCTCATTATATTTTCAATTAATTAAAAGCAAAAAACCCGCAATAGGCTGCGGGTTTTCGAAGTTTTTACATACCAGTAAACATCACAACCCACTTATGTTGAGTTATGCCACCACCAAATCAAAGAAATAGTTTGTTTTACTTGTATCATTATCTGTTTTATCTCAGTAAAATCGTTTTTATTTACTTGCCTAATGAGCGACTTGCACTTGTCTTAGGCAGCTTTTAAGTCCCTATAGAAGAACCGATTCGGGTAATGATGTCAACCTCTGATTTTACAAATAATAAAGATTGTTCAAACTTACGGATTGATCTGCACAGTCACACTAATTGCTCTGATGGCGCCTTAACGCCACAAGAGTTAATAGAGCGGGCGGTTAACTTTCAAATTGACGTGTTAGCGATCACAGATCATGACACAGTTACAGGCCTCGATAGTGCAAAACAAACTATATTAGAAAAAAACATTCCATTAACGTTGATCGATGGCATTGAAATTTCGACGCAATGGCAGGGCTTTGAAATTCATATTGTCGGCTTAAATATTGCGCCACAGCATGAGGCGTTACAAAGCTTAATTTTACAGCAACAACAACGTCGAGAAGATCGCGCCACCGCTATGGGCGAGAAACTGGCAAAATGTGGCTTTAATGATGTTTATACAGAAGCTAAGGCATTGGCAGGTCAAGGCTCAATCACCCGCGCGCATTTCGCTCGAGTATTATTACAACGCGGTGTCGTCAGTAAAATGCAATCAGCCTTTGATAAATACATAGGCAAAGGTCAACGAGCTTATGTAAACCCTAATTGGTGTAGCATTGAAGAAGCAGTAGCAACCATTCATGCTGCTGGTGGCGTAGCTGTAATGGCGCACCCAATACGCTATGGCTTATCAACTAAATGGTTACGACGTTTAATTGTTGATTTTAAGGCAGCAGACGGTGATGGCTTAGAAGTGGTATTACCGCAAATGAATAACGAACAACGTAAATTAATGCTAAGCTTTTGTTTAGAATATGATTTGCATGCATCAATGGGGTCTGATTTTCACCAACCAAGCCGTTGGAGCGATTTAGGGCGTAATTTACATATGCCAGAGCAGGCCACCCCTATTTGGCAGCTTTGGCAAACAAAGCCGAGTGCTTAAAAATAAAGTTTGTGCTCGCAAAGTATCTAAAGTGATTGCACATTATGATGATAAACCTGTTTTTTAATTGGAGCTCATTATGAGTCAGTTTTTTTATGTTCACCCCGATAATCCGCAGGGCCGTTTAATGAAACAAGCGGCAGCAATAATTAGCCAAGGTGGTGTTATAGTTTACCCAACAGACTCAGGCTATGCCTTAGGTTGTCATATTGGTGATAAAAAGGCTTTAGAGCGAATTTGCAATATTCGCTCTATTGATAAAGAGCATAACTTTACTTTAATGTGTTGTGATTTATCAGAGCTATCGGAATATACCCGCGTTGATAATAGTTACTTCAGATTATTGAAAAATAACACGCCGGGGCCTTATACCTTTATTTTTAAAGGCTCAAAAGAAGTACCGAAACGCTTATTGAACCCGAAACGTAAAACTATTGGT
>JBFJQB010000177.1:0-6118 GCA_041616855.1 Cognaticolwellia sp. | reverse complement strand
CTCAATGATGCGTACTTTACTTAAAAAAGTAATTTCTGCTATCGAAGCCGGTGACAAAGAAAAAGCATCTACAGAATTTGCTGCTGCTGCACCGATTTTAGATCGTTATGCAAGCAAAGGTCTTATTCACAAAAATAAAGCAGCTCGTAGCAAGAGTCGTTTAAACGCTGCTATTAAAGCGCTTTAATTTTTGTAAAGAATTAAAAAACCGGCTTATGCCGGTTTTTTTATATCTGTAAATCTTCTAAATCAAGAGTTTATTGCTTACAAGCCTTGCGCTTATCAGTGATTTTGATAGTCTCTAGCCGGTATATAATAAGAGAGACTTCACATGAAATTTTCAAAAATCGCTTCACTGCTCATCATGGCTGGTACGTTATCCGCTTGTGGTGACAACAAAGAAGCCCCAACCTCTACCAACGTTAACTTACTACCTGAGTATCAAAACCGCTTAGATATCTACAAAACCGTGACATTAAGTGCCGACTTATCACACCTTTCAACGAACCAAAAGAAAATGTTGTCATTACTTATTGAAGCGTCTGATATTATTGACGGTTTATTCTGGCAACAGGCTTTCGGCCAAGACAAAAACACTTTCCTAGCTTCAATCAGTGACGATAAGGTCAGAGAATTTGCCCGTATTAATTACGGTCCATGGGATAGATTAAATGGTGACAAAGCTTTTTTAACTGATACCCCTGAAAAAAGCCTCGGCGCTCAGTTCTACCCTAGGGATATGAGCAAAGCAGAATTTGAAAAAGCAACATTTACTGACAAAAATGGCTTGTATTCACTCGTAGTGAGAAACGAAAGCGGTGAATTAACCACAATTGCATATTCAGAAGCCTATAGCGACGAAATTAACCGTATTGCCGTTATTTTAGAAAAAGCGGCAACATTTGCGGATGATAAAGAATTCGCTAACTACCTTAACATGCGCGCCAAAGCGCTACGCAATGATGACTTCCAAGCTTCTGACTTTGCTTGGATGGACATGAAAAATAACCCTATTGATGTTGTTATTGGCCCGATTGAAACCTACGAAGATCAGCTTTTTGGTTATCGTGCTGCCTTTGAGTCTTACGTACTGATCAAAGATATGTCATGGAGTGAAAAACTGGCGAAATATGCCGAGTTTTTGCCAGAATTACAACGAGGCTTACCGGTTAGTAAAAAATACAAAGCTGAAACTCCAGGCTCTGATGCTGACTTAAACGCATATGACGTTATTTACACCGCTGGCCATGCCAATGCAGGTGGGAAAAGCATCGCCATCAACTTACCCAATGACGAACAAGTGCAGTTAGAAAAAGGCACACGTCGTTTACAACTAAAAAATGCTATGCGAGCAAAGTTCGACGCTATTATGATGCCTATCGCCGACACGCTAATCGTGCCAGAGCAACGTAAAAACGTCACCTTTGCCGCCTTTTTTGCCAACACGATGTTTCATGAAGTTGCGCACGGCTTAGGCATTAAAAATACCATCAATGACAAAGGCACAGTGCGCCAGTCGTTAAAAGAGCACGCATCAGCCCTAGAAGAAGGCAAAGCTGACATTTTAGGCCTGTACATGATCCGTCAACTGCTAGCTAAAAATGTTATCACTGAAGGTACCTTAGAAGACTACTACACCACATTCTTAGCCGGCATTTTTCGCTCAGTACGATTTGGCGCAAGTTCGGCACACGGTAAAGCTAATATGGTGCGATTTAACTACTTTGCTGAACAAAATGCCTTCTCGCGAAATGAGCAAGGGTTATACACCGTCAATGTTGAAAAAATGACCGCAGCCATTGATGCATTATCAAAGCTGATTTTAACGCTGCAAGGCAATGGCGATTATGATGGGGTTGATAAATTAGTCGCAGAAAGTGGTGTGATAAATAGAGACTTAGCAAATGACTTAGCCCGTTTAGAAATGGCAAAAATCCCTGTTGATATCACCTTTAAACAGGGTAAACAAATACTTGGTTTAAATTAAGCTCAGGTCAATATTGCCTTATTAGGCGACACCGCACTCTTAATTACGTGACAAAGGCTAAACTGTTGTTTAGCCTTTTTTTTCGAGGTATAAACTGGTGAGTTACCAGCAAAGACAAAAAGGCTAACTTCTTCTTAGTGAGGTAATTTTACCGATAGCCCCTAAGGGCGCTTCAAACTTTTATGCACTATTTTTAGCGTCCTCTGATGCTTGGAGTTCCATTGTTTTTGGCTATGATTAATCCCAAAACTATCACTGTCAAAACACTCGTTAATGGCAAAATCAAAAAAATAGCACTCAGCCTTGTTACTTGAATAAAAAAATAATTTACATCATAGTGGTCTGACGTGATAACAATAACAACAAATCGCTTTTGAAGGCCGCCGAATGAAGACATTTGATTTTGTGATAATTGGTGCTGGTTCTGCAGGCTGTGTATTAGCGGATAAACTTTCGGCTTGCGGTCGTTATACTGTTTGCTTACTCGAAGCTGGCAAGGCAGATAAAAACTGCTTAATACACCTCCCTATTGGTATTATTGCTCTCATAAAAAGTCGCAGCTTAAACTGGCAATTTAACTCGTCGCCTGAAAAAAACTTAAATAATCGAAAAATTTTCACCCCTCGCGGTAAAACCTTAGGTGGTAGCAGCTCTATTAATGCCATGCTTTATGTTCGAGGGCAAAAGCAAGATTATGATCATTGGCATAGCCTAGGTAACAAAGGTTGGAGCTTTGACGACGTATTGCCTTACTTTAAAGCCCAAGAACATCAAGAGCGCGGCGCAGATGATTTTCACGGTATCAATGGTGCACTTAATGTTGCTGATTCAGCGTCTAAGCCGGCTATTCATGATGACTTTATCCAGTCTGCTCTTGCTGCAGGTTTTCCTCTAAACAATGACTTTAATGGTGTTTCACAAGAAGGTATTGGCTACTACCAAGTCACACAAAAAGATGGTTTAAGGCATAGCGCGGCGAAAGCATTTTTAACCCCCAATTTAGACCGTAAAAACTTAACGGTTATCACCCAAACCCAAGTTGAAAAAGTACTTATTAAGGACGGTGTTGCCACGGGGGTTTTATATAAACATCGCGGTAAAGTTCAACAAGTTATCGCTAATAAGGAAGTTATCGTGAGTGCGGGGGCGATAAATTCCCCACAAATATTAATGCTTTCTGGCATTGGACCAAAAGCCGAGTTGAAAAAACATAATATCAATATTGTTCATACACTGGAAGGTGTGGGTAAAAATTTACAAGATCATGTCGATGTGCTCTGCGTCGCCAAGCATAATCGCACGCAATTATTAGCCTATCGCCCCAAAGCCATTTGGTGGGGTATGAAAGAAACGTTAAAATTTATCACTAATCGTGCAGGCCTATTAACCAGTGCAATTTCAGAAAGTGGCGGCTTTATTAAATCTGACCCCGCAATTGCTGAACCTGACTTACAATTACATTTTGTGCCTGCAGCCATGGACGATCATGGCAGAAACCATAAACTCCTCTGCAGTTATGGTATCGCCTTGCATGTTTGTTTGCTTAGACCGAAAAGCCGTGGCTCGGTTACGCTTGCTAGTGATAAAGTTAGTCAATCACCGCGCATTAACCTAAATATGTTAAGCCATCAATATGATATTGATACCATGATAAAAGCTGTAAAAATTGCAAAACAAATCTTATCGACACCGCCGCTTTCATCAACTCATATCAAATATATTTTTCCTGATGAAAGTTGCAGTACAAATCAAGACATACTTCAGTTTTTAAAAAACAAATGTAATACCATTTATCACCCCGTAGGCACCTGTAAAATGGGTCAAGATGAGCTTTCGGTCGTCAATGAACAATTAAAAGTTCGAGGCATTAAACAATTGCGAGTCATTGACGCATCCATTATGCCAACGCTAATTAGCGGTAATACCAACGCCCCCACCATGATGATTGCTGCTAAAGGAGCTGATATGATCTTAGCTGAATACACCAGAGCTATATCGTAGCAACATAGTCAAAAAGCCTTCCTGACAATGATTCCCCAATAATTACCTATGTAGAAAGTGATGAAAATTCTGATAGATATCAAGTTTTTTTGAGAATCGATGTCTACAAGGGCGTATCTGCCATAAGCACAAACACACAATTCCACCTCTAATAACTAACCACTCATCGAATATATCAATCATGGGCTTGTACCTGTACCGCCCTCAACATAGAATCAGTAACAGCTTCATTGTGATCCCTTATACCAAACCTGATTAATTTATTAATCCACTAGGTATTAGATACTATCGCATTGAAAAAACCTTCTCGTCCGTTAGGATATTAAAATAAAAGGTCATTTAATGAAAATTCGTTATCTCGCGCCATTGGCCATTGCTATTGCCTTAGCCGGTTGTCAGCCAAGCACAACAGCAACTGATGCTGCCAATGTCGAACAAGTAGAACCTACTGCAATTAACCCATTCTTTGCAGAGTACGACACGCCATATGGTATTCCACCATTTGAAAAAATAAAAAAGAGCCACTACTTACCGGCATTTGAGCATGGGATTGCACAAAGCAAACTTGAAATAGAAGCCATTGCCCAAGATAAATCACCTCCGACATTTGAAAACACCATCGTTGCTATGGAAAAATCTGGTGACTTTTTAGATAAAGTTAGCAGTACTTTTTATGGCCTTACTGGCTCAATGTCAGATGAAGAAATGCGTGCTATTGCGAAAGAAATTTCGCCTAAACTTTCTGCTTTACGCGATGATATTGCACTTAACGATGCGTTATTTTTACGCGTTAAAGAAGTATATGACAACCAAGGAAAATTTGATTTACGTACCGATCAAAAACGCTTATTAGATAAAACGTATAAGAGCTTTGTTAGAGGTGGTGCTAACCTTAACGATGCTGATAAATTAACATTACGTCAACTAAATGAAAAACTTAGCGGCTTAAGTTTAAAGTTTGGTGAAAATTTACTCGCTGAAACTAACAACTTTGAAATGGTGGTTGATAATAAAGCAGACCTTGAAGGCTTACCTGCTGACATTATTGCAGCAGCGGCTGAAACTGCAAAATCTCGTGGTCACGAAGGTAAGTGGGTATTCACCACTCATCGTCCGAGTAAAAACCCATTTCTAACCTATTCAACCAACCGTAAGCTACGTGAAACCATTTATAAAGGTTACACCATGCGCGGCAATAACGACAACGCCAACAATAACCAAGCAATCGCAAGTGAAATGGCAAGCCTACGTTATCAAAAAGCGCAGTTATTAGGTTACAAAACCCATGCGCATTTCGTGCTTGAAAATGCTACAGCCAAAACACCTGAAAATGTTTTTGAATTATTAAATAAAGTGTGGCCTGCAGCGCTTGAGCGTGCAAAAGAAGAAGCCGCTGATATCCAAAAAATGATTGACGCGGAAGGCGGCGACTTTACCGTTGCTGCTTGGGATTGGTGGTATTACTCTGAGAAAATTCGTAAACAACGATACGATATTGACGCAGAAGAAACTAAACCTTACTTCTCATTAGAGTCAACATTACAAGGTATATTCTACACAGCAGAAAAGCTTTGGGGCGTTACCTTTAAAGAACGAGATGATTTACCTAAGTACCACCCAGAAGTACGTACGTTTGAGGTATTTGATCGTGACGGAAGCTATATAGGTATCTACATGACCGATCACTACGTACGTGAAAGCAAACGTGGCGGTGCTTGGATGAGCAGCTTCCGCAAGCAATATCGTATGAACGGTGAAGACATTACGCCTATCATTTACAATGTTTTGAATTACCCACGCCCTATCGACGATAAGCCAACGTTACTCACCTTTGATCAAGCATCAACCTTATTCCATGAGTTTGGCCATGCAATTCAAGGCTTATTATCTGACGGTTTCTATCGCTCTCAAACTGGCACTGCACTGCCAAGAGATTACGTTGAATACCCTTCACAAGTGATGGAAAACTGGATGACAGAGCCGGAAGTATTAGCAAACTTTGCAAAGCACTACCAAACAGGTGAAGTGATCCCTCAAGCGCTAGTTGAGAAAATTCAAGCATCTGGTAAGTTTAATCAAGGCTTTGGTACTACAGAGTACTTAGCGGCTGCATTACTGGATATGAGCTGG
>JBFJQB010000176.1:0-6157 GCA_041616855.1 Cognaticolwellia sp. | reverse complement strand
TATTAGAAAATCGACGCTACCAACAACCCGACTTATTTTTAGCGGATAATTCTAACCCTGCATTAATGCACTGCCTTGACAGTATTAACCACCGTTACGGGCAAGGAACCTTAGCACTAGGCGCTGAAGGCAAAAATGAAACATGGCAAATGAAACGCCACTTTCTTAGCCCGCAATATACCAGCAACTGGCACGACATACCGAAAATACAATGTTAATGAGCAATCGACGTTATAGCTTCTTGTTGTAGTTGGTCTTATAGAATTACTGATAAACACCTATTTTGTTTTGTCTGTCAAAACTAATTTTTAGCTTTTTAAAATGAGTAACCTCTACATCAACTATGGCGTTAGCGGCGCTTAATCGATAAAAATATGGTGCACAAAGTTAGATGGGCGTTAACTCAATACCGCTTTCAAGCGAGCGAACGTTTTCATTTGCTCGGTAGCATCAATAGCTTCGTACTCTGGATTATTGGCGACAAGTAAATACTGCCCATCACCTTGCTTTTTAACAACACGAAGAAGGTATTGATCATCGCCAGATTCATCTTGTATTTCTATCGCCATAGTTTGACCTGAAATCGAGCCTGCATTACTTGGTGTGATCCATTCAAGTAACAACAAATCCCCATCTTCTACAGCATTTTTACCACCATGCATTGAATTACCCGAAGCGGTCGCTATAAAATGAGTTTCTGGATTTAAATTTCCGTATTTATGAGTGCTGTCAGGAACAAAGTAGCTTTCAACTTCTTCATATTCACTCGTTTTAAAATGACCACAGGCTATTTTTAGACTCGAATAAAATGGTAGCTCGATACCTGAAACATCATTTGCAGAGCTTTCTTTAGTTATGACAAGCTCAGGTTGCTTACCTTGCTTTTCTGGTATTAACGGGTTGAAGTCTTCGCGTGTTAACTCAATATTGATTTTGTTAAAGTAATTAATACCATCATCAATCATCTGTTCGGTGATCTTGCTAAAGTCTTCTTTTTTTAACTTCTCCCAAAGCACAGGGTCGAATGAAATTAAGTTCAAGTCTTTACATTGATAAAAAAAGCGCTTACGTTCAAACTTTTCAAAGGGATTTTCACGAATACTCTTTTTTAAATAATTTAAATTATTCAGGTTTTTCGCATTATTTAATGGATTGTTGTCTTTTTCCACTTTATCAAATTTTTCAGATAAGCCTTGATAGAAAAGTTGGTAACGTAGTACTAAATCATCCAATGCTAGTTCGCCACGGTTATTGCTATTATTTATCATTGCTAATAAAAAAATGATTTTATAGGAGAAAGTGTAATCCCTGCTTTCTAAAAACTCATAAAAATCTAGCTTACGTGTTTGCTCAGTTCTGTCTTTAATTTTCTTATCTTTTTTAATCGTTATGACTTGTTGTTCAGAAAAGTAGTTAAGGGTTTTATTGCCAAAAGGTAACGTTTTATGAGGGGTAATTTCGCCTTTCTTTAACCATGCCTTTATTGTTCCTGTTGATACAAAAAGTTCGCGAGCTAACTGCTCTTCATTTAATAAGTGGCCAAATTCTTTTTCAAAGTTAAAAATATTAATTGGCTCTAATCGTCGCTCCTGCTCCCATAAACCATCTAAGATCATAAGCTCACGACTGGGCGTACCTTCAACATGATTAACCAAGTCTGCAAAAGGTTGATACATACCAAAATTAAACAAGCTATGAACAGACCAAGGTTGCAGCGCAGAAGTGTAGCTATCAACTACATCAATAACATAAAGTGCTTCTTTATCAGGGTGATTACGAGTGCCACGTCCAAGTTGCTGGGTATATAAAACCTTCGACATTGTTGGTCTTGCCATCACTATCACAGAGGTTTGTGGCGCATCCCAACCTTCATTCAACAAATCACAAGCACATAAAAATTGAATAGCCCCTTGTTTGTAGGCTTCTAATCCCTTTCGATCAGTTCCATGCACTGCTGCAGATTGAACGCCATGCTGATTTAACAAAGCAGCCATACGTTTTGCATGCTTAATATCAACACAAAAAATCACGCCTTGTTTATTGAGTATTGCTTTATTTGATGAACTTTTGCCACAAAGCGTTGTAAAATATTTTAATAACATATCAACAACTAACTGATCGCGAGATGGCACTTGCACTGTTTTTTGTAAATCACTTTTAACAAATTCTTTACCGTTAAAACGCACATTGGTCAGGTCAATATTGGATTCAAGCCTAAATGCCCTGATCTGCGGTATTAACTTTTCTCTGATCGCTTCTTCTAAGGTCAAGTTAATGTGGTAGCTACCAAAAATATCTTCCAGCTTTTGCTGATCTAAGCGCTGATCTGTAGCCGTTAACCCTAAAAGGCTTTGAGGGTTATAATATTCTAATACGTTACGCAAGCCATGTGCTGCAGCGCGATGTGCTTCATCAACCAATATATAATCGAAATAAGTGGAATCAAGGTTTCTGTAGTGTCGTAAAACATAAGCACTGGTTTGAACAATTACATCAAGATTTGGATCATAGAGGTTTTCACCAACGTTAATTGAGTTGAGTTGTGTGCTAATGCGCCTAGTAAGCTGCTTTTTTAATTCGGTACTTGGCACTATCGCCAAAGCTCTTTTGGTGAAGCCTTTAGCAAACTCTTGCCTAAAATCTTCAATAAAAACTTCAGTTTTACCTGTGCCTGTTGGTAAAACAATTAAAAACGTTTGATTACCATTGGCTCTCTTCTTTTGTAGTGACTTAACAGCACTCTCTTGATGTTCATATAAGGAGAAATCTAATGTTCGCTCGGCCCGATATAGCGGAGCCGACTGAAAGTGTTGTTTGTCACCAAAGTATGCTTTTATTTGATCTTCAAATTTGAAGTCGTCTTGCATTCCTCTGTTAGACCAACGAAAAACCTGATAACCATCATTAACCAATGAGTTTTGCTTAAACAGCTGGGAACGATATTTTTTTTCAGACACAATCGCTGAAAGTGGATGGTGATATTGTTCCCCATTAAGCTCTATAGCGATTGGTTTTGAATTACGATGTAAAACATAGTCGATATAACGCCTGTGCCCTTGACGATCTACATATGGAGCTTCAGCTTGCAGTGCATGAATATGCTTTGCACCAAATACTTTCTCAAATGAAAGCGCAAAGTTAAACTCTGGTGGTGTTGGGTCAATATGGGTTTCACTGCGGTCAGCACCAAAAGCTTTGAGCTCAAGCTCTTCAAGCCCCTTCGAGATAAAAAGAGCTAACTCTGCTTCTAAAAGTGTTAAATCAGTAGCTAAAAATCGATATAGACCATTAAACTGATGCATCACCTTATTTTGATAGCTGGTGTAATCAACGTACTGAAAATTTGCAATAGATAAATTGTAGATAGTTGAATCGATTAAAATTGCAGGATCGTTGTCTTTTGAATACAACCTGCCGACAGGCACTATTTCAGATAATGAATAATTATATTCTGCTAATAATTGGTCAACTTCTGCAAATGACATAAAACGGCTAAACCTTTATCAAAATAGCATTTAGCCACTTTTCATTTTGGCGTTCAGGACGGGCATCAGAGGTTATCCACGTTTTATCAATAATTAAACCCGTGTTATTAATAAATGCTGATAACCTAGATTCGTCAGCATTGGTAAAGTGACGTCCGTTTCTTTCAGTATCATTGTTACCATATTTAAAAGAGCAATAAAAAATACCGCCAGATTTTAATTGCGCGGCAAGATTATTGAATGTTGCTGTTATTTCGTCACTTGGTACATGAAGTAAAGAGGCACACGCCCAAATTGCATCGAACAAAACTGTGCCGAATTTACATTGGAAGTTTTCAAAAGTATTTAATGAGACATTTATCCCCGTATACTCACTAGCTTTTTTGACGAGCGCTTCTGATGCATCAAATGCTGTTACCTGAAAGCCTTGTTTAAGAAAGTAATGAGTGTCACGGCCAGAGCCACAGCCAGCATCAAGAATATGAGCCCTTTTGGCAAGTAAAGGTAAAAACTCTTGATAAAGGGCAGATAAATCAACATTCACCGTATCATTAAAAAAAGGCGTAGCGTTCTGGTTATAGAAATCATTAATCATAAGTGAACCTGTTGATTTAATTATTATTTAAATAAAAACTTTACTCTGCCATTATTAACCAGAGAGTCAGTTAAATAAATCATTATTTAACTTCAATGTTGGGTTTTCTTCGTACTAAGTTAATATTAACGCTTTGTTGAGGCTTAAAGTTGATAGATCATTGAAATGCGTTCCTTTGGGACTGAAAAAGGTAAAGTTTGTAAATATGAAACGATAAGCCTATTAAAAAACCAAAGCCTTATCAGCAAAGCTGTGTATAGTAAACCAAGCTAAATAAGATGGATCTAAACAATGAATAAAACAGAGTATTTACATTGCTGTTATGAGCAGTTAGTAAAGGTTTTTGAACTTGCAAGCCAATACAAAAAAGATAATAAACAAAAATATAGAACTGAAGGCTTTATGCATGCGGGTAAAGTACTTGGTGTGATAAGCCATGAAGACGCCGTTGCTGTAATGGAGCAAGCACATTTTGATGTATTTGGTGAAACTATTGACGATCGCCGCAGTAGAAAAGCGAGTTTAAAAGAAGCGATTGCGCGTGGTGATAACGACTTTATTAATATTCCGGCCTATGAGCGCTGTAAAACATAACTTTATAAATTTCCACATAAAATTAACTAGTTAAAAATTATAAACGGCTAATGAGTTCAGTCGCTCTTAACTCACATACAGAATTTAAACTTTACCCTCTTTCGCTTGTTCGAGTTCTTCTGAGGAATTTTCAATGACAAGTCGAGCCCTATGGTTATTTAATACTCAGCTTCTTCTAAACTCATTTGGTAGACGAGAAAACCAAACATAACTACCAGCCTTTTTGTGAGATTTTATCCTTTGCCTGTGCTAAAGTCAGAGCAATAAAGTGGCTTAGCCTTTTAGCTTACCAATAGCTTGAAATCTATAGCGATATTGAAAATAAAACTACAAATTGCTTTACATGGATAAAATGAAAGATAACTCTTCTTCTCAAAATACAGAACAACCCACCATTCTCTGGCACGATTATGAAACGTGGGGTGTATCACCAAAGTTCGATAAGCCCTCACAGTTTGCCGGTATTCGCACTGATTTGGATTTAAACATTATTGGTGAGCCGGAAATGTTTTATTGTCAGCCGCCACAAGATTATTTGCCGCAACCTGAAGCTTGTTTAGTTACCGGTATTACGCCACAAAAAGCGTTACGAGAGGGCTTAACTGAAGCGGAATTTGCTGATCGTATCCATGGGCTATTCACACAACCTAATACCTGTGTAGCCGGCTATAACAGTATTCGCTTTGATGATGAAGTTACTCGTTATCTGCTTTATCGCAACTTTTATGACCCGTATGCGCGCGAATGGCAAAACGGTAATAGCCGCTGGGATATTATCGATTTAGTGCGCGCTTGTTACGCTCTGCGCCCTGAAGGTATTGAATGGCCAACGGTTGATCGTGACGGCGAGCAAGTGGTGAGTTTTCGTTTAGAGTTACTGACAAAAGCGAACGGTATTAGCCATGAAGCGGCTCATGATGCGATGAGTGATGTTTACGCCACTATTGCCATGGCCAAGTTGATTAAAGAGAAGCAACCCAAGCTATATGATTTTATTTTTAATTTAAAAAATAAAAAACAAGTAGCTGAATTAATTGATGTTTACAACATGACCCCTGTTGTGCATACCTCGAGTAAGGTTTCGTCTGCACATGGCTGCACCAGTTGGTTTGCGCCAGTTTGTTATCACCCGATTAATAAAAATGCGGTGATAGCAGTCGATTTAGCGAGAGATCCCGCGCCCTTATTTGAGCTTTCTAGCGAAGAAATCAAAGCGCGTTTATATACCCGTTATGATGAATTAGCCGCAGATGAACTCCCAATTCCCGTTAAGTTAATCCATTTAAATAAGTGCCCTGTTGTCGCACCCGCAAAAACATTGTTACCGGAAAACGCTCAGCGATTAAATATTCCGCGCGAACTTTGCCTAGATAACTTAAAAAGATTAAAACAATACGGCGAACTTAGAGACAAATTAACCGATGTATTTGCCACTAGCGACTTTGGTGATGAGTCGGTTGAAGCCGAGTTTGCGCTCTATGGT
>JBFJQB010000175.1:0-6206 GCA_041616855.1 Cognaticolwellia sp. | reverse complement strand
TTGATAATGCGATTTTCTGCTAAAAAAGCAGCACCTTGTAACTGCATATTAGAAACAGCTGGCACAAACTTAATATCAATATGTTCATGCGCTAATTGCCCCGAATATGCTGCTAAATAACCTAACTGTTGCTGACTATTTCGCACCACTAAGACACCAAACATCTTGCCTGAATCGCTCTCAATTTCGTCAGTTTCCCCTTGCCAAGCTATGACTTCTTCAAGTTGTTGCTGTAATTGCTCAACAGCCGCAATAGCAATAGCTGTCGGTTGATAATAAAAAGGAAAAGTAAATTTTTCAGGAAGCGTTATATGATCAACAGGCTGAGAAAATAGGGTAAAGCAGGGCTCAATATTTGGCATAGTAATCGGGTGATGAAAGCTTCAACGAGATAATAAGCGAATAATACCATACTCACCACCATGTCACTAAATAAGCTAATTTAGATAAGTTAGCTTATTTAGATAAGATAGATAAATGGTGAGTTATTTAGCCACTAAATTAAGTAAAAAGTGTACGTGAGCGACATGTCGGTGTTCAATGCTACAAGTCATTAACCGTTTGTCGCAACTAAAATCCAACATTCAACCTCGCGAAGACTATATCGCCATCGTCGTGCAAATGATGATAAATAAAATCAATCAGCATATCGTTACCCAAGTCATAGCTGATAAAAACATCTATTTCATCTTCGCCTTGATCAAAAGCAACATTTAATAATTTCAAAGTTAAGTTATCAATGCCGGTATATTCAATACCAAGCGCAAAAGCTTTTTGATCCGTTACATCTGCTATGGTGTGATCGGCAGCACTGGTAAAAAAGGGGTCGCCGCCAAAACCATTAACAACGGTGCCCGAAACCTGATTGTAAGCAGAGCTAAAAGTAAAATTATTTACACTATAACTGGCCTTTAAACCATAAACATTGCCATCGGCAGCGTTAAAGCCATCAACACTGTCAGCCTGCTTAGCGTACTGGGCGCCAAATGAAAAATCATTCATTTCAAATATGGCATCTACATAGAGGAAGCTGGCTAAGTTATTAGCATTGTAATACCAAGATTGCAGAGCAACATTATCAAAACCTTGATATACCACACCCAGCACATTGAGACCATCTCGGCTATTTAGGTCGGTAAAGTCTTCAGGTGTATCACTATCAACACCGGCCCATTTATCTAGGTGCGCCAAATAAACCGTGGTATCGGTGAAAGCCGTATTGGTCAGTAAAATACCGGAAAAGGTATTGGGTACCATGCGAATATCATCTCGATCCGCATGAGGAGAATCAAAACCAAAGCGCCCCACCTTAATGTCTGTGGCAGCCACATTAGCTTGTAAATAAGCTTGCCCTAAAATGGCATAGCTATCACCATCAGAGGCAAAAAAAGCGTGATTGTCATTATTAAATAATTGTTGTGTCGCATATAAAGTGCCGTTAGCACTGATACCATGCCAATGGGCGCTGTTGTATGTTAATGCCCCACCGATTGCTGAACCTTGAACACTTGTGCTATTTTCATTTTTTGCTGAAATATAGCCAAGACGAAGTTCGCCAGAAAACTTACCGTTTGACGCCCCGTTATTCTGCTCGCGAGCATGTTCAAAGGCAAAAGTAGCCGAAGAGCAAGCGCTGGTTAAAGTAAAAACAGCAGCGATTAACCGGCGATTAATAACATTCATCTATGTAATTCAATATTTTGTAGTAATTTCGCAAATATAGAGATTAATTTCTCCATAAGCAATATAAATATCACCGCCCTAAAAATCACAGCGATACCTTTTTTCCAGAGCTTAACCATACCTTGATTAACAACTTAAACCTGCTGTGGCAGGCTTTAATTCACAGTGACATGTTTAGAGGGACTTCAAGTCGCTATATTATTGAATAATGGCAACACCTGGGACTTCTACTACCGTTTTTGCATCTGCCCGTTCAATAATTTTGACTATCGTGGTTTGAATAGTTTCGTCTTTTCTAACATCGTTCTCACTGGAAAATTTTTCTTGTTGAGCATCAGCGCCAGCCTCTAACATAAAACTCACCACAACTTGCGTGGCGCATTCTTCAGACTCACCAAAATAAGCTAAGGTTATTTGCGGATAGCCCTGAAAACCATTTTTCACTTTTTTTGCTATACGTTTGGTCGATTTATCTAAATTCATAATCTTTCCTAAAAATATCTCTAAGTCGTACGTCAATCATCTCTTGAAAAATACACTCAACGATACGCTGAACCATAAAAGCTAACATTCAATAAACAAGCCTGTGTAAATAAAGGCAGTTTGCGTGACTTTCAGCTATTGACTAATAGTGCTTACACTATCACTGTCTGCACTAACTTGTTTATGGTTTTTTCTCTTTAATTACAACTCTCTTTTCTTAGTTAGCAAAATCCTGCAGATGTTAAATTCGTTAACATCAAATACATTATGCTGCAGCATAGAGCTTTAGCAGTATTTTAAATGGCTTAAAACGCAAATTTAGCTAACACATACGGTTAAGTTTTAATTAGAATGCACGAATTATTTCTATTGTAACTATCGCTAATTAGTACTGGCTACTTTTTAGTCATTTTGAGGAAAAGCACATGCTTTTTAATGGTTCGTTTATCACAGACTGCCCAATTCGTCAGAAAATTCGTGAATTTTATCGTATTGATGAAAATATAGCGGTAGATCATATTCTCCCTTTAGCAGAAGTTAATGTTAGTGCGAGAAGCAGAGCTTGGGAAAGAGCTCGTAAAATGGTATTAAAAATTCGCCAAGACCAAACCGGTAACGGCGCAATAGATGCTTTATTAAATGAGTACTCACTTTCAAGTGAAGAAGGTGTAGTACTAATGTGTTTAGCCGAAGCTTTGCTACGTGTACCTGATAAACACACGCAAGATGCCTTAATTCGTGACAAAATTTCTCAAGGACAATGGAGTAGCCACCTAGGTAGCAGTGATTCATTATTCGTTAATGCCTCATCATGGGGTTTATTAATTACCGGTGCTATGGTCAATTATGCGGATAAGCGCAAACAAGATAGCTTTGGTTTATTGAAAAAAACCATCGGCCGCTTAGGTGAGCCAGTCATTCGTAAATCAATGAACTATGCCATGAAAATCATGGGTAAACAGTTTGTGATGGGCGAAACCATTACAGCGGCAACCGAACGAGCGGCAGAGAAAGAACAAAAAGGTTATGTTTATTCTTACGACATGCTCGGCGAAGGCGCGCGCACTATGTCTGACGCTGAACGCTACCTTAAAGCGTATCAAGATGCGATAGAAGTGATAGGCAAAAACGCTGTGGCGTCGGGTAAAAACGACCCACGTAAAGTGCCTGGTATTTCTGTTAAGCTTTCTGCCATTCACCCGCGTTATGAATTTAGCCACCAAGCACGCGTTATGGCTGAAATTGTGCCAAAACTTAAAGCCCTGTGTTTGCAAGCGAAAAGCTATAACATTGGTTTAACTGTTGATGCTGAAGAGTCTGAACGCTTAGATATTTCACTTGATATTATCGAAGCGGTATTTAGTGACAATGATTTGGGTGATTGGGACGGCTTTGGCATTGCCTTACAAGCTTATCAAAAACGCGCCATTTTCGTGGTTGACTGGTTACGCGAATTAACCGTACGTGTTGACCGAAAAATGATGGTGCGCTTAGTGAAAGGTGCATACTGGGATACTGAAATCAAAAACGCCCAAAAAGATGGTCATCCTCATTTTCCGGTATTCACTCGTAAGTCATCGACCGATGTTTCTTACCACGCCTGTGCGAATAAATTACTAGAATATAGAGATACTATTTACCCACAATTTGCCACTCATAACGCTTACACTGCAGCCACTATTGTTGAACTAGCCGGTGATGATAAAGAAGGCTTTGAGTTTCAATGTTTACATGGCATGGGCGACTCGTTATACGATCAAATTGTTGCGGGTGAAAAAATTCAATGTCGTATCTACGCACCAGTTGGCCACCATGAAGACCTATTGGCTTATTTGGTGCGTCGCTTATTAGAAAACGGCGCTAACTCTTCTTTTGTAAATGCCATTGTTGATGAGTCGCAACCCGTTGAATCGTTACTAGGCGATCCGGTAGAGAAAACCCAACGCTTAAAAGACAAATATAATCAACAGATTATCAAACCAATTGCCCTGTATCATGACGCAAAAGGCGAAGGTCGTGACAATTCAAAAGGTGTAGATTTAACGGATATTAATATTATCACACCGTTAAAAGCATCATTAGATAACTGGTTTGAAGCGCATCAACTTAATAGCGATGACATACCAGCAGGCGCAGTTGCGGTTAAAAACCCAGCAAACCATAGTGAAGTGATTGGTTTTCATCATCATCATAACAAAGATGACATGCTCGCGATGATCGATAGCGCAGAAGCCGCCTTTACCTCATGGTCGGCGACGCCAGTTGCTGAACGCGCGGCGTTATTATGCCGTGTTGCCGATATTCTTGAACGTCATACCGACGAGCTTATCGCGCTATGTATTAAAGAAGCCGGTAAAATTGCCCAAGACGGTATTGACGAAGTTCGAGAAGCGGTTGACTTTTGTCGTTACTATGCCGAGCGTGCTATTGAAATTGCCGCTGATGAGCGTTTAGAAGCCCGTGGTGTTATCTTATGTATTAGCCCATGGAACTTCCCGTTAGCAATATTTTTAGGACAAGTAGCAGCCGCCATTTCTACTGGTAATACCGTGTTAGCAAAACCTGCTGAACAAACCAGTTTAATTGCCCTGCGCACCATTGAATTAATGAAGTCTGTTGGCTTACCAGAAGGCGTTGTTCAAGCGGTTATCGCCCGTGGTAGTCAAGTGGGTAGTGTAATTATTCCTGACGAGCGCATTCAAACGGTGATGTTTACCGGCTCGACTGAAACCGGCACGGTTATTTCACAAACCTTGGCTGAGCGCGGTGGCGATCAAGTACCATTAATCGCAGAAACCGGCGGCCAAAACTGTATGATTGTTGACTCGACCGCACTACCTGAGCAAGTCGTTGATGATGTTATCTCTTCTGGTTTCCAATCAGCAGGTCAACGCTGTTCAGCGCTACGAGTATTATTTTTGCAAGAAGATATTGCTGATGATGTCATTACTATGCTCAAAGGGGCATTAGCAGAATTGCATGTTGGTAACCCTGAATATTTAAGTACTGATATCGGCCCTGTTATTGATCAAAAAGCCCTTGATGCACTCAATGCCCACAGTGCGTATATGAAAAACAACGGCAAGTTGTTATACCAATGCCAACTTGCTGATGAAGTGACTGAAAACGAGCATTTCTTTTTCGCACCACGCCTTTATGAGATCAAAGACATTAGCGTACTAAAGCAGGAAGTTTTTGGTCCGTGTGTACATGTTGTGCGTTTTAAAGGCAATGACATCGAAGCCGTTATTGATAAAATTAATGGTACCGGTTTTGGTCTAACTATGGGTATTCATACCCGTATTGAACACCGCGCCTTTGATTTAGCTAAACTTTCACGCGCGGGTAATGTTTATATCAACCGCAATATGATTGGCGCAATTGTTGGCGTACAGCCTTTTGGTGGCCGTGGCCTTTCAGGTACCGGACCAAAAGCGGGTGGACCAAATTACTTAACGCGTTTAGTGAAAGAGAAAGCGACACCTGATCCTGAAGAATTCAACTTACTGCCTTGGCAAGTTGAAGCGTTAGACGGTGACCAACAGTCGGAAATAGAAGCTAACTTGTTTATGGAAAAAGCCAATGCGGCTGAAAAAGGTTGGCGCTTAACTGAGCTTAACACGCGTATTTCTTGTGTCCGCCAATTGTTAGCAAAAATAGCACATGTTGATATTGTTGACGATTTAGCCGACGATTTAAACCGCTCTTTAAAAGCCGCGCGCTCACAATTAATTGATATTGAAAAGCAATTGAAAAAGCCAACATTCTTACCGGGGCCAACTGGCGAGTCTAATGTGCTGTATTTGGAAAACCGCGGTAATATCATCTGTTTTGCTGATAAAAACGTAAGCTTTCACTTCTGGTTATTATCGATTGTTACCGCATTGGCAACGGGTAACACCGTAGTCACTGTAGTTTCTGACTTGTACTACGATGAAGCCATCGCCTTTAGAGATAAGTTTATTGCTACCGGTGAAGATGAAAATGTTTTCCAAGTCGCGAAATTACGTCACTTAACCACTATGCTAGCGCACCCTGCA
>JBFJQB010000174.1:0-6282 GCA_041616855.1 Cognaticolwellia sp. | reverse complement strand
CTTTTCGTCTGACACCATGAAGAGAAGCTTCATGCTTGGTTCGCTCTAAGTGACGGGTATTTTCATTTTCGATAATGGCATGGAACTGTTGTTCATAATCAACAAATTTTTGCTTTAGCGTATTAGGTAATGAATTTTCAATTGCTGGTTTGCTGTTGAGCCAAATTTTTGCACGGCCTATGGTTTTATCGTTTTGCCATTGTGTCAATAAAGCAGCAATGTCAGCATTAGGCTTTTGTTCTTCAATACGACTTAAGATACGTTTTTTTGTATTTTCTAAATGAATCAGTAGGTTATTGCAAGTGTCTATATATGCTTGATAGTATAGTCGCCCCGTTTCTTCTAGCTTTTTATCTGACCACTCTGCTGAAGAGTCGGTTTGTGCGGAGACAATAAATTTATCAATGCCAAAGTTTTTGACAAACTTGGCTGTTTTTCTAAATTTAGTATTTAATTGCTTCTCAATTTTATCCATTTGGACTTTATACTTAAAGTTTTCACTTTCTTTTCCTTTTTCCTTGAACAGTTTATGGTTCGCTTTAAATGCCTCTTTTGCAAGTATGCTAATTTGCTTAACATTTGAAAGTGTTTTTTCAACCTGGCTAAGTACAGCATTATAGTCTTGTACAATAACATTGCTTGGTTTGTCGGGAATGAGTTGAGATATTTTTTCATTAAATTGACATTGCTCATCAGTAAAGCTCAGTGCTGATGTAGGAATATGAATAATGTGCTCAACTTTTGCTGAGTTGGCTGATAAGTTATAAATGTTAGTAGCTTGCTTGTTAGCGCGAGATGCTTCTTTAGCGAGGCCTTCAGCAGCTTGTTCAAATACAATCAATGTTTCAACGATATTACCGGCATAGGTTTCGACCCACTTACCGGTTTGGCCAAGGGTTGGGCCAATTTTCGCTTCATTACTGCCGGAAGCATGGGTAACACCTTTATCCGAAAAGCATAAATCGACACCTGAGAGTAATATATTGCTAAAGCCCATATCTATCGCGACTTTAAGCGCGGTATTGGTTACTGTAGGTCCACTGGACATTAAATTTTTTTCATCACCCTTAACATCCCAAGGATAGCGGCGGTCCATGTAGACACTTTTACCTGGCCAGTTTCCAAGTAATAAAGGTGTAACGTTATTACTGTGGATGAAAAGCACTGAGTCGGGGAAAAGTAACAGCTCTTTTGATACATCAAAACTGATTTCAAAGGGATCAACAGAAACCACGATATTGGGCACGATACCTTCTTGAATTAATTTTTTGGCGATTCGTGATACTGCCATAATAACCACAGAATTTTGGTTGTCTTTTAGCCAGTTGATATTTTCATCAAGAGATGGCCCTCCGGCTAAAAGCACACAAGTGTCAGTTTTAAATTGATCTTTTAGTACCAATGCGGGAGTACTATTTTCACAAATGTTTTTGAGTTGTGTATCCATAAACGGCGAAACGGCCAGTGCCGCTCGAGTAAAAAAACGTAAACTTTGAAAGTCTTGCTCAAATGATAAAATAGCGTTGTTATAGTCAGGTAAATAAGAGTCTATGGCAGCTAAAGATTTAATATAATTACAATTATCTTTATATAAATAGAGTTCGATACCAAATTCAATGGCTTTATCTTGCCATTGTTCTATCGCACAAATATCGACGTGTTCTGGTAAGTCAGTAAGATTAAACTTGTTTGCAAGTTGCGCTAGTACATGAGGCAATTCAATAAAGAGGTAGCGCGTATCATCTGGAGATTCTTGTTGGAGAATATACTCAAGCAATAGGCCTGAATCTGTACCCAGCACAATATAAAAGCTATTATCTTGCTCTAATTTATCTTTATATAGCCTTTCAAAAATTGACGCAGAAGGCTCTTTATTAAAGCTGTTGCGATTAATTGAATATAAATATTCTTCATTGAATGAAGATGTTAAAAAACTTTCGTTTACGTCCATAATTTACTCATTATTTAACTGCTACAGGCTCAAGATTAGTTACCGGTATGGCTAATGGGCCAGCTTCTCTTAGGGGTTTCAAGTTAAAGGTAACTTTTGGTGACGCAACTGGCTGTGTCAGTGTTTGTGCTTGCCCCCAGTGTTGTTCCGATTGCGCCAATAATCGTAGATCTTTTAAATAGACGATTTGCTGCAAGCCCAGCAACTGTAAAGCTGAAAACTCGTGTGAAATCACTGCCGTAATTTTACTCGCATCACCCAAATCCATAATGTAGGCTTCTAAATCTCCACTATATTGCTCTAATATCGAGTCTTTATATTGATAGTACCATTCTGAGCCAGGGTAGGGGGTAGCAAAGTGAGGCTTGGCTGTAATGCCCAACGTCTTTAACGCTTCTATAGTATTTCTTACACTCTCAAAGCTTTCTTCTGGAAAGCCAATGATAATATTAGGGATAGGCTTGATGCCTGAGTCTAAACAGGTTGCGATACTGTTGAAATTTTTTCTAGCATTCGAACCCTTACCTAAATTTTTCAATATTTTAGGGTCAAATGACTCGAGTCCGTAGACTAAATGAGTGCAGCCAGCTTCATGCATCAATTTAAGTGTTTCTGGTCGATGGAGGCCAGCATGACTGGTACCATTCCAATGTACGCCTCGACAATTTTCATCGTGCTCAATACCTTGCTGACGGCAGGTTGGTTGTAGGCCAGCTTCAATCCATTTGGCACAGAGCTCTTTTAGCCAAGTACCTTTACTAGCAACGTCCATAGTCATTAAGTTTTCATCAATAAATGCTGCAAAGTCTATATCATATGTGTCGTGCAAGTGTTTAACCATATTAACAATATAGTCAGCACTGTGATAACGAATATTACGGCCATAAGTAAAGACAACATCATTATCGCCATCTTCATTGGGTTCGATTAACATGTCGCCTGTTGTACCTAAATGCCAGCAGTACTTACATGTTAAACCGCAGCCAAAACTACCATTAATATCCATTCTGCGTTTTGAGGTGAAAGACTCCTCGCTAAATAATGACGCAGAGTTTTCAAAGTAAATATCTAATGGGAATAGTTCCCATGCTGGCCATGGCAGCTCATCTAAATCGTGAATATTCGGTCTGACATTGGTTAAATGTGATTTACCATTGCTGTCGCGATGTATAACACCGAGTATTTTAGAGAAGTCATAGTCATTATTGTCAATGCTTTTAAGCACTTCAGGAAAGGTGACAAAAGATTCACCAATACAACCGACATCAAGCTCAGGTAACCAACTAAACATTTCGTGCGGCATACTGGTTAAAAAGCCACCACCAGCAATAATTGTTGCGTTGGGTGCTGTTTGGCGAATTAATTTACATGCTTTTTTAATGTAGTTATAAGAAGTGGTTAAACCGCCGATACAAATAGCATCCCAATCGTCTGCTTGGCAAACCTCAGTAATAGTCTCGATTGGTAAGCGCCATGCATTGGCGTCGTAAACTTGTACTAAGTGCCCCTCTTTCATGGCAATTGCCGCTAATAGTGCAATACCATAGGGAATGTGCCTTGGTACGTCTTCTTCACGAACAATCGGGTTAATAAATAAAATTTTAGCCATCGTAGAAGTACCTAAGTTATATATTCGTTAAGGGGTTTGCATGGTAAATTTTTATCAAACAATGTTCCTGCTTCTGAACAATTAATAGTTTCACCAATCGATTGCTCCAACAATTGAAGAAAGTTATGTCGGTACCAAAAATAGGTTGGGTCGGTATAGAATACTTCACCAGTCAATGGGAAGGTGAATTGGGGAAATAGTGCTTCAAACTCTTCCTGGGTGCTAGCAAATTCCTGTAATTCATAATAGGTCTGTGTCATCTCAATAGGTGTGTCGAGGTGGTAACCTAAATCCATACCAGTTAATACTATCTGAGGGATCTTTAAAATAGCGTTGGCAAATACCCAAGCAGCAGTACCTACGGTGCCGCCGGTATTCATACAGGGAAATTTATTAAGCTTGTAAAGTTCTCTTGTTAAGCTATTTTCTTGCTTTGGGTTATCAACAATGGGGTTCCACCAATACATTTGAAACCCTGCTTCTAGCGCTCTTTTTACTACGTTCTTTGGCGCTGAAGAGCAAATGATGAGTTTAATCTTTGATGCATATTGATTAATAAGCGCGATGTTTTCTTCGTTTTCTTTGATTGAGTTATTTCTAAAATCAATATCGAGGTCTTGCCGACTAAAGTAATCGTCGTTGCGGGTGTTTTCTTCAAAATTATCGTCACCGAACCAGCGAATCATTCTTGTCGGATGGGGATCTAAGGTTAAAACATAATCAGGAATAATACCGTTTTTGAGACATTTAACTAGCGAACCATCGATGGCGACAATAGTGCCTTGGTAGTTCGATTTATTTAGTTTTTTAAGTACGTCTTGTTTATGTAAACTTGGACCCGCACTGATCACAATAGCACTTTGTTGTTTTACTTTTTCAAGTTTAGGTAAATCTTTCAGACTATTTAGCGCGTATTGAGCATTGTACTTAGCATTAATCAGCAAGTCGTTAGAATGCCATGCTTTACCTATATCCGTTATTTGGGCGACAATTTTTTGAAAAGGTGCGCTTAAGTTTATATCTTGCATCGGACTACCTGTATTGATTCCATTTTTTTAATTATTCGTCATCGCCTGACCAAGTTAGATCGGTACGCTCAACATAAACCATGCTGCCACCAATAGAGTTTAAAGCTGCTTTTCTAAATTCATCTTGTAATGTGTTGTTTTCGCCATCTTCTTTTTTAACTTCAACTTTATTTTTGGTTGTAAAGTTGCCGTTTAATAAATTACTCATATCAATATCTCGTTAATAAAGGTTGTTTGCTTGAATCTTGTGACTTATTACTTGCCACTTTATTCATTAAGCAAAGTTTTAACAATAAGTGAATAAACTTTTTTAAATTTTGAAATAACTAAGCATTATTCATGCCGAATTTTTGCTTAAGTATTTTCACTAGGTGTGTCGATATATAAATATCCTTGGAATATGCGTATTAACGTCAATCATATAAAAAGTCAATTATCTGACGCCATGCGTCAATTTTTTGTTGATTAATCGCCGCAGCAAGTTAAGATAGTGTTATGTATAATGATAAGTGCCTTATTGGGGCACTATGTTAAGTTTAGGGCGAAAAATGCAAGGGCAAAAACATATTCTAGTCGTCGATAACGACGCCGCACGACGCCATCAGATAGAAACTGTTTTAGCCTTTGTCGGTGAGCATTTTCATGTTTTCGCTGAAGATAATATTGATAAGTATCTCGCAGAAACAGCTAATATTTTGACGGTAATTCTTTGTGGCGACATCAGCGCTAAGTTACAAGATGTTATTAGAACTCACCCTAAATATCCCTTCGTTTATCACGATATTGTCGATAAAAAGCAAATCAACGGTTACGTCAATGTTATTGGCGAATTAACCACCCCGCTCAATTATGCCCAGTTGACAGAGTTGGTGCACCATAGCCACCAATATCATAATAATTTGCCGTCAAAGCGGGGCGTTAATGTGCCTAACTCGTTATTTCGCTCATTGGTCGGCAATAGTGAGCCGATGCAGCAAGTACGATTTTTAATTGAACAAGTTGCCTCGACCGCGGCAAATGTTTTGATTTTGGGCGAGTCGGGTACCGGTAAAGAGGTGGTTGCTCGAAATATTCATAACCTTTCCGATAGATGTAAAGGGCCTTTTGTACCGGTTAATTGTGGTGCTATTCCTGCTGACTTGCTGGAAAGTGAATTATTTGGCCACGAGAAAGGCGCGTTTACTGGCGCTATTTCTACCCGTAAAGGGCGTTTTGAAATGGCTGAAGGTGGTACGCTGTTTCTTGATGAAATTGGCGATATGCCGCAACCGATGCAAGTTAAATTATTACGGGTGTTACAAGAACGCACTTTTGAACGCGTGGGGGGCGCTAAAAGCATTAAAGCCAATGTGCGAATCATTGCCGCCACCCATCAGCATTTAGAAGAAATGATTAAAACTAATCAATTTCGTGAAGATTTGTATTATCGACTCAATGTTTTTCCGATTGAGACTCCATCGCTGCGAGAGCGTAAAGAAGATATTCCGTTACTGTTACAAGAGCTGATTTCACGTTTTTCTGTCGAGCAAGGCCAATCAGTGCGCTTTACCGATAAAGCCATTGAGTCATTACAAGAGCATCCATGGAAAGGTAACGTTCGTGAACTCTCCAATTTAATTGAGCGTATGATCATTATGTATGGTGAGCAAGTGGTCAATGTTGGGCAATTACCGTTGAAGTACCGTCATTTAGAT
>JBFJQB010000173.1:0-6284 GCA_041616855.1 Cognaticolwellia sp. | reverse complement strand
TCTGCTTTATTGTTATGTAAAGATATTATATCAATAATAAGAAAATTTAAGCAGGGTATTATGGTTAAACTTCACCATTTTAATCGCTAAAATAATGCGGCATTATCCACTAAAAGCACTGAAGGAGCTTTTTAGAATAAAAGCATTTAATCTGTTTTTCAGCTTGACGACAAATTGCCCCGCTTTCCGGCCAATTTTTCAGGTGTTATAAATTTCGCAGAAAATTCACAACAGCTTAATTAACGTGTTGTAATCAAAGCTGGTTATATTGCTAAAAATATCAGTATAAAGACAACAAAATCATAAAAGTTCTTTGCTAACGAGTGTTAACTAGGTAAGCTCAAGTCAAAGTATTAACAACAATAATAATCATTTATGAATAATGTTAGAGATTCATTTCATTCGAGAATAGGCTTTGTTCTCGCAGCCGCTGGCTCGGCAATCGGTTTAGGCAATATTTGGGGGTTCCCAACACAAGCGGCGAATAATGGCGGTGGTGCTTTTTTATTCGTTTACTTAATCGTAACCGTTTTGCTAGCGTTGCCTGCGCTCTATGCCGAAGTTTATATTGGTAACCAAGCACAGAAAAACCCTGTTTCTGCATTAGAAGATGCTTGTCGTGAAACCGCACCAAAGCTTGGTAAATATGCCGGCCTAATTGGTTTGTGCGGTGCGATTATGATGCTCAGTTTTTATACCATAGTCGCCGGCTGGATGCTCGCTCATGCGCTATCACCACTGGCTGAACTATTGGGTTATTATGATGTATCACAGTGGCTTGCCACCTCAAGTACCTCTCGAAACTTATTGTTTACGCCTGTTTTTATTTTACTTGGCGCGGCTATTATTCATCAAGGGGTTAACGCCGGCATTGAAAAGTGGTCAGCGCGATTAATGCCGATATTATTGATCATGTTAGTGGCGTTAATTGCCTATATTCTGCAACAACCCGGCGCAGAAAAAGGCTTAAGAACCTATTTAATACCTGATTTTTCACAAGTGACAGATCCGAAACTGATTATCTCTGCGATGGGACAAGCGTTCTTCTCACTTTCTATCGGTGTGGGTGGCATGATGGTTTACGGCTCTTACATGAAAAAAGACCGTGATATCGGCAAGCTTGCCATATCGATTACCGCACTGGATACCTTTATTGCTTTTATGGCCGGTTTACTAATTATTCCAGCACTTTACGTGGCCCAAGAGGCGGGACAACAAGTATTTCAAGGCGATCAATTAATTGGTGAGGGACAACTTATTTTTAACATATTGCCTGAGCTGTTTAACTCGATGGGTAATGTGGGCATGTTAGTGGCGATCGGCTTTTTCTCGTTATTATCGATTGCCGCACTCACCTCGACCATTTCTTCTACAGAAGTTCCTGTTTCTTACCTTGTTGAGGCTAAAAAACTCAGTCGCTCTAAAGCGACATGGTTAGTATCAGCGATTGTACTTACAGCAAGTATGACGCTAATCGCATTTTTCGATAGTCTGTTTGGTTTAGTTATTCGTCTTCTCACCACCATATTGCAGCCGCTTAGCTGTTTGTTTTACTTTATTGTTGTCGGCTGGCTATGGAAACGTGGTAACAAGCTACGCGACGTGTCCTTACAACAAGGTCGAAAATGGTTGCCTATCTGGGGCAATTATTTACGCTTTGTTTGTCCGTTGTTATTAACCGTAGTATTCGTCAATGTCGCGATATTAAACTGATAGATACCGAGCTAATTACGCTAACGTCAGTTCAAGTAAAATGAGCCGTTAGCACTCAGCTCACAGTAACTCAAAAGGCCATGATAAACATCATGGCCTTTTGAGTTACTGACAGGCGTAAAGCCCTTTAGACTCAAGCCTTTATTGACTTTCACCTTTATGGGCTAAAACATTCGACCTGCATTATTTGTGGCCGTCTATTTATTCACTGACATTGTTACGACCAGCCTTTTTCGCTCGATATAAAGCCTGATCGGCCACTTTTAACGTTTGCTCAAAGTTCTGCTTTGATGCTCTTTGTGCAAGCCCAATAGAGATAGTGACACTGACCGTTTTTACTTGGCTATTTTTCTTCCCTGTCCGAGCTTGTTTAGTTTTTCGCTGTGCTTGGCGAATAACAATTTTATAATCTTGAACCGCTTGCCTAACGGCCTCTAATGCCGGCTTGGCATGCTCAATGCTTTTTCCTGGAAAAACAATAGTAAATTCTTCACCACCGTAACGAAATACTTTGCCAGCACCTTTAACTTGCGCCAATTTACTGGCCACTAGTTTCAGCACTTGGTCACCAATGTCATGCCCGTAGGTGTCATTAAATTTTTTAAAATGATCAATATCTAGCATCGCCAAGGTATATTTACGCCCTAAAGATAACGCTAATTGATTAAGTGCTCGGCGTGAGGGCAATGTGGTCAATTCATCCCGATAGGCTAAAAAATAAGAGTCAACCACCACCACACAGAAGTAATGCAGTAGCATCAAGGTTAACAATACACTCCAAGGTAGCATAATTAATTGATAATGATGCCCAAGCCAAATACTGTAGCTCACTAATAGTGCTGTTGTAACTAAACTTTTCTCACGTACGCATCGCCAAATTAACACTAAGCCACAAAGCACTAGAGGGAATTCAACTCTCAGGTATTTCAGCCAAGGTGTAATAACATCACTAGGGGGTAACGTAGCCACGATAACATTTGCAATTTCAAACCAATAATAACTTGCAACGCCAACACCTAACATAAGTAGCATACGGTAAAGGCCATGAACTGACAGTAAACCGCGATCTTTTAAGACACTCAAGGTGGTCAGCATTGCTGCGCCACTTAGCGTTAACCATTCGCCCTGCGAGAATACCCATGAGTGCCAAGGAAATACCTGTAACAGGGTCAGGTAAAACATTAAAAACATCAGCGCAGCCAATGCTAAGCGACTACGATTAAAATAACTAGCAAGTACAATAGTGATGCCGAATACGCCGTAAAGCACTTGTTCAATTAGATTGACTTTTAACAACCAATAACTCTGAAATTGATTCACCACCATGAAAATAATAATAAAAGAAATTATGCTAATAACACTACTCTTTAAACCGCTGAAAAACTGAATCAAGCGTCACTCCAAGGTAAAAGGCCGACTAATAAGGCGTTATTTATAACTGCCACTGCCGCGCAAAACAAAAAAATAAAGGCTATTTATCATTAGATAAATATTCACTACAGCAAAGTGCTGCGATTATGAGGTTTAATCCGCGGCAATAGCAACACTCTCATCTTCTTGTTTTAATTCTACCTGCTCTATTTTCTCAAAACGACTACTAATTTTATCCGCAGAAGTGTGGATTTGTTTTACATCGCTGGCCGCTTGATCAATATGTTTGGCTAAGTTTGCAAAGCGACCTTTAAAACGCGAGAAATCTGCTGATAAATGTGACAGATGCGCCTGAATAACATGTATTTGTTTGCGGGTTGCCTCATCTTTTAATACTGACCGTGCTGTTGTTAAAATCGCCATTAATGTCGTTGGCGACGCTAACCAAACGCGCTTCTTATTGGCATAGTCAACTAGGTCACTATGATGTGCGTGTATTTCAGCGAAAATCGCTTCAGCGGGAATGAACATCACAGCACCATCGGCGGTTTCTTTTTCAATTAAATATTTATCACTAATATCATTAATGTGCTTTTTAATATCAAGTTTAAATTGTCGCTCCGCCGCTTTGCGTTCAAACTCACCTAAGCTATTGTCGGCCATTTTTTTATAGCTTTCCAACGGGAACTTAGAGTCAACCACGACATTACCGGTTGGCTCTGGAAGAAATAATATACAGTCTGCAACTTTACCGTTTGACAAGGTATGCTGCAGTGAAAAGTGTTGTTCCGGTAAAACATTACGAATTAAGCTATTTAACTGTACTTCGCCAAAAGCACCGCGCGAACGTTTATCTGATAAGACTTCTTGCAAGCTCACCACATTCGTGGAAAGTTCAGTTATTTTTTTCTGGGCATCATCAATTAACGCTAAGCGCTGTAGAATGTCATTAAAGGTTTTGGTGGTTTTTTCAAAACCGTCTGCTAAACGTTTCTCGACCTGCCCGCTGATATCTTTTAAGCGGTTGTCCGTTGACACCGTTAGATCATTAATTCTTTTTGCCATTTGTTCACTAGATAAATGCAGTGATTTGGCCATTTCTTCACGACCAAGTTTAGAGGTTGCGGTTAACTGGGTCGTCAATTGTTCTGTGGCTTTACGCTGATTCTCGTTAAAAGCATGGTGGTGTTCATGCAAGGTTTTTTTAAGTTGTTCACTATGGCTATAAAGTTGTTGTGCTTGTTTTTCGCCTTGTTCACCATGTTGGCGTAATAGTTTCAATTTAAAATCAGAAATTTGCTGTTCGAAATAAGTTTTTAGTTCACTTTGCTGGTTAGCTAATTGTTGATGATTTAAGGTTAACTGCTGTTGTAATTGTTGTTGATGATTTGCATTAACTTCATAACTTAAGTTTACTTTTTCAAATAATTGCTGCAACAGTTGTTGTTGGGCTAAAAATGAACAGCGACTGTTTTTTACTTGTCGAAGCAACACCAAGAGAAAGATAAACAAACTCGTCAACAGCACGAGCGCTACTGCGATTAAAGTTGGAAAGTTATCTAAGGTTAACCAAGAGGAAATTAAGGATGAATACATTTTGCCGCCAAACACTGTAAATATGAACAGTTATTAGAGCATACTTTATTGATAAGGTTAATAGTTTATTAAACTCTGTCGCCCACTTTGTTCAGAACAGTTACGTCACCGTCACAAACTGCGATGACAGATTTCTCAACTTTAAAGCTTTCAGGGATCACCACCCGCCCAGTTTTACTTTGCGGGAGTGAGTGCACTTCATGCATTAGCTCTAATGACACATCACTGTAAAAGAAAATAGTGACGAGTCGCTGTTGGCTTTGCTCTTCCATAAGTTAAATTACACCTATTAATCATTATCATATTATTAGAGTGTAGACCGAAAACCTGCGTTGTAAAAAATAAACCCATAATTCAACGTCTTGAATTACGGGTTTAAATTCATTTATTCAAAAATAAAAGTGACTCTACTTTTGGCGGTATTTTTTCATCCAGTCGAAGACTTCTTGATACCAGACTTTTAAGTTATCTGGGTTGCGAATATGGTGGTCTTCATCAGGAAACATCACTAATCGACTTGGAATGCCTTGGCGTTGTAGTGCGGTAAATGCGCCTAAGCTTTGAGCGTAAGGCACCCGATAATCCAGTTCGCCTTGAATCACTAGCATTGGCGTTTTCCAGTTTTTAACTAACGCTGCAGGGTTATATTTATTATAGTCTTCACTACCTTGCCACACTGGTCCGCCCAAATCGTGCTCAGCAAACCACAACTCTTCTGTTGAACCATAAAAGCTTGGCATATCATATAAACCGGCATGATTAACAATACAATTAAAACCTTCTGACCAATTCCCCTGGATCCAGTTCATCATGTAGCCACCGTATGACGCGCCGAGTGCACAAGCATTACTAGCATCCATCCACGGCTGTTGCTTGGTAATGTCGGCAAAACCTTTTTGCAAGTCTTCTAGTGGCTTACCGCCCCAATCACGGGCAATGCTATCAGTAAAGTTTTGACCGTAGCCAATCGAACCATGAAAATCGATCATCACTACTGCATAACCTTGGGCAGCCCACAATTGCGCATTCCAGCGATAATGAAACATATTACCGAAACTACCTTGTGGTCCGCCATGGACTAGAAAAGCGATGGGATATTTATTACCCACTTGATAATCAGCTGGTTTTAACCAGTAACCATGCACGGTTTCGTCATTCCAACCTTGAAAAATAAATTGTTCAAATTCGCCTAGCGCGATATTGGCTAATTTAGTTTCATTAACTTTAGTCAGTTGTGTTAATTGATAACCGTCACGATCAATAGCGTAAATATCAGTTGGAGCATCTAATGCGTGACGAGTAAAGAAAACTTTATCCGCGCTCACAGCAATTTTACCGGCAGTTCCATCGCTAAAGACTCGGCGCACATCACCAAACTCTGGATTGATTTCAAAAATGCTTTTTTGCCCAAGATCGTTAGCGGTAACAAAAAGCGTACGATTATCATCACCAAAAACAAGTTCGCTGACTGATCGATCCCATTGCTTTGCCACTGCGCGGGTTTTACCGGTTTGGCTATCGCGGATCATCACAGTGAACTTATCAGACTCATAACCTGGAACGGTCATGGCTTTATAGGCTAAGTAGCGACCATTGGGTGAATA
>JBFJQB010000172.1:0-6324 GCA_041616855.1 Cognaticolwellia sp. | reverse complement strand
CCTCTAGTAAAATAAGCCCTTCTACAAATGTCAGAGTTACTCTATTGGCTTGATATGTTCGGCATTGTGGTTTTTGCCTTTTCTGGGGCATTAATGGCCGGACGCTATAAACTTGACCCTTTTGGCGTGGTTGTGTTGTCTGCCGTTACCGCTATTGGCGGCGGCACTATGCGCGATGTTATTTTACAAACGCCAGTATTTTGGGTTGAAAACCCCGTTTACCTTTATGTAATTCTCGCCACCGCGGTGCTCACCATTATTTTTATTCGTTGCCCGAAGCGTATCCCTAAGCGCTTTTTATTAGTTTCAGACGCTTTTGGTTTAGCCTTATTTGCCGTACTGGGCACAGAAAAGGCGCTCAGTTTAGGAGCGGCAATTCCGGTAGCAATTGTTATGGGGATGATGACAGGCGTAGCTGGCGGCATGCTTCGAGACGTTTTATGTAACGTGATCCCGATGATTTTACGACAAGAAATTTATGCTACCGCCGCCATCTTAGGTGGCGCATTATTTACCTTATTAGTTTATATTGGCTTGCCTGAACATATTGCTATTATTGGTGCAATATTAGGCGCGCTATCTTTGCGTTTAGCGGCAATTTATTGGCGTGTAACGTTACCCGCTTTTCAAATTATTGAACAAGAGCAAAGTGATAAAAACGAGTAACTCACTGTTTGGCTCGATTTCATCATTTATTATTTTCAAAATCATCAAAAAGTATCGTGATACTTAAATGCTTAAGCTTCTATACCCCAACCATCGTTGTAGCCTTTAAATTTTGCCGCTAGTTGTTCAAATTCAGCTTCTTGGGCAACAATGGCATCATAACTTGGAATCATAGACACCGTACAGTTCACATCCCAGACGTTCGGCAGCTCATCTGCGGTAAGTTCAACCAACATATCTGGCGCTTGCTCAGCCAAATGTGCAACCAAAGCTTGGGCTTGTTGCTCTTGTTCAAATAACTGAAAAAACACCACTGAGTGCATTTCATTTAAATCAATGCCTGCAGCTTGCATTTCTGCGAGTACTTGGCCTGTTTCATCTTCTGGGAAGCTCATATCACATACAATTTATTAAAAACAATGCCTTATTATATACCCAAACCAGCTCAAGATGCTCGTTTCAGTGGCAATTAAAAAGCATTTAGACAAGGCAATTGTTTTTATATATTGTTATTCACTATCCAAAATAATTAACGCAGTATAAATGCTTGTTAAAGCCACCTTCAGGCGCTGCACAGTAACTTATCTTCCGCGTTATAGCGGTTTATAAAGGGAAAAACCCTTTAGTCTACGCCAAGCCTTGAAGTTAAATTACTATGATACGCTGAAACCGTTATATTGAGTTGGCTTGGGTATCACCCAAACCAGCCCAAGATGCTCGTGTCAGTGGCAATGAAAAGTAGCACTAAACTCGACAGTTAAAAACTATTTGCTAGAGCTAATGAAGGTGCAGATATTTTGCTGACAAGCAAGTTGGCTATCAGAGGGGACAATCGGGCAAGTGTTGATATTGATCGCTTCAGTAGCTATTTTTTTCAGTTGCGATACACCGATAATATTGCTGGCTAAGTGGCAGTCGGTATTTTTAAATTTCACGCTCTCTACTTGGCATTGTGCTACGGTCATGCAAGTTAAATTATTGAGTAATGTCTGTTCAAAGCTTTTCATAATTTTTGCATCCGCTTGTTTTGCACTTGCTTTTGAGTCAATACCCGTCGTTATAATGTTAGTGTAATTATCAAGCGCATTACTTTGATCTGTTTTTTGCTGAGCGAGCTGAGCCTGTTGCTCTAGTTGATTTTTCAATAGCGTGGTAGCTTTTTCGTTTTCTGACAATAAATAACCTAAACCAAGCATGATAACCATAAAGCCTGTCAGCGCTAACAAGGTAATCACTAGCCACTTAGTCATTACACTAACTCACGACTTAAATGCGTTATAGCACTCGTTTTGTTAGCGCGCGGATAATCTCTCAACATGTTGTCGACTGCTTTGCTAATTTTTTTCTGCATTTCACGGCTATTGTCGGTGTCTTTAAAGCCTAAAGGATAAACACTGCGCCAGACTGAGCGCTGGCTTTTCGGGTCAATAATATCAAGTACTAAACTGCCAGGGCGGAGTTTTTTTTCTAGCTCTACACGTGTAGTTTTGCCGGCATTTAAGCAATAGCCACAATACTTTACTTGTTTATTGTATTTATTGAGTTCGGCAAAGTTTTGATCAAGCAAGTGATAAGCAATCACGATATCGGCATTTTTGAAGGCGTGATAACGAAAACCATTTTCATCAAAACCTTGTTCAATGGCGAGTTCAATGGTGTTGCGCATACTATCATTAAGGTTTTGTAAATCCCCGAAGGCTGAGTTGCGCCCATAAGTGCTATAACTTTCCACTGCCGAGAAATCAAAGCCATCTCGAAACGCCGTGGTAGCGACATTAGTTGCTGAACAAGACACTAAGCTGGTTATTAAGGCTAAGCAGCTCAATAATCGAATATTTATCATGTAAGCTTCAAACAAGAAATCATCATACTAGATTACCTAGCTGTTTTTAAATTACAACATTTGCTCTCGATATTAGCTTTAAAGACATAATCAAAGTGAGTAATGTTAGGGCCGTGAGCTCAGCAGTAGACTGACTTTATCATCTAGTTAGATAATCTTAAGTCCATCGCATCTTTAAAAGGCAAACTGTTTAATGTTGGCTGGAGAAAAGAAATGTTGATAAGCAATAAAAAGCCAGTATTGATGACTGGCTTATGATTTATACGCTGATAGAAACGGTATTTATTTAACGCTAACTTTAGCAAACTTACGTTTACCGACTTGGTAAACAGCGCTAGAGCCCGCTTTAATTACTAACTTATTATCGCTGACTTTCTCGCCTGCTATTTTCGCAGCGCCTTGTTTGATCATCCGCATCGCTTCCGATGTACTGGCCACTAAACCGGCTTCTTTTAGCAAGTTAGCGATAGCAATTTCACCATTTTCAGTCATCACATCTAGCTCTGGCATATCGTCAGGCAACGCGCCTTTTTGGAAGCGATTAATAAACTCTTGATGAGCCGCTTCTGCCGCCGCATGATCATGAAAGCGTTCAATTAGCTCTTTCGCTAAATCAATTTTCACATCACGAGGATTCGCGCCTGCAACAATTTTTTCTTTATAGTCATTAATAACCTCAATCGGCTTAAAACTTAATAGCTCATAATAGCGCCACATCAAGTCATCAGAAATTGACATGATCTTACCGAACATCTCGTTAGGCGCATCAGTAATGCCAATATAATTGTTTAATGACTTCGACATTTTCTGTACGCCATCTAAACCTTCTAATAATGGCATCATCAGCACAGTTTGCGGACGTTGGCCTTCTGACTTTTGCAGCTCACGCCCCATCAATAAGTTAAACTTCTGGTCGGTTCCACCTAATTCAACATCCGCCTCTAAGGCAACAGAATCCCAACCTTGCACTAATGGGTACATAAATTCATGAATGGCGATTGCTTGACCTCCGTTATAGCGCTTTTTAAAGTCATCGCGTTCCATCATACGGGCAACTGTTTGGCGAGAAGCAAGCTTTAACATACCCGCTGCACCTAGTTTTTCCATCCAGGTCGAGTTAAAAGCAACGGCGGTTTTTGCTGGGTCTAGAATTTTAAACACTTGTTCTTTATAAGTTTCAGCATTTGATAACACGTCTTCTTTGGTTAAAGGTTTACGTGTCACATTTTTACCGGTTGGATCACCGATCATGCCCGTGAAGTCACCAATTAAGAAAATAACTTCGTGCCCTTGTTGTTGAAACTGACGTAACTTATTGATCAATACGGTATGACCAAGATGTAAATCGGGGGCTGTTGGATCAAAACCTGCTTTAATTTTTAGCGGTTTGCCTTGCTTTAGCTTTTCCAACAATTCATCTTCTAGCAGAATTTCTTCCGCGCCGCGTTTTATTTCTTCAAACGCTTGGTTTACATCTGACATTTACAAGGCTCCAACAAAGGCTATATAACAAACGCCAGTAAAACTACGTCCGCTCGTTATCAATAATTAATTGCCGAATTCTACTGTAATTTTCTCTAGGGTGAAAACCCTATCATTGTTTAGGATGATAATATTTTGTTATAGTAAACGACAATTTTCGTATTCAAATTTCATTTATGGGTCTTAGCTTTTTGAAAAATATAAACAAATTATATTTTGCCTTACCAAAACAGCACCAAATAATAATTACGGCTTGCGCTGTTATAGTGCTATTTTTATTAATGCTGCCATTAACAAGCAATAATAAAAATCATTCTAGTGCTAATGGCGAATTTAAAGTTGGTCAGCGTTATCAAGTGGCCATGCCTGAGCAAGCAGGAAGCACAGCGACGCCAAGTAATATCAATCTGCCCGCTCAGCCAATCGAAACATTGACCCTACCGCAAGCTCCAACCAGAGATCTACCCAGCAATATTGAAGAAAGCGCAGCGCAATTACACTGGCAATCGGTGAAGGTAAAAAGTGGCGATTCCTTGGCAAAAATATTTAAGCGCAATGGTTTAAATGCCACCACCACTCATAAAGTGATCACCGCGAAAGGTGAAGACAGTAACTTACTGAAAAGGCTTAATGTTGGCGATCTTATCCGCATTGGTAAGGATGATGAAGGCAATTTAGTCTCCCTTGAGTATCCGCTATCAAAAAACGAGACTTTATTTGTCAATTTACAAAATCAGCAATATCACGCTTATAAAGAAAGTAAAAGTGTCGAGGTACGTGAAGCTATCGCTCAAGGTACCATCAAATCTAATTTTTGGAATGCCGCCGCCGCCGCTGGTTTAAATGACGGTCAAATTATTAGCTTAGCTAACGTTTTCGGCTGGGACATTGATTTTGCTTTAGATATTCGTGAAGGCGATAGCTTTAATGTTATCTATGAAAACCAATATATCGAAGGCGAATTTATCGGTACAGGAAAAATTCTCGCGGCTGAATTTATTAACCAAGGCGAAGCTTTTCAAGCCATTCGTTTTACCGACGATGAATACTATTCACCGGATGGCAGGAGTATGCGCAAAGCGTTTTTACGGGCGCCGGTAAACTTTCGCTATATCAGCTCTAACTTTAAACGCAAACGTTTTCATCCCATTCAAAAGCGTTGGAAAGCACATAACGGTACTGATTATCGTGCTAAAAAAGGCACCCCCGTAGTGGCGGCAGGCAATGGCAGGGTCACCCATTCAACTTACAATAAATACAACGGTAATTATGTTTTTATCCAACATGGTAATGGCATTGTTACCAAGTATTTACACTTTTCCAAACGCGCAGTTAAAAAAGGTCAGCGGGTCAAGCAAGGTCAAGTCATCGGTTATGTTGGCTCTACCGGTATGTCGCAAGCACCACATTTACATTATGAATTTTTACTTAATGGTGTGCATCGCAACCCTAGAACTGTAAAACTGCCTGACGCTAAACCTATTAGTGGTAAATATCGCGAAAAATTTGATGCGATAGCAAAACAACGCCTTGCAGAATTATCAGGCTCTCGTCGTGCCATGCTCGCCATGCAAGCAAAGCCAGTTAGCGTTCAATAGCATGGGTAATAAAGTGCGTTATATTGGCTTAATGTCAGGCACTAGTGCTGATGGTATTGACTTGGCGTTGGTCGAATTTGATGAAGGCCAGCAACAAGCTCACGGGGCGAAATTAATCGCGAGTTATTATCAAGCTTACGATAACGACACTCAGCAAAAAATAATGAGTCTATATAACGCCAGCGATAATGAAATAGATCGAGCCGGTAGTTTAAACGTTGAATTAGCACAGCAGTTTTCTCAAGCCATTTTGCAGTTCTTACAACAAGAAAAGATATCTTCATCCGAGATTACGGCGATTGGTTGTCATGGCCAAACCATTCGACATCGCCCCATAACAAGCCAACAAGTAACCAGACCTTTTACCTTGCAAATTGGCTGTTTACAAACCTTAGCATTATTAACCGGCATTCGTGTGGTTGGCGACTTTAGAACTAAAGATATCGCACTTGGTGGCCAAGGTGCGCCATTGGTGCCCGCTTTCCACCAAGCTATTTTTGCGGCGAATGACAAAGACGTATTTGTGGTCAATATTGGTGGTATTGCGAATATTACTTTCCTACCCAAAAATGCGCCGGATAAAACCAGCGGTTTTGATACCGGCCCTGGCAACGCTTTAATGGATTATTGGTTTAGTCAGCATCAATCAGGGCGTTATGACGCTCAAGGTCAATGGGGTAAGTCAGGACGCATTTGCCAAGATTTACTACATGCCATGCTCAGTGATCCCTACTT
>JBFJQB010000171.1:0-6424 GCA_041616855.1 Cognaticolwellia sp. | reverse complement strand
AATTGTCAAAATGCACCTCATTGGTTGGTGACGCTTTTTGGCCCATTTTTTCTTCAGGTTTGCCAATTGTAATGCCGGCGGTGTCTGCTTCAACGATAAAGCAAGAAATACCTTTACCCTTTTTCGCTGTAGGGTCGGTAACAGCCCAAACAACAAAGACATCAGCAAACGAGCCACTAGTAATATAAAGCTTACTGCCACTAATAATATAATCATCGCCGTCTTTAACAGCTTGCGTTTTCATACCTGCGGGGTCTGAACCTGCAGTGGTTTCCGTTAAACAAAAGCCACCAGCACGATATTCACCACTACAAATTTTCGGTAGATATTTGTTTTTTTGCTCTTCATTGCCAACCGCTTGTATAACTTCAGCTACCATATTGGTTACGGATGTAGTTACCGCAGTTGCTGCGCAAGCACGGGCAATTTCTGTGATCGCTAAACTAAAAGCGACACTTCCAGCTTCAACACCACCGTATTCAGCTTTAATATTCAAGCCCATAAAACCTAGCTCTGTTAGTTGCGCTAAATTTTCTAAAAATACCGTTTGATCCATTGTTTCATCAAGCTTTGCAGCTACGGGAGCTAATTCACTATCGGCAAACTTACGCGCCATATCTTGAATCATTATTTGTTCTTCAGTTAAAGACAAATCCATCAAAAGTCTCACTTTTTATAAAGTAAATATCTACAAGGTTCAGTTAGCACAATGCTGACTGAGTAGATTTAAATAATACTAAAGGCGCCAGTTTAATTAACGCTTAGTATGTTCATGTCATGTTTGTGTGTATAACAAAAACGCGCCAAAGCGCGTTTTAAAAAATTGGCGTTATTGTAGCAATTAACCGAGCACAAACCAAAGCAGACCAGCACCTAGTACTAAACGATAAATAACAAATGGCATCATACCGACTTTACCCACTAAAATAAGGAAGTAATGAATGCAGGCATAAGCACTAACAAAGGCCAACACGCTACCTAAGCCCATGGCCGACCAATTAACGGCTTCTGCTGCCAAAATTAATTTCAAGGTTAAATAGCTGCCAGCCATGGCAATCGCAGGAATGGACAATAAAAAGGAAAAACGCGCGGCATTTTCTCTGCTTAGCCCTAACATCAAACCAATCGTCATAGTAATACCAGAACGCGATGTGCCCGGAATTAACGCTACAGCCTGTGCTAAACCAATTAACATGGCGCCTTTAAAACCTAGCTTCTCAATACTGACGTTTTGTTTGGCCTTAACATCAGCAAGACCAAGTAAAAGTCCAAATATTAGTGTGGTTGCTGCAATAACAAGCGCACTGCGTAAATGCTCTTCAATAAAATCTTTACCTAGCAAACCAAACAAACCGGCGGGTATGGTGGCAAAAATAATCCACCAAGCCAATTTGCCATCAAAATTATCTCGCTGGCCTTTTAATGTCCCCACCCAAGCTACTGCCATTGCACCGACTTCTTGACGAAAATAAAGCACAACCGCCAATAACGTGCCGACGTGCACAGAAACATCAAACGCCAACCCTTGGTCATTCCAACCTAAAATAGCTGATGGCAAAATCAAGTGTGCCGAACTCGATATCGGTAAAAACTCAGTTAACCCTTGAATTAACGATAAAATAAAAATCTCAATTGTGCTCATTTTACTTATATTTCCCTATTGTGCTTGCCAAATTAAAGGCACTTTTTTCAGTTTTTGGTTATTCTTGTCGTACTGCTGCCATAATTGGTTATAGCTTTTGCCGATAACAGGGTGTATTAAATGCCCAGCCAATTCAGCTAACGGCCATAATACAAAGGCATTTTTGGTAATTTCATCGCGCGGTATTTGAGCTGGAGATTCGGCAATAACATCATCATAAAGCAATAGATCTAAATCTAATGTCCTCGGACTAAACTTCTTAGCGTTTTGACATCGACCATGGGCAAATTCTATTGCACGTAACGTTGTCGCCACTGCGGCCAACGTTTGCTCGGTCTTTACGCCAACTACCATATTGTAAAAAGGCTTACCTGCAAAGCCGACTGCTTCACTTTCAAATAACGACGATAACATCAGCGTGCCAAAGGCATCCGTTAAAGCATTAAGGCCCTGTTTTATATAATGCTGGCGGTTGATGTTACTGCCGAGCGAAATATAAATTTCAGCCATTATAATGTTGGACCCGATAACTGTTGGCCGCGTTCAATTTCAACCCCTACGGTTGTTGCATTATGTACCGCGGTAGGTTTCATTAATTTTAACCGTAACCAAGGAATATGGTATTGGTTCATAAGAAATGTAGCAATACGTTCAGCTAGGGTTTCAATTAGATCAACAGGATTCGCATTGGCAAACTCAACAATGGCTTGTGATATTTCAGCATAATCCAATGTTTTTGCTAGCTCATCGTTTTCTGCTGCTGGCGCTATATGCCAGCCCATGGCTAAATCTATTACTAAGGTTTGCTTTATTTCTTTTTCCCACGAGTAGAAACCAATGGTTGTTTGGAAGGTTAATCCTTCAATATAGACTTTATCCATACGAAAACCCTTTACATGGTTTGTTATTATTTATGTCATTGTTAAACAAGATAGAACAAACAACCGTTATAACTTGAGTTAAAAATAAATGGCGAGTTTACCTGCGCAGGTCTAGAAAAACTAGTAAACATCACGCTACAATGACAAAAATCGCTAAAGAAAAGTTATTTTATCGTTTTTGCTAGAACCTAGCTTTAAAAGGAACTGAGTATCGATAGTTTATTGATCACATTTATCATGGTTATATTGGCTTATTTAGTGGGTTCAATTTCCAGTGCCATTTTACTTTGCAAACTATTAAATTTACCAGACCCTCGCTCAACAGGTTCAAAAAATCCCGGTGCGACCAATGTCTTGCGAATCAGCAATAAATTTGTTGCTGCTGCAGTACTGCTTTTTGACATCCTCAAAGGGACATTACCCGTATGGGGCGGCTATTTCTTAGGCTTAGAGCCCGTTTACCTGGGCATAATAGCCCTCGCCGCTTGCTTAGGCCACATGTACCCAGTATTTTTCAACTTCAATGGCGGCAAAGCCGTTGCGACTGCATTTGGAGTATTATTGCCTATTGGCTTAGACCTAGGTGGATTACTCGTTCTCACGTGGATTTTAGTTGCGAAAGTCACTCGTTATTCCAGTTTAGCGGCAATCATTACTGTCTCAATGGCACCAGTCTACACTTGGTTATTAAAGCCCATTTATGTTTACCCGGTATTGATGTTATCTGGGCTGATCATCTTTCGACATAAAGAAAATATCATTAGATTGTTACAGGGTACGGAAACTAAAATATCTTTTACGAAAAAATAACCTGCAATGCCGTAAATTAAATGGCTGCTAACGTATCGAGTGGCCAGCGAGGCGTTGCCTTAAAAGTTAAATCGGTATCAACACCTGCCTTTAACCGTTGCAAACCCGCATAGGCAATCATCGCGCCATTATCAGTACAAAACTCCGGTCTAGGGTAAAAGACTTCCCCGCCTAATTTCTTTGTTATTGCTGCTAATCTTTCTCTTAGTTCACTGTTAGCGCTAACGCCACCGGCAATTACCAAGCGATTTAAATTACATTGTTTTAATGCCCGCTTGCATTTAATAGCTAAAGTATCGACCACCGCGTCTTGAAAGGCATAAGCAATATCAGCCTGAGTTTGCGCTTTCTGCTCCGGTGTTAACTCTTCGGTATCCTCTTTGCGAATAGTATTGGCAGCAAAGGTTTTCAAACCACTAAAACTAAAGTTTAATCCGGGCTTGTCAGTCATAGGTCGTGGAAATTTATAACGTCCTTTTCGGCCTTTTTCAGCCATTTTCGCTAATACCGGACCGCCAGGATAATCAAGCCCAAGTAACTTAGCTGTTTTATCAAATGCTTCACCGGCGGCATCATCGACCGATTCACCCAATAACTCATAATGACCAATACCGTCTACGCGAACCAACATGGTATGACCGCCCGACACTAATAAAGCCACAAAAGGAAACTCAGGGACATTTTCTTCTAACATCGGCGCTAATAAATGCCCTTCCATATGATGTACTGGCACCGCAGGGAGGTTCCAACCATAAGCTAAGCTACGACCGATTGAACACCCCACGAGTAACGCGCCAACTAAGCCAGGACCTGCGGTATAAGCAACACCATCCAAATCTGCTGGCGTTAAGTTAGCTTCCGCCAGCACTTCTTTAATTAATGGAATCGTTTTTCGGACATGATCACGTGATGCTAGCTCTGGCACAACCCCGCCATAATCGGCATGTACGGCTATTTGGCTATATAAACGGTGCGCGACTATACCTTCAGGAAGATCGCCTTGACCATCATCATAAATAGCAATACCGGTTTCATCGCAAGAAGTTTCAATACCTAAAATTCGCATAGCTGTTCTTTACCTAAGGGTTTTACAACAATTTAGAAGTCGACTATTTGCCAGCATAAGGTAAGCAGCCGTCATTTGGCCGATGATTTTACCTATCGAGCACGCAACTTTCAATTTATAGCGTGCAAAAGCCCGTTTAAATCTCTTTAAGATAGCAATAGCTTTAAAATACCAACGTACTTAGCCCACTACTTATATTGTAAATGCCCGCTTTTGACCTAATCGACCAGCCAAATTAAGTAATTATTTAACCCTAACACCATTACTACTTTACATTGCTATAGCATTCGCATTAGAATACGGCACCAATTTTTGAATAGAGCGGGTGATGATAAGGCAAATAGCCGAAATTATTCACCGATTTTATATAGATATATATCTAAGGTAACAAAGTACATGCCAGTAATTAAAGTAAGAGAAAACGAACCATTTGACGTAGCATTACGTCGTTTCAAACGTTCATGTGAAAAAGCAGGTATCCTTTCAGAAGTTCGCCGTCGCGAGTCTTATGAAAAGCCAACTTGGGAACGTAAGCGTAAAAAAGCAGCCGCAGTTAAACGTGCAGCTAAAAAAGTTTCTCGTGAGAACGCTCGTCGCGTTCGCATGTACTAAGACACCTTAGTAATATCTAAGTCAACTGAGTTAACTTAAGAGTAATTAAATCATGAGTCTACTTAGTCAACTTAAAGATGAAATGAAAAATGCCATGCGCGCTAAAGACAAACTTCGTCTTGGCGTAATACGTATGGCACTCTCTGCGATAAAGCAGGCAGAAATAGATCACAATACCGAAGCAACTGATGAAAACATCATTGCCTTGTTGACTAAAATGGTTAAACAACGCAAAGAATCTATCAAAATGTTTACTGACGGTGGTCGCGATGAATTAGCAGCTCAAGAAGCAGCAGAAGTCAGCGCCATAGAAGATTTTTTGCCACAGCCATTAAGCGCAGAAGAAATTAACCAACTGGTTGCAGATACTATTACCAATACCGGTGCAGCCTCAATGGCTGATATGGGTAAAGTCATGGCGGTATTAAAACCGTTAATGCAAGGTAAAGCAGACATGGGCGCAGTAAGTGGCCAAGTTAGAGCAATTTTAAACAGTTAGTTAAACGTTCCTTTTGAACGTCACTGTTCATTTTGAATATAAACCGCGATAGCTTTGGCCTCGCGGTTTTATTTTATCTAGCATATTAAAATCCGCTACTTTACCGGATTAATTTGTGTAAAATAAGATTTTTTGGAAGAAATGGTATTTATGGCTGGTATGATCCCCCGACAATTTATTGATGACTTATTAGCTCGTGCTGATATTGTTGAATTAATAGATTCTCGTGTACCATTGAAAAAAGCGGGTAAAAATTATCAAGCTTGCTGTCCATTTCATACTGAAAAATCTCCTTCATTTAGCGTCAGCCAAGACAAACAGTTTTATCACTGCTTTGGCTGTGGTGAGCACGGTAATGCTATTTCATTTTTAATGGAGTTTGACCGTTTAGAGTTTCCTGATGCAGTAGAAGAGCTTGCCTCCCATTACAATATGGCAGTGCCACGCGAACAAACTAATCGCTCGCCTGCTCAACAAAAACAAGATCAAAAAGCCTACATCCAAAAGCAGGATGACTATGAATTAATGGCGCAAATCAGCCGTTTTTATCAGCAACAATTAAAAGTGGCCACCGATAAAGACGTTGCGATAAATTATTTAAAAGGTCGCGGCTTAAGTGGCGAAATAGTTAAACGCTTTGGCATTGGTTATATTAGTGACGCTTGGGATGGCATGATGAAAGTATTTGGCCGCAGTAGCCAAACCAATCAACAACTTGTCGATTTAGGCATGGCCATTCAAGGTGATAAAAACAAACCTTACGACCGTTTTAGAGGCCGTATTCAATTCCCTATTCGTGACAAACGCGGCCGAGTCATTGGTTTTGGTGGTCGAGTCCTTGGCGACGGCACCCCAAAATACCTTAACTCTCCAGAAACACGAATTTATCATAAAGGCCAAGAACTGTATGGTTT
>JBFJQB010000170.1:0-6427 GCA_041616855.1 Cognaticolwellia sp. | reverse complement strand
CGTGATACAGCATCAATAAATTAACTTTTGTCTTATGCTTTTTTGTAACTTACTCGCCCTTATTTTTACCACCCTGTATCGGTGCATGGGCAATAATATGATCCGCTAAACGAGAGAACGGTAAACTTTGTAACCACACTTTGCCATGACCAGAAAGCGTCGCGATAAACAGCCCTTCGCCCCCGAACAACATACTTTTCAAGCCTTTTGTCAATTCAATATCGTAGTCAATGCCATCACTAAAACCCACTAAGCAGCCCGTGTCTACCCGCAAGATCTCGCCGTTTAATTCTTTTTCGATAATGGTGCCTCCGGCATGCAAAAATGCTAAACCGTCACCTTCAAGCCGCTCTAAAATAAAGCCTTCACCACCAAAAAAACCACTGCCTAAACGTTTATTAAAAGCGATATCAACTTTTGTTCCTAGTGCCGCACATAAAAAGGCATCTTTTTGGCACGTTACGCTGCCGCCAATCTCGGCAAGGTCAATACTAATAATCGAGCCCGGATAAGGTGCAGCAAAGGCAACCGTGCGACGCTGGCTATGTTGATTGGAAAAATGAGTCATAAACAACGACTCCCCTGTTAACATTCTTTTGCCGGCTGAAAACAACTTGCCCATGATGCCTTGATTGGCATTTGAGCCATCACCCATCTTGGTTTCAAATGCGATACCATCTTCCATATAATTCATCGCGCCGGCTTCTGCCACCACCGTTTCTCCCTGATCGAGTGTCACCTCCACTAACTGCATTGAGTGGCCAATAATTTGATAATCAATTTCATCACTGGGCATTATTTTTCCTTGGATTCTGGTTACTTTGATTGATATCTAGCGTTAACTCAGGCTGCTAAAGCATTCAATTTGAAAAGCTTTATCATCACTATCACAGAAAATTACCGCTTAATTAGCTAGCAATAACCGCGATGACATACATTTTTATCATGCGCTGTGAACATTTTTAATTTAGTCGGGTCTACAACTCTAGGCAATACATTTTCTTGGAAAAAACATTAAGGATAACGATGACAACAGTAAAAAATTTTATCTCAAAGCTGGCAGTAACCTTATTACTTAGTATGAGTGTTAATAGTGTTTCAGCAACTTTTGAAGAAGGAAAACACTACAAAATAGTTGCTGCAAAGAAAACAGCAACGCCTGAGCTAAGTGAATATTTCTCTTACTATTGCCCAACCTGTCGAGCCTATGAACCTTATCTTGATGGTTTCAAAAAGATCATGCCCGAACAAGCTACATTCAACAAAGTGCATGTTGATTTTATGGGACACACCTCAGCAGAAATTCAATTTATGCTCAGCAAGGCGTTAATTATCGCGGAGAAAACGGGCCTTGATGAACAATTTTCTGCTAAGGTTTTTAAGTACTTACAAACCGACAAAGCAACGATTACTGAAGAAAAAGATATCCGTAATATTTTTGTGTTAAGTGGTGGCGACGGCAAGAAATTTGATCAAGGTATGAAAAGTTTTTCGGTGATCGGACAGGCAAAAAGCGAAAAGAAAATACAAGATATGTTGTCAGAAAGTCGTCAACTGACCAGTGTGCCTACCATGGTCGTTAACGGAAAATATTTAATCAATAGTAAATCACTTGATATAAATAATTTCTTTGCTGAATATAATGACTTAGTCGCGTATTTGTTCACGCTTTAACATTGTTTTTAATTTTTGCTAATGAAACTTATCAACTCCCCTACTTCTTCTTTCAATAGCATTACCTAAATAAAGCTGATACAAAAATGCCGAATATAAATATTCGGTATTTTTAATATAATTTTGTTCGATCTTATCGTCGGCGCTGTTTATTGGCATTAGTTTTATTTCTATCACCAAAGGCTTGTTGTCGGCCTTGTTTCTTTTGTCGGCCTAAAGTGTTTTTCCGAGCCGGTGTCTCAGTTTTGGTTAAGTCTGGTTCGTAACCTGGTAGCCATTGTTGCATTAAGCGGCTGTCTAATACTTTTTCAACCGCTTCTAACAACCACGCTTCTGACGGACTCATTAAAGAGATCGCTAAACCCTCATTACCAGCACGACCAGTCCGGCCAATGCGATGAATATAATCTTCTGCAATATAGGGCAGTTCGTAATTAATGACATAACGTAAATCATGGATATCAATACCACGTGCTGCAACATCGGTTGCCACTAACGCGCGGGTTTTTCCAGCTTTAAATTCCGCTAACGCTTTATCGCGTGCACCCTGTGATTTATCGCCATGGATAGACTGGGTTTTAATACCGTCCTTTGACATTTCTTTCGCAAGGTCATCAGCACCTTGCTTAGTCCGAGTAAAAATAAGCACTTGCTGCCAATTTTTAGAACCAATTAAATATGAGGTTAACTCGCGCTTTCGATCGCTATCAACGGTATAAACAATTTGTTCAACTTGAGTCGCGGCGGTATTACGTTCACTCACTTCAATAAGCTCAGGTTCATTAAGTAAGGTTTTACTGAGTTTAAATATCGCATCATCAAAGGTTGCTGAAAACAGTAAGGTTTGACGTTTTGGCGGTAGGCGATTTAGAATTCGGTCAATTTCATCTTTAAAGCCCATATCTAACATCCGATCAGCTTCATCAAATACAATGGTTTCAAGGTGAATTAGTAACACACTGCCATTAATGATGTGATCAAGTAATCGGCCTGGCGTGGCAATTAAAATATCCGCGCCTTTTTCAATGGCGTCAATTTGCGGTTTAATACTGACTCCGCCATAGGCAACAGCAATGTTAAGTTCAGTGTTTTCAGCATAGCTAACAAAGCTCTTATAAACCTGTTGAGCCAGCTCGCGTGTCGGTGTTAATACCAATGCTCTTACCGGTCTTGCTGCAGGAATATTCTCCGACAAACGTTGCAAAATCGGTAAAGCGAAAGCGGCGGTTTTACCGGTACCGGTTTGAGCACCTGCCATAATATCTTTATTGGCTAAAATAGCGGGAATTGCTTGTTGTTGAATTGGCGTTGGTCGCTTATAGCCTAATGCTTTAACGGCATCAGTCAGTGACTTGTCTAGGGCTAGGGAAGAAAAACTCATGGTTACCTATCGCTGCTTAATCGAATGTTTTTTTTGCTTAAGTTCATGCTCAAGTTCATCAGGATAATAAACTAAACCTTGTTCATCTTGACTGGGGAAAACCACCAGTGCGAGTTCATCATCCGCTAGGCCATGACTCCATCGACTAAACCATTTGTTTAAGGAGATGGCTTCAGGTTGACAGGACTGCCATTCATCTGTTGCCCAAGCCAGGGCAAACTCTTGATTTGGCCACACGGGTACACAATCTTCTTCTTCCGTATTGAGCATCACACAGCCATGTTCATCGGTCAAAATCCAAAGTTGGTTTTGGCTGACGACCTCATTAACGAAATACGCTGCTCGTTGTGCGTCATCCATTTGCAATATTTGTTTAATTTTTTCTGGCTCTAACACGTGAAGTCCTGATAAAAGCTATTTTCATTTAGACACTATTCTACAAAAATTTGCATCTCTTCGCCGATCTGTTTGCGTAATTCCATCAATTTTTTCGCTGTTTCATGCTGCTTTATATCTTCATCGGTCTTTGGAATCCATTTTGGAATGCGCTCAGACTGACCATTTTGATCAACTGCAACCATAATAACAATACAATGCGTGGTCAGTCGTCGATTTAACGACTTAGGATCACAAGCATTAACTTCCAAAGCGATATGCATGGAAGAGTTACCGGTATAAATAACCTTGGCTTCTACTTCCACTAAACTGCCGACATGAATTGGGGCGACAAAACGAATACCACCCGCATAAGCCGTTACACAATAACGTCCGCTCCAACCTGCGGCACAAGCGTAAGCAGCGAGATCGATCCATTTCATTACTGCACCGCCATGTACCTTACCACCAAAATTGACGTCTTGTGGCTCTGCCAAAAATCTTAGTGTGATATCTCTTTGTGGTTGCTTCATCTTTTGTCCTGTAAATTGAGCTAGCTCATATCAATCTAATCAAATATTGGAAAAACTTACAATACCGTGTGTTTAGCGTTACATTAGCAGCTGTTAAGTCATAGTTGAAATTTAAAGGTAAACCATGAAAATTTGGGTTGATGCTGATGCCTGTCCAGTAGTAATAAAAGAGATATTATTTCGCGCAGCAGAGCGCACTCAAACACCGACAATTTTACTCGCAAATCATTATCTAAAGACTCCTCCGTCTAAAGTCATCAGCTTCGTTCAGGTAAGTGCTGGCTTTGATGTCGCAGATAATGAAATTGTTAAACGTGCCAAGCCTAATGACTTAGTGATCACCGCTGATATCCCTCTAGCTGCAGAAGTGGTTGAAAACGGCTGTTTAGCGCTAAATCCTAGGGGTGAGCTTTACACCGAGAGTAATATTCGTCAGCGCCTCAATATGCGTGATTTTATGGATACCCTGCGCTCAAGTGGTATTGAAACGGGTGGTGCACCACCGATTAGCCAAAGTGATCGTCAAGCTTTTGCTAATAATCTCGACAAATTATTGGCCAAACAATAATTAACGCTTAAAACAAAACTGCCGAAAATTTAATAAAAATAATCGGCAGCTTAATTAACTATTTATTTACTTGGGTTTGGTTTAATGCGACGTCGGCCAACGGTGTTGCCGTCACTATTACCGTAAGGGTTACTGCTGGTATTAGTGTTAGTATGACGCCTATTTTTACCTGTTGGCTTATGACCACGAGCATTGTCGCCAGAGCGCTGACCATCTTTGTGCTCAACCTTTGGTTTTTTAGGGCGTTTTGCTTTTAAAGGTCGCAACTTACGAGAATCCGGCAAAGCATGCACTGGTTCAAAACCGGTGACAATTTCTCTTGGTAAATGGCTTTGAATGACATGCTCAACATCATTTAATAAATCTATTTCATCCGCGCATACTAAAGATACCGCATGCCCACTAGAGCCCGCTCTTCCTGTGCGCCCAATACGGTGAACATAATCTTCTGGTACATTAGGCAGTTCAAAGTTAACTACCTGTGGCAATTGGTCAATGTCGATACCGCGTGCTGCAATATCTGTCGCAACAAGTACGTTAATATTACCTTCTTTAAATTGTGCTAAGGCTTTTGTTCTTGCTCCTTGGCTTTTATTACCGTGAATAGCTGAAGCTTTAATTCCTGCGGCATCGAGTTGCTTAGTTAATTTATTGGCACCGTGTTTGGTTTTCATAAAGACAATAACTTGTTGCCAGTGATTGGTTTTAATCAAATGAGTAAGTAGTGGGGCTTTCTTATTTTTATCAACGGAATAAATGAGCTGCTCTACAGTTTCAGCCGTGGTATTTTTCGGGCTGATTGAGATTTCAACTGGATCGTTAACTATGCCTTTAGCCAGTTCGCGAATGTCAGGTGAAAATGTGGCTGAAAACAGTAACGTTTGTCGCTTTTTAGGTAGCAAAGACAAAATCTTCTTAATATCGCGCAGAAACCCCATGTCTAACATTCGGTCAGCTTCATCAAGCACTAATATTTCTAATTGATTAAAACGTATTGCGTTTTGATTATATAAATCTAATAGACGGCCGGGTGTCGCAACAAGAATATCAACCCCTTGACGTAAGCGCTGCATTTGAGGGTTAATTTTAACGCCACCAAATACTACCGTTGATTTAAGATCTAAGTGCTTACCATACATTTCTACATTTTCAGCGATTTGTGCAGCTAATTCACGCGTTGGTGTGATGATTAGGGTGCGAGCCTGATTTGCTCGGACTTTATCGCCTTTGGATAACAACTCAAGAATTGGTAAAGTGAACCCCGCTGTTTTACCGGTACCCGTTTGTGCCGCAGCCATAACGTCTCTACCCCCAAGTACTGCAGGAATAGCCTGAGCTTGAATTGGTGATGGTGTATCGTAGCCTTTTTCCGCAATAGCTTGTTGAATCGGGGCAGATAAACCTAAATCGGTAAAACTCATAGAATATTCTCTTCTTGCTGGGGGTTTGAGCCAATGTCAAACGGCGGTGCAGAATACAGTATAGACTGCTTCAGTGCAATGCTAGTACTTATCCTAACGACCTGGAAAGATCATCACTATCAGCAGTGCTGCTGAGTATAGTTGATCAATAATTTATTATGATATACAAAAAAGCCCGTAACTTTCGTTACGGGCTTTAAGAATGATGGTGGAGGGAGGTGGATTCGAACCACCGAAGGCAGAGCCGTCAGATTTACAGTCTGATCCCTTTGGCCACTCGGGAACCCCTCCACAGGGCCGAAAACCCAGCAAAAGCTGGGTATTCTAAATAGAAGCCTAGCAATGTCCTACTCTCACATGGGAACTCCCACACTACCATCGGCGCTAACGCATTTCACTTCTGAGTTCGGCATGGGATCAGGTGGTTCTACGTCGCTATTGTCGCTAGACAAAAACTTTTACTTGATTATCTCGT
>JBFJQB010000169.1:0-6458 GCA_041616855.1 Cognaticolwellia sp. | reverse complement strand
TTACCTTCTCGTAATACCGGGTTTACCGCTGAGCCTAATACTTTTGCATAAGTCAGTTTGATTGACTCTTCAGCTTCATTTTGTGGCTCTTCTGGGTAGTCTGGTAAGTTATAACCTTTTGCTTGTAACTCTTTAATTGCGGCCTGTAGCTGAGGAATAGAGGCTGAAATATTTGGCAATTTAATAATATTCGCTTCAGGTGTTTTTGCTAAATCGCCTAATTCAGCTAATGCATCGTCCATACGTTGCTCAGCAGTTAAGTATTTCGGAAAGTTAGCAATTATACGGCCAGCTAATGAAATGTCGCGAGTTTCAACATCGATAGCAGAAGAAGCAGTAAATGCTTTTACAATAGGTAAAAAAGAATACGTTGCTAAAGCAGGTGCTTCATCGGTAATAGTATAAATAATTTTTGATGTGTCTGTGGTCATTTAAAATCCTTTGCTGATTTGCCATTAATCGATAAAATGGATACCAACTCGGATAAATTGATATTCATTTTATCGACAAAAATAAATTTTCGCGCGCATAGTATCGGAATTCAAAGCGCATTAAAATAGATGAATTAGTGCTGATAAATATTCAACAAGGTAATCCTTAGTGACAATTAAGCAAAATCAATCGTTTACGCATAAAAACAGACAAAAACCAAGAAAGGTACGACCAGTTAACTTTAAAACTGAAGTCGTCCTTTTTAACAAGCCTTTTGATGTCTTGTGCCAATTTACTGATGATCAGAATCGAAAAACGTTAAAAGATTTTATAGATATAAAAGACGTTTACGCTGCCGGTAGGCTCGATAGAGACAGTGAAGGACTACTCTTATTAACCAATGATGGGAAACTCCAGCACAAACTGGCTAATCCTAGCCAAAAAACAGATAAAACCTATTGGGCTCAAGTAGAAGGAGTACCAACAACCGCTGATATTCAAGCACTTTGCCACGGTGTTGAATTAAAAGATGGCCTGACCAAACCTGCAAAAGTCAGAATGATCGCCGAACCTACTATTTGGCCACGATTTCCCCCCATCAGAGAGCGAGCTACTATTCCAACATCTTGGTTAGAAATAACTATTCAAGAAGGAAAAAACCGCCAAGTTAGAAGAATGACTGCACATATTGGTTTCCCAACCTTAAGACTAATTCGATACCGTATCGGAAAATGGACCTTAGACGGCATTGAAAATGGCAGTTACAAAAGGCTCAGTCATGTCTAACTCAAAACCTACGCTTAAAGCTAAAGGTGACTTTGCACAAGATGTCTAAATCAAAGATCCCCATGGCAGCGCACAATTCAAGCCAAACACTACGGTAGCAGTAGTTGTTCGCTGTCAAGATAAATTTTTGCTCGTTGAAGGTTTGGAGGTGATAAAACAGTATACAATCAACCTGCTGGACATTTAGAAAGTGATGAAAGTCTAGTAAGCGCTATAAAACGAGAGCTAAAAGAAGAAACCGGGCTTAGCTTATCGCCAGATTACCTCTGTGGTATTTACTATTATCACCGTGCGTCTATTAGTCTCTACTATTTAAGGTTTTGCTTTGTGATAGAGCTCGACTCCCTATTATCAACACAACCACAAGATGAGGAAATTATTGCTTGCCATTGGTTTACCTTAGCGCAAATTAAAGCTAAATCCGCACATTTGCGAAGCCCGTTAGTACTCGAATGTATTGAAGATTACCTCAGTGGTAAAAAAATCCCGTTAAGTCACCTAAAATCTAATCTTTAATCTATCTCGCGCTAAATGACCATGCTATAATTTCGCGCCTTTTTCCATTGAAATATAGTTGCAATGAACTCGAACGAACATCAAAATTTAAATGCAATATCGCCAAACCAGAAATTACCGCAAGATACTAAGGTTATTGTTGGTATGTCGGGTGGTGTTGATTCATCTGTTTCCGCATATTTATTAAAAGAACAAGGCTATCAAGTTGAAGGCTTGTTCATGAAAAATTGGGAAGAAGATGACAATGACGAGTATTGCGCAGCGGCTGAAGATTTAGCTGACGCACAAAATGTTTGTGAGAAACTTGGTATTAAACTTCATACCATTAATTTTGCCACTGAATATTGGGACAATGTTTTCGAATATTTTCTCGCTGAATATAAAGCGGGAAGAACACCAAATCCCGACATCATGTGTAACAAAGAAATTAAGTTTAAAGCCTTTCTTGAGTTTGCTTGTGAAGACTTAGGCGCCGATTACATCGCAACGGGTCATTACGTCCAGCGTAAGTTTGCTGATGGAAAATGGCAAATGATCCGAGGCTTAGACCGTAATAAAGATCAAAGTTACTTTCTATATACCTTAAGTCACCAGCAAATTGGCCAAACACTTTTTCCTGTCGGCCATATTGAAAAGCCAGCAGTGAGAGCCATTGCTGAAAAAGCTGACTTAATCACTCATAATAAAAAAGACAGTACCGGCATTTGTTTTATTGGTGAGCGAAAATTTAAAGACTTTCTCGGTAAATATTTACCTGCACAACCTGGCGTTATCGAAACACCAGAAGGTGAAGCGATTGGCGAACATGATGGTCTGATGTATCACACTTTAGGTCAACGTAAAGGCTTGCGTATTGGAGGCCTTGCTAATGCGGGTGAAGCGCCTTGGTATGTTGTTGATAAAGATCTTGAGCGTAATGTCTTAATCGTTGGCCAAGGCCACGATCACCCAAGACTATTTTCCAAAGGTTTAGTCGCAAATCAATTACATTTAGTTGACCGTGTTGAATTAACAGCCCCGATCAGTTGTACGGTAAAAACTCGTTATCGACAACAGGATGTTGCTTGTAATCTTTCACCTATGGCTAATGGCGAATATTTAGTCATGTTTACTGAGCCTCAAAGTTCAGTAACGCCAGGGCAATCTGTGGTATTTTATCAAGATAATATTTGCCTTGGTGGCGGTATTATCAATTCCCTTATTCGCTAATATAAGGTAGTCATGAATAATTTAGAAAAACAAACCATTACCATGGCAGCCATATGCCAAGCTGCTGTTTTAGTACAAAAAGTAGCACGTACAGGTTCAGTAGATGAAACTGAACTTGCGATGATGTTAAACAGTATTATGATCACTTCACCAGAAAGTATTCTAGACGTTTATGGTAACGAACTCGCACAGCTGAAATCTGGCTTGCAGGCCTTAGTCGAACAATTAGGCAATCAAACAAAGCAAAAAGATCCAGAACTGACTCGCTACGTGGTCAGTTTACTTGGCTTAGAGCGACGTTTAGCCAACAAAAAAAATCAACTTGGTCTATTAGGTGAGCGTATTGAACAAAGCCAACGACAACTTGCGCATTATAACATTACCAGCGACACCCTTGTTGCCAGTTTGGCCAGTATATATAGTGACTTACTCAGCCCCATCGGCACACCTATCCAAGTAGCAGGTGAGCCAAGCTTACTCAAACAACAAAGTAATCAACACAAAATTCGTGCGTTATTATTAGCGGGAATTCGCTCAAGCGTGTTATGGCGTCAAGTGGGTGGTAAACGAAGAAACATCATATTTGGTCGCACAAAAATGGTGGCTTGCGCTCAACAATTACTTAAAGAAATTTAAATATAACTTCAGGAATTTACTATGGAACTTTCAGCATTAAGTGCGATATCACCGGTTGACGGTCGTTATGGCAGTAAAGTTAAATCATTGCGCCCTATTTTCAGCGAATTTGGCTTAATTAAATATCGTGTAACGGTTGAAGTACGTTGGTTACAAAAGCTAGCGGCAACCGCAGAAATTGTTGAAGTGCCTGCATTTTCAGCGCAAGCAAATGCCCTACTTGATGCCATTGTTGCTGATTTTTCTGAAGCGGATGCACAAGCGATTAAAAATATTGAAGCAACCACAAACCACGATGTTAAAGCGGTTGAGTATTTCCTGAAAGAAAAAATCAGTGGTAATGCTGAATTAAACGCCATAACGGAATTTATTCATTTTGCGTGTACTTCTGAAGACATTAACAACCTTTCACACGGATTAATGTTATCTGATTGTCGTGCACAAGTATTAATGCCAATGATTGACAATATTCTTGGCGATATAAAAGCTCTTGCTGTTGAATATAAAGACATTCCAATGATGTGCCGAACACATGGTCAACCAGCATCACCGAGTACGTTAGGTAAAGAAATGGCTAACGTTTACGTGCGTTTGAAACGCCAACGCGAGCAAATTGCTCAAGTTGAAATTCTCGGAAAAATCAACGGGGCGGTTGGCAACTATAATGCACATTTATCGGCTTACCCGGAAGTCGACTGGCACAATTTTGCCAACGAGTTTGTCAACTCTTTAGGTTTGAGTTTTAACGCTTATACTACCCAAATTGAACCTCATGACTATATCGCTGAGTTGTTTGATGCAATTGCACGTTTTAACACCATTTTAATCGACTTTGATCGTGACATCTGGGGTTATATAGCCATGGGGCACTTTAAACAGAAAACCATTGCCGGTGAAATTGGCTCGTCAACGATGCCGCATAAAGTTAATCCTATTGATTTTGAAAACTCTGAAGGTAATTTAGGTATTGCTAATGCACTATTTAGCCATTTAGCACAAAAACTACCTATTTCTCGTTGGCAGCGTGACTTAACTGATTCAACCGTTTTACGTAATTTAGGTGTCGGTTTTGCCCATGCATTAATCGCTTATCAGGCAACCTGTAAAGGGATTAGTAAGCTAGAAGTTAATGAAGCAAACTTAGCAGCAGAACTTGATGCAAATTGGGAAGTACTAGCCGAGCCAATTCAAACCGTCATGCGTCGTTACGGAATTGAAAAGCCTTATGAAAAATTAAAAGAATTAACTCGTGGTAAGCGTGTTGATGGCGACTCTATGCGAGAATTCATCATGAATTTAGATTTACCCGAGACAGCAAAAGCCCAACTTTGTGAAATGACACCGGCATCATACATTGGGCGTGCCGTTTCATTTATTAATGAACTCGATTAACTTCTAGTTTGTCACTCAATTAAATTTGCTGTTATAAAAAAGGGAACCTTATGGCTCCCTTTTTGTTATTTAAAGGTAAAAGCACAACAAAACTTTTAACATCACACTATACAAACCTGTCAATGTACATCAGCTCAGAAAGTATTAAGGTTACGCTATGAATATGGATTCACTCAATTGGGGAGAGTTAACCCCAGAAAGATTTCTTGCCGAGTATTGGCAAAAAAAACCGTTATTAATTAAGCAGGCTTTTGCTAACTTTCAGGACCCTATATCAGCTGATGAACTGGCTGGATTAGCGATGGAAGGTGAAATAGAATCTCGCATAGTCAGTGTTAATGGCGAGGGTAACTGGCAAGTCGACCATGGCCCTTTTGAGGATTTCGCATGCTATGGCGAATCTCATTGGTCGCTTTTAGTTCAAGCGGTTAACAACTGGTCTCGCCCGACCCATCATTTACTAAGCCCCTTTTCGTTTATTCCTAATTGGCGCATAGATGACGTTATGGTAAGTTTTTCAACACCTAATGGTGGTGTTGGCGCACATTTAGATCAATATGATGTCTTTATTATTCAAGGCAGCGGTACCAGGCGTTGGCAAGTCGGTGCGCCAGATAGTAGCTTAACAAGTTTGCTACCTCACCCAGATCTCAAACAAGTGTCAGCTTTTGAGCCAGTCATTGATGAGATCACAACTGCGGGTGACTTACTCTATATTCCACCCAATCATCCACATAACGGGGTATCAATAGAAAACTCGGTGAACTTTTCAATTGGCTTTCAAGCACCCTCTAGTCAAGACTTATGGTCAGGGTTTGCTGATAAGCTCATTGATCAAAACATGGGTGAACAACGATTTAGCGATCCTGAAAGAAGCGTATGTCAAAACAGTTTTAATATTACGCCAGATGACAAAAAGCAATTAAAAGCATTTATGTTACAACAACTAGAACAAGAAGGGTTTTATGAGCAATTTATTGGCCAATACCTCACCCAAGGACATCATGCCTTAGAGATTTTAGTGCCGGTAACTGAACTAGATGAAGCTAAACTGTTCGATATACTGTCTGAGCCAGATATTAAATTTATGCCGGTGTCAGGCTTAAAAGCGGCAATAATAAATGACACGCAAGCCACCCTTTTTATCAATGGTGAAAGCTTTATATTAGAGAAACAAACGCTTGCACTCGCGCAACACTTGGCGCAACAAAATCCTATCACAACCAGTGAAATAAAAACCTTTACAGATTGTTTGAAAAACAGACAATTGTTAACTAGTGTTTTAAATAAGGGTTATTGGTATATAGAATAAAGGTCATGTCATACACAGTCAGTAGAGTTCGGTGGGAGCAAGCAGCTCCCCTTCTGAAAAATGTCAGGGAGCAAGTCTTTGTATATGAATGGCGGATCCCAAAAAGCATTGAATTCGATAAAAAAGATCGTTTTGCATATCATGTTTTGGCTTGCCATGACAAAACCCAAGAGCC
>JBFJQB010000168.1:0-6465 GCA_041616855.1 Cognaticolwellia sp. | reverse complement strand
GTTCGTTAATAGGCAAAGCCATTCAAACATTTGCCTATTTGCAAATCAGCACACTATCAATCTCCCTACGTAAATAAAACAGAACTCACTAATTCACTACAAAGATAAAACTAAGCTTGGTTCAACAGCTAAAATCGTTAAAATGGTACTTATAAATTTAGTAAAGTTTTATGACATAATGATTAAAAAACATATTGGCTTTTTGTTCAACCTTATCGCAATCACGCTTTTTATTCCTGGCATATTTTTACCCATGTTTGCCCTTAACATGGCAATGACCGCCAATATCAGTGGCGTAAAACTGACCAACACCTTAATTGATAAGAACCTGTCATTAATACAAACCATACAAGAGCTATGGCAAGATGAACGCCTATTGGTGGCAACATTAATTTTTGCCTTTTCAATTTCCATTCCCGTAGTGAAATTTATTTTACTTAGCGTTGCGTACGCAAAAAAGAACTCAACATTAGAGCTTCGTATTTATAACTTGATAAGCAAAATTGGCAAATGGTCAATGGCCGACGTTTTTGTTGTCGCTATTTTTCTTGCTGTGTTATCAACTAACCACGCTGAAACAGCAGCCACACAACAATTAGTGCTGTTTGGCTTTAAGTTAGACTTCATTATTAGTAGTGAAACTTTATCAGCACTAGGACCTGGCTTTTATTACTTTACTGGCTATTGTTTATTATCGTTATTGGGCACTGCTATAAGTAGTAGCAGCGCTAGTGATAAGGTCATTACTACAACTCAGTTCACACCCGCGAATAGCGCCATAGATAAACTTAGATAATATAATGTAAGATTTCAGTTAATCTCTATACTGATAACATAGCGTTAATTTATTGTTACCCTTGGTATAAAGCACTTAAAATAGGAGTATTTTATGGATCGTTCAAACCACAATATGGCAGGCTTATTTGCTCAACTGGGTCTGAAAAATAGTGATGATGAAATAGAAGACTTTATTGCTACTCATCGTGGTATTGCTCAAAACCAAGCACTTGCAGATGCCGACTTTTGGAGCGCAGGCCAAGCACAATTCTTACAAGAAGCCATTCAGCTTGACTCAGATTGGAGTGAAGTCGTCGATAGTTTAGATGCTTTGCTAAGAGCCTAGGTTTTTACGATAAAGTATTTATCTGCTCGTTTTTCAACTAAGTAAGCATGGTTATACTCACTAAAAATACAGATGGGACGGCGATGTAATGAACAATAAACATTGCCGTCTGACTTTAATGGGTCTTGACTAATGTCGGCGCCTTGATGAGGGCATTGCGCCGACACGGCACGATACTCTACTTGACCATTAGCTAAGGTTTGACAGTAAATCACCACCGGCTTTTCGACACTGGCGTAAGGTAACTTTGCCATCCCGCTTAACACATCCTCTCGCGCTGTTGGTTTTACATCAATGATTGCTATCTCTTGCGCTGTTTTACCACCGGCGGGGTAATAGCTATCGAGTGTTAACATAAGTTTTCCTTGAAATTTATCAACGCTATTTTGCCACGTAAAGCCACTAATTTAAAAGCCTAAGTAGCTTACTTTAGCTAAATAAATCATAACTAATTGCAGCTCGGGTTAACTATTTAACTTAATCGACAATACCTTTCATTTCTCGTTATCTGGATAACGTAATATTCAGATAATCACTTCAGAAATAAAGGGAGGCATGATGACTAACAGGAAGTGTAAAACTGTAATTGCGGTATTAGCTACTATGTTAAAGACAAATTGGCACTTTAGATAAACACAAGGTTATTCTGCATCACTTCAGCCAGCACTTGCGCGTCACTGGCTTGAAGGGATAAAGTTTTAGCACGATGAAATTGAGGTATTTAATTGTTGATACTCGTTAACAAAACTTTCGTGCTCAGCTAACACATCAGCTCGATTTAAATGAAAACCTTGACTGTCCAACCATGTCAAGGCTGAATTTACATTATCAAAAATACAACGTTCATAGCCTGTTGAAGAACACGGGATCATTTTTTCCAATTGCATTTCTTTAATGGAGTTCGGGCAATAAACATGACAATCTTTAACACAGCCATGTTGCTTAAACCAATCACAAGCCTCAGCTACATGAGCCTCTATTTCTGGAACACCTAACTCCCACTGTTCAAAAATAGAGATTATTGCCCATTCACCTTGGGTCAGAGGCATCGCTGCGGCTTTGAACTCTTTAATGTGCTCAATGATGGCTTCTTCATTCCAAGAATCAGCAAACCATTGAATAAGAACATTATTGATAACTTTTATTTTCCAACGCCCGTGCATTGCCAGCATAAAAATTCCTTCTAAAATGTATTATATTTCATAATAGACACGAGATGATATTCAGGTCAATAAGCATTTTATAATTATGAGTAATTATGAAATCAATTATTTAGGAATTAAAGTATATACCTACATATTGAAGCGTTAGAAAAACAGCAAAACAAAAAACAAGCTCAATTTAGCAACTAATAGCGATGATAATTCAAATGATTAATGTCATTAGCTGTGTTGGCAACCGTTGGCTTCAATTTGTAAAACGCTGGTATTAACAGCAAATTGTTCTTTTAAAACCTGCTCAACTTGAAAACGACAGATTTCATCATGCTTTTCTAAAGTACATTGATGCTTTAAAACAATATGCGCCCCCACTACAACTTCACCGTCGTCACTTTTAACAATTAAGTTATGAACATTGTCGATATGCTCAATGCCCTGTAAAGCGGCTTCTATTTTATTTAACGCCGGCAAACGAACACCGTTGAAGAACAAACCTTTGATGCATTTATAAAGCAACTTTGAGCCAGTAAAAAGCACAAAAACGGAAATAAGTATACTCGATAACGAATCGACCACCGTCCAACCCGTAGCGTGAATAACAATACTGGTAACAAAAGTGACGATGGTGGAGAGTAAATCAAAAAAGGTATGTAAAAATACGGCATAAACATTGACACTATCTTTACGACCTTTGTACAAAATGTAAGCAGAGGCGCCGTGAAATAAGAAACCTAACGAAGCAACAGCCGACATAACAAAGGTATTTATTTCATATTCATCATGGTGCTCGTGACCCAATAGCCTTTCAGCACCCTGCAGTAAAATCCAGCAACTGATCAATAAATACAAACAACCATTAATTAAACCACCTGACAACTCGAGACGGCGATAACCATCACTAAAAGTTCGGCCAAACTTAATTGCTAACGTGGAGGCAATTAAAGCAATAAATAACGAACTATTATGGACAAACAAGTGCCCTGCATCCGCATATACTGCCAAGGAATTAGCGTAAAATGCGCCAACCAGTTGTAACATCATAAAAGCACTCGTGATAGCAAGAGCAATCAATAAGCGTCGTTGAGATGATTTATGCGTGGTAAGAGTAGTCATACAACAGGGTTAAGCTTCTCATTAAAGGGGTTAATTGACCGAGAGTGTAGTTTATCAGCTAAAGCGCGCAGCCACTGTATTCCTAATGTAACTAATTAAATAGTCACCACAATGGCTAAGCTTAGGTGCTACTGATTTATTTTAAAACTTACTAAAGATACTACTGCGCCCAATAGGCTTGTTCTAAACTATCTTCACGCTCAGGTAAACCGCGAGATAAACGTGGTGAATGCTGTACCAACACTTCATAACTTGCCCGGTTAGCGTATTTACTCATTTGTGATAATGATGAATAGGTTAATGCCGGCTGTTCATGCTTACTCGAGTGAGCCATGGTGTTTTTGTGATAAACATTAGCACTTAAATCATGCAATATCGCCGCAAGTGCCGCATCTCCGGCACCATTAGTATTTTTAATACTTTCAGGCCCACCCATATAAGGCGCAGAATGGGTATATATTCGCATCGGCTTATTACATTTACTTAAAAGCATTGGGCGTGAGTATTCATAGCGATTATATTCGTGAATTTCACCGGATAACAATGGATACTCACTTTCTCTTTTAAACGCCTCATCGACATAGCCCGCCATGTATAAACCTTCTTTTCCGGCGGTACAAATAACCATATCAACCCAATCAAGGCATTTATTCGCCGCGAGTAAAGGTTCTTCTATGCCCGTTATCGCTAATGCCTCTTCTTCGTTCATCGTTAAGATATTGACATATTTCTGGACAAAATCACGCCAAAACTCAGGTTCTTCTTCAATTAAAAACTTAGTACCTAATGTTAATACCACAGGCACACCGGCAGCATTAGCACATTTTACCGCCTTAATCGCCGCTTCGGTCATGGTATCGCCTGCTTCGGTACGCATCAAATAGGAGCTTATCACCAACGCTGATGCGCCATTGATTAATGATTCTTCTATTGAGTTTGGATGCAAACGGTTAATTAAGCCGGCATTGATACCAAACGTGCGCTCACCAGTGTCATCAATCAAGGTAAAGCAGCGACCAATAGGCCCATCAACAGGCTGGAGGTAATTAAGGTCAACACGTGAAGAGGTATTACTGATAAATCGATAAGCATAGTCACCGACATGAATATTTTTTGACATCACCCCCAATAACACGGAGCGGTCATCGGCTAATACCGAGTAATTATGCATTGTGTTACCAATAGTACCACCGGCAAATTCATAATTAATCAGTGACTCATCTTTCAAACGTTGATAAAGACGTTGAGTAACTTCATCGGTGATAACTTGCGACATACCACGTTGTAAATCAAATTCATCCAAAAACGCTTGATCAACTTTCGCCTCAATATCGACTAAAACCTGATCGATACCAACAATATAGTTTTGTTCGGCTCTCGAGTTGGAGTTTACTTGGTTGGTTAACGGGTTTTTATTATCTACAGGGAAATAATGTCTATGCTGACGGCGTCCGGGGAACTTCATGAAGTAATACACGGTTAATGACAAAAAACGAATTATAGCGCAATGCGATTTGGTTTGACCAGAAAACATCACCTGAAATTGATGAGAAAAATGATTAAGTTTTCCATAAGGGCTAAATTACTTGATTAACTGCGATTAAAATCTTCCTAAACGGTAACTCTTTTACTAATAAAGCAGCCATATTCGACCTTAGCAATAGCCGACACGGTCGATGCTGGCCTATTTTAACGCTTTAGTAGCCATTCACTGCTTTAATAGCAACGTCATTTAAAGGTGATTGCTTTAAATTTGTCCGTATAGGTAACTTAGCTATAAAAGCAAATAACAGTAGATTTATAAATCTTCTGTTATTATGCTTAAATAATCTAGTAGCAAATAATAAAAATAGCATTCAAGCTAATGAGGATAATAAATGTTGGATGATAAACAATACCGTTTGGTAACTCGTAGTGATTTTGATGGCTTAGTTTGTGCCATATTACTCAAACATATCAATCTAGTTGACGACATTCTCTTTGTTCACCCCAAAGATATGCAAGATGGTATTATTGATGTCGGTCCAGATGATATTTCCACCAACTTACCTTATGTTGATGGTGTTCATATCGCCTTTGATCACCATCACAGTGAAACCATTCGTAACGATAAGCGCTACAACCATGTAATTGACCCCGATGCGCCATCAGCCGCTCGTGTTGTTTATGACTACTATGGCGGCGATGAAACCTTTCCCAATAGCTGGAAAAGTATGATGGCAGCGGTCGATAAAGGTGACTCTGCGCAATTTAACATGGAAGAAGTGTTAAATGCTAAGGGCTGGGAATTATTGAATTTTATTATGGACTCTCGTACTGGTTTGGGGCGCTTTAGAAATTTTCGTATCTCAAATTATGAATTGATGATGAATTTAATCGACTATGGTAAAGATCACACCATAGATGAACTATTAGCCCTGCCAGATGTTAAAGAACGCACAGATCTCTACTTTGCCCATGAAGAGAAATTTAAAGCGCAAATTAAACGTTGTGCTACCGTTCACGGTAATTTAGTGGTGTTAGATTTAAGAGAAGAAGAGGTTATTTACTCTGGCAATCGCTTTGTTATCTATGCCTTATTTCCACAATGTAATATTTCTATTCATGTGATGTGGGGACTTAAAAAGCAAAACACCGTTTTTGCTACTGGTAAATCCATTTTTGATCGCAGTTCAAAAACCAATGTTGGCGAGTTAATGTTGAAATACAATGGTGGCGGTCATAACGCTGCCGGTACTTGTCAGGTTCCTCATGAAGAAAATGAAGCTTGTCTTGCCGAGCTAATAGCCACGATTAATGCTGACGGTTAAATAATTACCTAAGATTTCAAATTATCGTTAAACACCTGCGAACAAGCCCTCCAACAGCTTTAATTTGCAGGTGTATTTCCTCACCTTTTACTCTATACAATCGACTTTCTTTAGCTTCAACACATGAATTAATGGTTCAAGATAACGTTTAGGTTTTGCCCTTAACTATCGAATGCTATATTGCTTAGTTCACGCTGTGGCAACATTAAGCTAAGAAGCAATAATGTCTTAGAAATCTTCTATCAACCCATTAATGCTC
>JBFJQB010000167.1:0-6536 GCA_041616855.1 Cognaticolwellia sp. | reverse complement strand
TCCTGACAATATAAATAAAGTACTTTACCCATAATGCGTAAATGCTCATTGCTTTTTAAGTACGGTGTTAATAATTCGATAGCCTTGCTTGGCACTTCAGACAAAAAGCAGAGCAAGACCTTGCTTCCCTCAGTCGCAACATCAATATCCTTAAAAGGTAAGTTTTCTCGGGCGTTTATTAACGTTTTCGGTGTTAAGACAAATACAGGGACATCAAATTGATAATGCGCCCAAATAGCTTGTTTTATATCTTGAGCAAGGCGAGAGAAATCATTTAACTCACTGGTAAATATGACATTGCCGCTTTGAATATAACTTTGTACCTGCTCAAATGACAGTTGTTGATAAAGCGCTCGCAAGTCAGCCATTTTAATTATTTTTTGGCCAGCGACATTAATGCCGCGCAGCAGTGAAATATAAACGCTCATGGAGGTGAACTCCTGAAAATATTATATTGGGGCAAGCAAAAGTTAATTAGAACTTCAGCTTGCCGATTAAGATGTCTTTAAACATAACCCAATCGCCCAATAAGCTATACCAAGGATAGCTAAAAGTGGCGGGTTTATTTTTTTCAAAAAAGTAATGGCCAAACCAAGCAAAGCCATAGCCGAGCACCGGCAGTGTCCAAAGCAATATCCATGCAGAGTTTATAACAATATAGCTGAGCATGATGATGATCAAACTTGAGCCAATAAAATGTAGCCTTCGACAGATAGTATTTTGATGTTGGCTTAAATAAAAAGGGTAAAACGACTTAAAGGATTTATATTGTTTATCTCGCACATTTGTCATGAAAGTTTGCCTAGTTGATTTTGCTGGTCAGCACTTTTAAGCCCATTAATATCATCGCGCCGCCAAGCACGCGGTCGATCCAATGGCCTAATCGTTGAAATTTTTTATTAACGCTTGGTCGAGAAAGCAAAATAACCACAGTAGAAAACCAAAGTAACTGTAATGTCATCATCCATGCACCGTAAATAACCAAGTGCAACGCGGGTAAAGCTGGCGATAAAACCACGGTAAAAAGCGCTACAAAGTATATTGGCGCTTTTGGGTTTAAGGCATTACATAAAAAACCTTTGGCAATTGCCGCGAAGTTGGAATACTTTTTAACCGACGTTAACTCGCTTACCTTGTTAATACGGTTAATAGGTTGAGCCCGTAAACCTTGAATACCTAAGTACATTAAATAACAGCCGCCGATAATTTTTATTGCCCATAATGCCGTGGTTGAATTCGCGATAACCGCTGCTAAGCCTAAGGCTGAATAAATAATATGTACAGACAAGCCTAAGGCAATGCCAATACTGACCATAAAACCAGTGCGTTTACCGTTAGCTAATGTTTGCTGCGACACTAAAACAAAGTCGGGGCCCGGTGATGCTGCAGCCAACAAATGGATAGAGGTTATTAACAGTAAGCCTTGTACTAAATCCATAATTCATCTCTAAAAATTAACCAAACCATGAAAGTTGGAGGGTGAAAAACAGTCTTAATTAAACTAACACTGCTAAAAGTTGGGTGCAAATAGTGAGATGAAAATAATCTAATATCACTATCTTAAGTATCGCATTGTTTACTGTTGCAAAGCACTGTTACCTTTAACTTTATGTTAATAATTGTAAGTTGATATAAATCGGCACATTTGCCCTTGACCCCAACAGTAGTGAGTTGTAGATTAGTTTGCAATTTCACTGTAAATACAGATGATTACACAACTTACATAAGGATTTTTGATGAGAAAACTAATACTAACTTGTACCGCTTTATTAGCATGTATCAGCACTATGTCGGCAGCTAATAATTCGGGGCGAATCGATTGTGGTTATCAAACGATAAAATCGCTCTATATCCAAGCAGATCGAAAAGATAACAACTTTCACGAAAATAAGTTATTAGTAACATTGGGGAATGATGTTCGACCGGCATGTAAAGGGACAACGTTTGGCTATTTGGATCTTCATGACCCTGCATTTGACGGTATTATGCAACTCGTGACTAGTGCTCGTTTAAATAATAGAAAAATTCGTATCGTGCTAGTGGATGAAACGCTGATAGAGCGCGCTCGTCGAATTGAGTTTGTTAATTTGTAACCTGCGTATAGAACTTTTAACTTTCCAGTTACTTGAGCTTATTTCTGTTTATTGTGCGTAGCTTTTATCCTTTATTTTACTGTGATTTAAGCATAAATCGCCATTTAAACTCCCGTAACTCTTCCATTAATCATTAAGAGTAGAGTCTATTATGCGAGCAACGTTAAAAGCTAAAATCATCGAGGTTTGTGAGCAAAAAATCGCCGCAAAAGGTAATGATGTTGGTGTATCATTTTATGCATTCTTCAAGAATAAAAATGACGACCCTGAATTGCTTATGGAAGCGGCAACTTGGTGGATCCAAACACACAAATTAGATCATTTCGTAAAAGCCGAGAAAATTAAAGCGCTGGTTAGCCGTGAACTATAGTGTTAAATCAGCATCTTGAATTACTTTAATGACACTTACCTACATCGATAGGCTGCAAAACAATAAGAAACCAAGGGGCGTTATTGATGACGTTCCCATCAAATCTAACCATATAAACCGCGCGCTCAACTTTACCGGAGAAATAATGCAAGACTTGCAGCAACAATTAGATTTTATTTTAGAACTAGATCGCCTCAAAGGCGTTTACCGACAGGCGATGGTTAAGTCGGATAATAATAGAAAGGAGAACAGTGCCGAACATAGTTGGCATATTGCCTTGATGGCGCAAACCCTGCATGTCTACGCAGCCGAGCCAGTTAATGTTGCACGTGTCACTCTTATGTTATTAATTCATGACATTGTAGAAATTGATGCTGGAGATACCTTTGCATTTGCAAAGCAATCAGATCTTGATGCTCAAGAAGCGAAAGAGCTCGACGCGGCCAATCGTATTTTTGGTTTATTGCCTAATCAGCAGTTCGAAGCAATGAAACGCATTTGGTTAGAGTTTGAAGCAGCAAAAACAAGCGATGCTAAATTTGCCAAAGCAATGGATAGGGTACTACCTTTATTGCAAAATATGAAAAATGACGGTGGTAGTTGGTCCAAACATAATGTTAGCAAGTCACAGGTGCTTGAACGTAATCAAATTTTGCAGGATATCGCGCCTAAGCTATGGCGCTATGTTACTGAACAAATTGATCTTGCCGTGACAGAAGGCTGGCTGCAAAATAGCTAGCTGCTTAATAGTAAAGGCAAAATTGAAACATCATATCAGTACTTTAGCAGTGTTGTTAATTTGACTCGCTGTTAAAGTGCTATCTGATAAATTTAAGAATATGCCCTTTGAATTCTTGCTCAATATAGTCAGTATGCAATGGCTTTACATGCTCAGCGCTAAAGCCAAAACTGAGCATTTTGGTGGTTAGCTTACCTTTTCGTCCACGTCCAGGGTCAACAAGGATCACTTCACATTTAGTGTTTGCATGAGCTTGGATGAAATATGCCAGTAACTCAATATGTTCGTCTTCATACAGCAGATCACTGCCAATAATTAAGTCAAACTGTCCTAAGCTATCTTGCTTATTTGACCAATCAGTTTGCTCAAAGGTAATGGGGTTGTCATGATTAAGCAGGGTGTTTCTCAGCAAAAACTTTCCGACTTCAGGGTGGTGATCAGTTGCGGTAATATCAGCTTTTTGTTTGTTTAACAGTAAACTACTCAGCGCGATACCACAGCCAATTTCTAGTACCCGTTTTTTACCTACTTGGTAATCTGAAATGAAATGAGCAAGCACTAAGCTTGATGGCCAAACAACACCAAATAATGACCAAGATGCCGATGAAATACCAAGTTTTTCGGCAATATTTTCCGGATCATAAAATTCTTGCTTATCACGCAAGGTACAAAGATGGATGTCAGTTTTACCAAATTCTATGGTTTGATAACAGTAGCGAAGTTCTGTCATGGAGCGGCCTATGTTGGCGCTGAGTCAGCTATCTGGGATAAATGACAAAACGAGTATCTGCAAACAGCGTACAGTGTTGCGTTGTAATAACAATCTATTTCGTTCGCTATAATTTTACTGAGCGAAATTTTTTACTAGTAATTTTCGACAGTTAAATAGCTAATGTTAAGTTTATGAATAAAGCCGTGTGGACGTCTATACGTTTAGGTGTTGACATTTCTAAAAATGCAAGTCACATTGTAGAAAGATTGAAGCTGTCAATAATAATGCTGTTTAACCGTGCTATTTGATCATAAGAAAATACTCGATATTAGGTTTGCGCTATGCCCATTAAAATCCCGAATGAATTACCGGCTTTAACGATTCTAGACAATGAAAATATTTTCGTGATGTCTGAGCGTCGTGCGGCGGATCAAGATATTCGTCCGATGGAAGTCGCTATTCTTAACCTAATGCCAAATAAAATAGCAACTGAAGTACAAATATTAAGGGTGTTGGCCAATACACCATTACAAATTAATGTTGAGTTTATTCGCCTCCATACCAATGAATCTAAAAACACGCCACAGGCGCATTTGGATAATTTCTATCGCTTGTTCGATGATATTAAAGATAAACAATATGATGGTTTGATCATTACCGGCGCGCCATTGGCGTTATTAGATTATCAGCAAGTAACTTTTTGGAATAAAATTTGCCAAGTATTTGACTGGGCAGATGAAAATGTTACATCAACCATGTTCTCTTGTTGGGCGGCACATGCGGCGCTTTTTCATCACTACGGTTTAAAACGACATCTACGTAAGCAAAAGCTGTCTGGCGTATATCGCCATCGCTGTTTAAAGCCGAGTGCAGAGCTAACACGCGGTTTCGATGAAACCTTTAATGTGCCACATTCGCGTTTTGGCTATATCGACAAGTCAGATTATCAATCACTGGAACACTTAGAAATATTGGCTGAATCTGATGAGGCGGGGGTTTATTTATCGGCAAGCAAAGACAAGCAGCAAGTGTATTTAACTGGTCATCCTGAATATGACGCAAGCACGTTAAGCGAAGAGTATTTTAGAGATCTTGAGTTAGGTGCTGCTGTAACCATACCTGATAATTATTTTATCGATAACGATCCAAAATCTGCAACAGCAAATACTTGGCGCAGCCATGGCAGCTTGCTGTTCACCAATTGGTTAAACTACTACGTTTATCAAATTACGCCGTATCAATTAGATGCAGACCATATTAAAGCAATTCATCCAGGGAAATATCGTGGCTAAGCAACTAAATTCTCAAACAAGCACGGCAATCGTGCAGTCATCCTCATATGGTTTATTACAAGATCAGCTAGATAAGCGCATCTTAATTTTAGATGGCGCTATGGGTACCATGATCCAAGCATACAAGTTTGAAGAGCAAGATTATCGCGGCGAAGCATTTGCCGACTGGCATTGTGATGTCAAAGGCAATAACGACATGTTAGTGCTTACTCAGCCTGACATTATAAAAGCTATACACCGTGAATATCTGATTGCAGGCGCTGATATTCTAGAAACCAATACTTTCAATGCGACTAGTATTGCAATGGCCGATTATGACATGGCAGCGCATAGTGCCGAGATCAACTTAAAAGCGGCGCAATTAGCCCGTGAAGTCGCTGATGAATTTACTGCTAAAAACCCAAACAAGCCGCGTTTTGTTGCCGGCGTGTTAGGGCCAACTAATCGCACTTGTTCAATCTCACCTGATGTTAACGATCCCGCTTTTCGAAATGTCACTTTTGATCAACTTAAAGATGCCTATATTGAATCAACCAACGCATTGATTGATGGCGGCAGTGATATCATTTTAATTGAAACCATTTTCGATACCTTGAATGCAAAAGCCGCTATTTTTGCCATTGAAACTGTCTTTGAAAGCCGTGGTGAACGTTTACCGATAATGATTTCAGGCACAATAACCGATGCTTCAGGGCGAACGTTATCAGGACAAACGACCGAAGCATTTTATAACTCATTACGCCACGCTAAACCGATTTCTTTTGGTTTGAACTGTGCACTTGGGCCAGAAGAGCTACGCCAATATGTCGAAGAGTTAAGTCGTATCTCAGATGTTGCTGTTACCGCGCATCCTAATGCCGGTTTACCCAACGCTTTTGGCGAATATGACTTTACCGTTGAAGATATGAATAAGCATGTTGCTGAATGGGCTTCAGCTGGTTTTTTAAATATTATTGGCGGCTGTTGTGGTACAACGCCTGCGCATATTAAGGGTATGGCAGATGCCGTGGCAAATATTGCTCCGCGTGACATTAAACCTAGAGAAATTGCCTGTCGGTTATCAGGCTTAGAAGCGTTAACAATAAAAGCTGATAGTTTGTTTGTTAATGTTGGTGAGCGTACAAACGTTACCGGCTCAGCTGTTTTTAAACGTTTAATCACCGAAGAAAACTACGACCAAGCCATCGCCGTCGCATTACAGCAAGTTGAAAACGGCGCTCAGATTATTGATATCAATATGGATGAAGGCATGCTTGACTCGCAGGCTGCCATGGTGCGGTTTCTTAATTTAGTTGCCGGTGAGCCAGATATTGCCAAAGTACCGATCATG
>JBFJQB010000166.1:0-6636 GCA_041616855.1 Cognaticolwellia sp. | reverse complement strand
TCCTGACATTGCGGGTAAAAACTTAGCCAACCCGACTTCAGTTATTTTAGCAGCCATTCAAATGCTAGAATATTTAGGCATGGCAGAAAAAGCTGATAATATTCGTCGAGCTATCACCGAGGTTATCGAATCTGGCGATCGCACAACACGCGATCTTGGTGGCACACATGGCACAACTGACTTTACCGATGCAGTATTAGAACGCTTGTAAGTTAGCTTTATCACTCTAAATAAAAACCAAGCATAAGGCTTGGTTTTTTTATGCCTAATAATAAACAAAAAATGGGTAACTCTTGGATTATAAAAACGCACAACCCTACTTTTCAGTAAGTAACCGATTTGAACATTGAAATATAAATAAAGATTTTTTTGCTAAAAAAAACGCCGTAAACCTTTAAGGCTTACGGCGTTTTAGACAATTTTTTATCGGTTACCGGCATAAATATCTAGCGGTGCAGGAGAAAGTAACCTTGCATGCACCGTTATTTCCTCACGATCATAATATAAATGCTTAGCGTAAAGTTCATACTTTACATTATGTTGAGAAAAAGCGTCTTTAATACTCTGTAAGTCATCATTAACTTGCTGATAACGCCCCTTCATCGGCAGCTTCAAGTTAAACATCGCTTCTTTACATTGGCCTTTTAACAACCAGTCACTCATCAGCTTTGCTACGCGTTGTGGCTTCTCAATCATGTCGCAAACTAACCAGTACACGTTTTGCTTTTGCGGCACATATTTAAAGCCATCCATTGTCCGATGTTTCACTTGTCCAGTTTCCATTAATGACTCAGCCATCGGGCCATTGTCGACTGACGTTACCATCATACCGCGACGAAGCAGTTGATAAGTCCAACCGCCTGGCGCTGCCCCTAAATCAACCGCATTCATGCCTGAAGTTAAACGTGTATCCCACTCATCGCGTGGAATAAAATATAGAAACGCTTCATCAAGTTTCAAGGTCGAGCGACTTGGCGCTGCATTAGGAAATTTTAACCGCGGAATTCCCATCACATGTGGCGAGGTATTGCGCGCTAATGAAAATCCAAAGATAACCTGTTTGCCTGATAAAAATAATGCATGTAGTACCGCACCATCTTTATTGCCTTTTTCCGTTAAGACTTTGTCTCTTCTAAGGGCTTGACGAAGTGGTACAGCAAGTTTGCGACAAAACTTAGAAAGCTCTTTGCCATCATTAGTATCTGGTGTTTCCATGCGTAAATCTGCATATTGCCACTTAGTACCTAAAGCTTCACTGATTGCTTCAACACGATTGTAGTCAGGTAAGTCTATTTTATCCGTAACGCTGACAAACCATTGACGAGCAAATATAAGTCGGCGCAGTGGAACTTTTTCCATCAACGCTTCGCCCTCTTCTGGATTATTCAGGTGAAAATATACAACGCCTTGATTTTTACTAAGCTCTAGATAGCCATAAACTTCATTCCATGAAGCTTTTTCTTGAATTTCTGCGCCACATTCTTTTTCAAATCCGGGGCGACAATATAAAACAATTGCAGTCATTACGATTAATTACCTAACTTATGATCAAACATTTTAGTACCTGCAACTCCAACCAATAGCCATGCAAGTGCAAATGACAGGCCGCCAATTGGCGCCAGCTTTCCAATACTCAAAACATCGAAGAGTGTTTTGATATACAAGCTACCACTAAAAAATACGATACCAAGCGCGAATAAAATGCCTGCAACTAATAACATAAAGTGTTTGTGTAGCTTATATAAGGTAATGGTTAGCATCAGTGCCAACGTATGAAAAAATTGATACGTTAATGCGGTCATGAGTCGCTCTTGAGACGCCAAAGGTAGTGATTGTCCACCATGGGCTAACCAAGCGCCGAATAATACAGAAAAACAGCCACTGATACCAACAAATATCACCAGTAGTTTAGCAAGGGTTAATAATTTCATCGATAAAGTTCCTTATTTTATTAACCGCAGTGACTTGGTGCTGCTTTAAGTTATAACCTGATTTTACCCGCGGTTTTAAATCGTGGTCACCATCAATAAAATAATGTAATTGGCAATGTGAAGATATTTCATAATCCTTAATCTCACTCTCACTGCCCAGTGCATCTCTTTGTCCCTGTAAAATCAAAACAGGTAATTGTGTCTCTTGCAGTGGTGTTAAGCGCAATTTTTCCGGCTTTTTTATCGGATGAAACGGATAACCTAAGCAGATAACCCCTCGTATTTGATGCGTCAGCATTAATGCTTTATCTGCCGATAAGGTCGCGGCTACGCGCCCTCCCATAGACTTGCCGGCAATAAAAATGGGTAATGTCGTATTGATATTCGCTAATATTGATTGATAACAATCCACTAAGGTTGGCATACGATCAGGCGGTCGCCTTTTACCATCGAGTTGTCGTTTATCCATGTATGGAAAATTAAAGCGCAATACAGTTAATTGGCAGCCATTCATCAAGTCAACCAGCTCTTCAAGATACTGATGATTCATATCAGCCCCCGCGCCATGAGCGAATATCACTATTGCTTTCGGGTTTGCAGCGTGATTAAGTTGCTGACTTACGCGTAGTTCATTTTCAATCACAACACTTGACCTTCTTCAATCATCGTTTGCTCATCTGCAACCGTTTGCAATACCCACTCCCGAAATGCAGATATTTTCCCTAACTCCAGTTGCTGCTCCCGGCAAACTATGTAATAAGAGTTTTTACTGATTAATACGTCTTTAAATGGGCACACTAATCGACCACTATCAATATCTGGCTTAGCTAAAACACTATGGGCAAGTGCCACCCCTTGACCATGTATTGCCGCCTGCAACACCATAGCTGAATGACTAAATATTGGACCATGATTAACATTACCACCACGGGCGTTTACATGCTTAAACCAACGTTTCCAATCTCTTCTCGAGGTATCGTGCAATAAGGTATGGTGTGCTAAATCAGCAATTTCCTTCAACGGCTTCTTACCAGATAATAATAACGGTGAACACACCGGAATTAAGTATTCTGTATGGAGTTGCTCCGCATGAATGCCACTCCAGCGCCCTCGACCATAATATATTGCTAAATCAACATCCTCGGTCAGGGAGTTCTCAGGTTGATCCACCGCTTTAATGCGCACATCAATATCAGGGTGTAATAAATTAAAGGTGTTTAACCTCGGCACTAACCATTGAATGGCAAAGCTTGGTTGCATGCTCACCGTAATGGCACCTTTGGCACCACGAGCTAATAATCTCTCGGTGGCATCATGCAAAGCATTAAAAATATCTTTAATATCGAGATAGTAGGACTGACCTTCTTCAGTCAACAACAACGCCCGGTTCTTACGCATAAATAATTTTATGCTTAAATTATCTTCCAAGGCTTTTATTTGATGACTAATTGCCGCTTGAGTGACGAATAACTCTTCAGCGGCACGGGTGAAACTTAACTGTCTAGCAGAAGCTTCAAATGCTCGCAAAGCATTAAGAGGAGGGAGTCTATTAGCCAAGTTTCACCTATGTATTTCGTTAATAACAAATATAGTAATGCATAATTTACCACATTTTCTACATAATCATGTCGGATTAGTTTTTCTAATGAATAGCATTATAATTTGTCATTATAAAAGTTGCCAGTATTACCGTAATATACTTGCCATAGATGAAGGACTTCATCTTTATCCCGAAGTAATCGGGTAGAAGTAAACAGGCTCCCCAACCCTTGTTTACATGTAAAAAGAAAGAGTCCCAAAACATCTATACGGACTATTGACGTTTTATTACAGGTGACTTATGAAAAACATTTTAAACTTATCAGCAATTGCCATGCTCGCTTTTGTAGCCAACAGCAGCCAAGCAACACAATTAGTAAAAGTACAAGCAATCGACGCCGTTGAACTTGTAGAAGCAACTAAATTGCACTTAGCACAATCAATTAAGTTAAATACGATAGCATTTAACCCTATCGAAAAAACAGCTCGTGCTCAAGTAGCAATGAATCGCGAAGATGTGAGTAAAAGCTCTGATACTGCAGCTAAAGCGTTAACACTTGCTGACTAGTTCTTGCCTATCGGCAAGTAACACTAATCAATTAATTTCTCTAGAATTAATGTTAAAAAAGGTGCTACACGGCACCTTTTTTTTGTGATCTAAGTAATATAAATCATTGATAAAATACTACTTATCAACAGTGATGATGTATAGCTTCTCACGCAGGTGATCAACCTCAAACGTTCGCTGAGCAAAACGCTTACCCTCGAGTTCATGTGTCGTAATACATTCAATATTAAAGCCGGTAAACAAGCGCTTTACATCTGCGTGATTAATCGAAAATGGCGGACCACTTAACTGCCCTTCCGGGAACTCTAATGTCACTAAAAACAGTCGAGTATGTGATGAAAAGAATGTTTTTAAATGATCCACATAGCGTTGCTGCATTGCTACCGGCAAGGCGATTAAGGCGGCGCGATCATATATCCAATCAACCGTATCAACCGAACCAGCAGCAAGTTTAAAAAAGTCCCCTTGCCATAGTGCAAGTTGTGGACAAGAGTAATACTCAAAATCACCCAACGTTTGTCGTTTAGCTTCAATGTGGTTTTCAAGAAAAAAATCTCGACAGGCTATCGCACTTAATTCATTGCCAGTTACTCGCATAAACTGCGCTAAATAGGCCATATCGACGCTTTTACCACATAACGGCACAAATACATGCTGGTCTGAAGGTAAAGCCCGCTTTTTAAAGTATTGTGCTAATAAGGGGTGTACATCACGCTGGTGAAACCCTAGCGTGTTGCGCTCCCAACAGCTATGCCAAAAACTACTGTCCATAACGCTGACTTAACAACAATGTCGTTACCCTATTGTGCAAAACGTGTTTAACCTGGGAAGATACGGTTGTTCTGCCAAACTTTACTGATGATGGCATCAAATGATAAAGACGCCGCTTTGGAAAATTTTTCCGCTAAGCCTTTTTTCGTTTCATACTTAATTTGCACAATTTTATGAGACTTAGTACGTGCTTGTAAGTAATCGTCGCTGGTTTGTAACTCATCAACTAGGCCTAACTCTTTTGCTTGCGTACCAAACCAATGCTCTCCAGTTGCCACCTTTGAAATATCAAGACTTGGGCGATGCTCACTGACAAAGTTTTTAAACAACACGTGCGTCTCTTCTAGCTCTTCAATAAACTTTTCACGACCTTTGTCGGTGTTCTCGCCAAACATAGTCACAGTGCGTTTAAACTCACCTGCGGTAAACTGTTCAAAATCGACATCATTTTTCTTTAACAAACGATTAAAGTTTGGTACTTGGGCGATAACGCCTATTGAGCCAATAATAGCAAAAGGCGCTGAAACAATCTTATTGGCGACACAAGCCATCATATAACCGCCACTAGCCGCTACCTTATCAACTGAAGCGGTTAAGGGGATATTATGTTGACGAATTCGGTCAAGTTGCGATGCTGCTAAGCCGTAGCCATGTACCATACCACCGCCGCTTTCTAGCCTAACAAACACTTCATCGCTTGGCTCTGCTACCGTTAAGATGGCACTGATTTCTTCTCGTAACGAGCCGACTTCTTTCGCGTCAATACTGCCATTAAAATCAACAACGAATAAACGCGGTGTTGTTTCTTTTTCGTCTTTACCCTCTTTACTGGCTTTTTTAGCCAATTTAGCTTGCTCTTTCTCGGCTTTTTTATCTTTCTTTTCTTTTTCTTTTAACTCTTCTTTGCTTAAAAGGTGATGAATAATATCTTCTTCAACTTCACTAAATTGCTCAGATAAGTCAGTAATTTCTAACTCACCTTTTTTACCGCCTTGTTTCATTGCTGAAGATGCGATAGCAATAATAATAGCAATCACCGCAATAACAAAGGTGACAGCTTTCGCTAAAAACAAGCCGTATTCATACAAAAATTCCAATGTTTTTCTCCTAATCGACAAGTCACACCCATTGATTATTTATCAGGGTATTTACTATCGTTAATATTGATGTCTGTTTTAATTAATTCTACCTAACGATATGGGGTATTTAGCTAGAAAATAAAGGGCCTATTATTGAATAAAAGCAAATAGAAAGCATCCAAAAAATCCCCCTGCTTTCACATCGACGTACAATGATGTCCTAACGCCTCGTAAGTTAGACCTTAGAGATAGGTACGATATTAAAGTAAGCAAGTAGAGCAATGCAGGAGCACTTACCGTGATGCCCGAGAAAGGCCTGAACATCGCCCCCCTTTTACATCCCTGTGATCGTGACATCCTGAACATAAAAAAGCCCTCAAACGAGGGCTTTTTAGTTATTAACCTGTCAGCTATCGGCTTACTTTACAACAGCCGCATCAGTAACAAGAATTAACTGTCCCATAGAGGCAAAGAATGTCGCTACTTGCGTTTGCATTTCTTGTGTAGCTCGCGCACTTAACTCAGCATCTGGCGATGCAGCATTAGGACGCGGGTCAAGAATAGAGCTGTGATGACCGTTTACAAACCTAACCACACCAGAGCCTTCAGTCGTTTCACTTACACCCGGTAACCCTAAAAACGTTGTTATTGGCTCAGTACCGCCCATTGGCGTGAATGGCGCAGTATTTGTTACCGTTTGATCTGGCAGGTTTTCACCGCCGTCACCCACCACTTCAATTAAATGCGT
>JBFJQB010000165.1:0-6683 GCA_041616855.1 Cognaticolwellia sp. | reverse complement strand
GAGTGACTTGTAAAATACGTTCAAGCACCACTTGTTTATCATCCGCTTTGATCAGTAATTGATAGTTATTCATTTAGCGGTTCTCCATCATTTTATCATTCGCAGTATTTGGCGGCACTAGCGGCCAGACATTGTCTAGTGCATCAATTTTCACTTGCAGTAAATAAGGTCCATCATGCTCAAGCATTTCTTCAATTGCAGCACTGACCTGCGACTTATCTGAGATCAGTTTTGCTTTAATATCAAAAGCATTAGCCAACATGACAAAATTAGGATTATCGGCTAAATCAGTTTCACTTAATCGACCATTGAAAAATAGCTCTTGCCATTGGCGAACCATACCTAACTTAGCATTATCAATTAGCACTATTTTAACCGGTAATTGAAAACGCTTTATCGTGGAAAGCTCTTGAACATTCATCATAAATGAACCGTCACCAGAAACGGCAATTATGCAGTCTGTTGGCCGACTCACCTGTGCACCAACCGCAGCCGGTATGCCAAAACCCATGGTGCCCATGCCGCCACTGGTTAAAAAGTTACTCGGGTCATCAAAGCGCATATGTTGTGCTGTCCACATTTGATGTTGGCCAACATCTGTGGTCACACAGGTATTTTTCGGCATGGTATCGCTAATTTCTTTTAATACGGCGGGCGCAAAAATAGTTTCGCCTGGGTGGTTATAATCCCAGCTAAAGTCCAGACTCATTTGTTGACATGTGGCTTGCCAAGGCGCGATTGAAAGTGGAATGGCTAGTGCCGGTAAGTTAACCTTCAAATCGCCCAATATCGATACATCCGCAACGCGGCGCTTATTGATTTCTGCACTATCAATATCAAAATGAATGACCTTAGCATGTGGTGCAAATTCATTTAATTTTCCGGTCACTCGGTCATCAAAACGAGCACCAACCGCAATCAATAAGTCACATTCTTGTACCGCTAAATTCGCGGCTTTAGTACCATGCATTCCTAACATACCTAAGTAATTTTTATCTTCTGGGTCGATGGCACCTAAACCTTTCAGCGTAGAAACACTCGGTAAATTCGTGATCTGTGCAAAATCTCTTAATTCTTCGACGGCATTGGCCATACCCACACCGCCACCCACATATAAAATAGGTTGTTTCGCTTGATTGAGTAATGCAATAGCTTTACCAACATTTGCGGGTGGCAATTTCACTTTATTTTTTAAATTAACCAATTCGTCTAAACAACTATTAACTTCGGCCAGTTGAATATCTTTAGGAATATCAACCAACACCGGTCCTTGTCTGCCCTCTAACGCAATGGCAAAGGCTTGGTGTAATACTTTAGCTAAATCATTAATATCAGTGACCTGAAAAGAATGCTTTGTACAAGCTAGTGATAAACCAAATATATCTATCTCTTGAAAGGCATCAGAGCCCATAGCCGCAGTGGCAACTTGTCCGGTAATGGCGACGATGGGAATTGAATCGGCCAAGGCATCCGCAAGACCGGTGATCAAGTTAGTTGCGCCTGGACCAGAGGTGGCAAAGCAAACGCCGACTCTACCGGATGCTCTGGCATAACCTACGGCTGAAAATGCTGCCCCTTGCTCATGTCTACACAAAAAATGCTCAACACTACTGTCAGACAGCGCGTCGTAGATCGGCATTATTGCGCCACCAGGGTAGCCAAAAACATGCTCAACGCCATGCTGGTTTAAAACTTTAAACAATAAGCCTGCGCCGGTTAAATTTTTTTCAGTTGCCATGTTTTTGTTTACTTTTTAATCACAAATTATTCACCAATTATTCAGATGGTAAGGTTGGTAATTGCGCTGTGATTAATCAGTATTCTCCTAAAGTTAATGATTGATGTGCGTTTTAGGGTTTAATTTTCTGGTAAAAAAAACACCCCCGATCCTTGCGGAGCGGGGGTGTTGTTTTAAGAGTTTTTTTCTTTTCTTTAGCTCAACAAATATCCCCGCGACGATTTAATAATCACCACGATGAGAATGTTAATAATGACAGAGCTAAAATTTTGCATATTTATTTATATATTCTTAAATTTTATTGATTTAATTTTTGCTGTTACCAGCCTCTTTAGATTAGTACCATAGCTCTATCAGCAAGCGCAAGTTTTTTTCGTTGCTTCGATAACATTAATTATCAGCCTAAGGTTTCTAGGGGTATTTTTTCGCACAAAATGCATAACTTAACTACACTTGCGTAAAGTAAAATAAAAATGGAATTTTATGACCTTAGCCTGTGTTTTCAGTCGCGCTCGTGTCGGACTCGAGTCTCCGTTAGTTACAGTTGAAGTGCACTTAGCCAACGGATTGCCAGCATTTAATATTGTGGGCTTACCCGAAACATCGGTTCGAGAAGCCAAAGATCGTGTCCGTAGCGCGCTTATTAATTGCGGCTTTGAATTCCCCGCTAAACGCATCACCGTAAACTTAGCCCCAGCAGATTTGCCGAAAGAAGGTGGTCGCTTCGATTTGCCTATCGCCTTAGGTATTCTTGCCGCGTCGGAACAGTTGCCAGCAACAGACTTAGAGCAATATGAATTTGCTGGGGAATTAGCACTATCAGGTGAATTACGTGCGATCATAGGTGAAATTCCCATGGCGATGGCCTGCAAAGACAGTGGCCGAACATTGGTGATACCCAGTAAAAATGCAGAACAAGCAAGTTGGGTGCAACAAGTAAAAATATTAAGCCTCTCGCATTTAAAAGAATTATTTCCCCATTTCATCAAGCAAAAAAACTTGCCTTTGGTGGCAACCAAGACACTGGATGAATATACCACTGAGTGTGAGCATGATATCGCTGATGTTGTCGGCCAACCGCTGGCCAAACGCGCGTTAGAAATTTCAGCAAGTGGTGGGCATAACCTGTTATTTATTGGCCCACCGGGTACAGGAAAAACTATGTTGGCAAGTCGATTACCGGGTATTTTGCCGCCAATGACCGAACAAGAAGCACTGTCGAGTGCCGCGATTCAATCTATTTGCCATAAAAATATTAGCGCTGACTCATGGTTAACCCGACCCTTTCGCGCACCCCATCACACCGCATCGTCAGCCGCGTTAGTGGGTGGTGGTAGTCATCCACAGCCGGGTGAAATATCATTAGCTCATAACGGCGTCCTTTTTCTTGATGAATTACCCGAATTTGAACGTAAAGTACTCGACGTTTTACGTGAGCCGATGGAATCTGGCGAAGTCACCATTTCACGAGCGCTGCTCAAACAAACTTTTCCTGCACAATTTCAATTGGTGGCGGCGATGAACCCGAGTCCGACAGGCTTTTACAATGATAAACGCAGCACACCTGAGCAGGTATTGCGTTATTTAAATCGCCTGTCTGGACCCTTTTTAGATCGTATTGATATTCAAATTGAAGTGACCCGATTGCCACGTGGTATGTGGGCAAGTGATTCCGGCAATGGTGAGTCTAGTGCAACTATTCAAAAAAGGGTAAGTATTTGCCACCAAAGACAAATAGCACGCCAAGGTAAGGCGAATGCACAACTAACCAGCGCAGAAGTAAGACGTTTTTGTCAACTCGACCCAGATGATAATGAATTTTTGGAATTAGCCATCGAAAAACTCAATTTATCGACCAGAGCTCATCATAAAATACTGAAAATTGCTCGTACACTAGCTGATATGGAAGGCGTAGAGTCGATCGAACGTAAGTGCTTAATTGAAGCCCTGTCATACCGGGCCATGGACAGAATATTACGGCACCTAACTGAGGCTATAGCTTAATAAGGGCTTACGTTATCGCGGCAAAAAATGCCTGAATCAAGGGTTGATCTGTACGTTGATTTAAGCAGCAAACCCCTAATTCAAATGGGGCTATTGCCCCGACATTTTCTAAATACTGTAACCGCTCTTTAACCGGGCTATTTTCCACCACAACTCGTGGCACAATAGCAACTCCACAGCCTAAAGCCACCATACTGACCAGTGCTTCATGACCCGAAACCGTTGCGTAAATATTGGCTTTGCCTTGTTGTTTTTTGCGAAACCAATGTTCAAAGCGCTTTCGTGCTGGGCCGTGCTCGGGCAAAATAATCGGTATGCTAGACCAATCAATACCTTGTTGAATTTGCTGTTGAACTTGACAGACCATAGTGGGCGCAATAACCGATAAAGGAATTTGTGCCAGATGATGAAAAGTAAAAATTCGTGACAAGTGTTCAGGTTTTGCGGCAATGGCAATATCAACGGCTTGCTTTTCAACTCGTTCTAAGGCATCTGCAGCGTCACCGGTCGTCAGCAAAATTTCTACTTGTGGGTGTAGCTGTCGAAAGCGCTCCAATAACGGGGGTAAATGGCTATAAGCTGCTGTAACAGAACAGTAAATGTGCAATTTTCCTTGCAGTTTTACTAGTTTTTTATTTAACGAGAACTGTAACAGTTGCCACTGTTCAATTTGTTGTTGGGCAAATTGATAAAACTGCTTACCTGCTTCGCTCAGCACCACGGTGCGATTATCTCGGTGCAATAATGGCTTGCCCAATTCAAGTTCAAGCCGTTGAATGGTTCTGCTTAAGGTCGATGGGCTGACATGATGAAGTTCAGCGGTTTTAGCAAAATGCAGTGATTTTGCTAAATCAACAAACATTCGTAATGATTTAAATTCCAATGCAATTCCTTGAAAATTTGCAGCTAACAAAAACTCTATTGCAAATTTTGCAACACTGCAATGCAAATATATCATTTTAGGCAACGTGATATATTGTCTATGATAGCGTTATGGTCAACAAACTGACCCACAATTAAATTGTCTTGGTCGAAAGCTAAGAACAGGAGTATCAAATGGCTAATTATTTCAATACTTTAAGTTTGCGTGAGAAATTAGCGCAATTGGGCAAATGTCGCTTTATGCAACGCGAAGAATTCAGTGACGGCTGCAATTTCATTAAAGATTGGAATATTGTGATTGTCGGTTGTGGTGCGCAAGGCTTGAATCAAGGTCTGAACATGCGTGACTCAGGTTTAAACATCTCCTATGCACTGCGTGATGCTGCTATTTCAGAACAGCGCCAATCTTATCAGTGGGCAACAGAAAATGGCTTTAAGGTCGGAAATTATCAAGACTTAATTCCACATGCTGATTTAGTCTTGAACCTAACACCAGACAAGCAACATACTTCTGCGGTCAATGCCGTGATGCCGCTAATGAAAAAAGGCGCCACCTTATCGTATTCACATGGCTTTAATATTGTTGAAGAAGGCATGCAAATTCGCCCTGATATCACGGTGGTGATGGTTGCCCCTAAGTGTCCAGGTACCGAAGTTAGAGAAGAATATAAGCGTGGTTTCGGTGTGCCAACACTGATTGCAGTACATCCTGAAAATGACCCTCAAGGTAATGGTTTAGCCATTGCGAAAGCTTATGCCTGTGCGACCGGTGGCGATCGCGCAGGGGTATTAGAGTCGTCATTCATTGCCGAAGTTAAGTCTGACTTGATGGGCGAACAAACGATTCTTTGTGGTATGTTGCAAACCGCTGCGGTATTAGGTCATCAGCAGTTAATTGCGCAAGGTATGGATGCAGCTTACGCACGTAAACTATTACAATACGGTTTAGAAACCACCACTGAAGGGTTAAAGCATGGTGGTATTACCCACATGATGGATCGCCTTTCCAATCCAGCAAAAATAGCTGCTTTTGATATGTCCGAAGAGCTAAAAGTTATCTTACGGCCATTATTTGAAAAGCATATGGACGATATTATAGAAGGGCAATTTTCAGCAACTATGATGGCAGACTGGGCTAATGATGATGAAAACTTATTAAAATGGCGCGCTGAAACTGCAGAAACATCATTTGAGCTCGCTGCTGATTGTGCGAGCCCAATCAGTGAGCAAGAGTACTATGACAAAGGCATCTTTATCGTTGCTATGATTAAAGCCGGTGTAGAACTTGCCTTTGAATCTATGGTTGCAGCAGGCATTGTTGCTGAGTCAGCTTATTATGAGTCATTACACGAAACGCCATTAATCGCCAACTGCATAGCGCGTAATAAGTTGTACGAAATGAATGTAGTTATTTCTGACACTGCGGAATATGGTAATTACCTGTTTACTAATGCGGCATTGCCATTACTGGCTGACTACGTTAGCGAGTTAACGCTAGAGCAATTAGGCGAGGGCATTTCATCAACCGATAATGGCGTCGATAATGTGCGCTTGATTGCGGTTAATGAAGCTATTCGTAACCATCAAGTTGAAATAGTGGGCAAAAAACTACGTGGTTATATGACCGACATGAAGCGCATCGTTGCCGCGAATAATGACTAGTGAAATGGATTATTATCAAGCGCTGTCGAATTATCTTTAACAGCGCTTTTTAATGACGACAAAAACCTTGAGCAAGTTACCTTTCAATTGATTGTCAGTTGATGAGCTTTATTTTATCTTCGCTAATACCGCTATGCGATGACATAGATTAATCCAACGGCGATAACACTACCATATCATCACGATGAATCACCACTTTACTCGGGCAACAGCCAAGTAAGGCAGAAATTTCTGCACTTTTACTACCTTTGATTCTATCGAGGTCGCGATAATTATATTGGCTAATGCCTTTCGCGATATATTGGCCATTTTTTCCGTCATAAACATCAATACAATCGCCGACTGTAAATGTACCAATAACGTCTGTCACACCGGATGGCAATAAAGATGCGCCCTT
>JBFJQB010000164.1:0-6798 GCA_041616855.1 Cognaticolwellia sp. | reverse complement strand
GCCAGTATACGACACCCGCTAAATTCTATCAGATTATCTCTGTTAAAATGGTGGAGGGAGGTGGATTCGAACCACCGAAGGCGGAGCCGTCAGATTTACAGTCTGATCCCTTTGGCCACTCGGGAACCCCTCCAAATTTTAATTTTCACATTACAAGTAATGTATTAATGGTGCCGACTGCCGGAATCGAACTGGCGACCTACTGATTACAAGTCAGTTGCTCTACCAACTGAGCTAAGTCGGCACTACATTAAGTGGTGCGAATTCTAGAGTAATGTTTTCGAGCATGCAACAGGAAAATGCAAAAAAAAGCATGTTTTTATATGTTTGGTGGTTTTTTACTCATAATCACTATTATTTACCTGTATAACCTAGTGCTCAATTGGCTTGAAAACAGCTTAGGCCGTGAAATACTAACTTAGGCTCTAGCTGAAACTTATCCGTCATTAAGTTGGAAATTGAAGGACCGTTCCCCCCAGTGATTAGCACTTTATCGAGTGTTAGCAAATTATTTGCCTGCAAAATGGCTTCTTTCACTGCCCCTACGGTCATTGCCCAACTGCCATGATTCAAGCAATTTGAACTGTCCATACCAAATGATAAACTAGCTGTATTCGTTGGAGAGGCAATAATTTTATGAGTACGGGTAAGTAAGCTCTCAAACATGGTTTGTACACCCGGCATTATCCAACCACCGTAATGTTGTCCATTAGCCGCAAGTAAATCAACTGTTGTTGCAGTACCAGCATCAATAATCAGTAGATTGGACTGAGGATAAAGTTGTTTAGCACCGATCATTGCTAACCAACGATCCACACCTAAACGCTCGGGTTGCTGGTAAGACGATGTTACACCACACGCTTTGGCTGCACTTTTTACCTGCACCAAAGCAATATTGTTAAGCGTTGCCCAAGCTTTAATCGCTTCATCAATTTCTCTGCCATGGACATTCGCAAAAATAACTTCGCTGACCGATAAAAACTTCCCTTGGCTTAATTGTGCTTGAAACGATTGATAATCAAGATAAACCACCTCAGTAAGCGGACCACCTTTCTCATTGCTTTGAAAAACATATTTTACTTGGGTATTACCAACATCTACTAGCAACCTCATAAGCCAGCCCTTAAACTTACTTCACCACCGTATACGGGACCAACCAGACCATTGACTTCTAACATTAAGGCGCCTTGGTTGTTAATGCCACGAGAAATTCCTCGGGTCATTTTATCTCCGGTGATTAACGCTACAGGTTTGTTGATATAAAAGTCTTGTGCTTGCCACTGTGCCACCATAGTATTGATCCCCGTTTCACGATGAATGTGTAAGCGCTTAAGCAAAGCGGAAATGATATTGGCGGCTAAGATATTTCGATCGATATCGACCCCAATAGCGCTCGACAAATCAATCCAAGGCTGATCAACTAATTCAGCACTTTTTGCCGGCATTTTAATATTCAAGCCAATACCAATCACACAATGACACGGCTCCATCGCCTGACCTTCAAGATCAATTAAAATGCCCGCCAGTTTGACACCGTTGAAATAAATATCATTTGGCCACTTCAATTCAACATCGACTTGGTAGAGTGCTTTTATTGCATCGCTTACGGCAAGCGCTGCTACCACACTTAAGCCCATCGCGGCTGACATCCCTTGCTCTAAAGACCAATACATTGACAAGTAAATATGAGAACCAAACGGTGAAATCCATTGCCTCCCTCTGCGCCCGCGACCTGCGCTTTGATATTCTGCGATGCATACTTGCCCCGGCACATTTTGATTAGGTAAACGACGCATTAAGTAACTATTAGTAGAATCAATTAAATTATGCACTTCTACTTTTGCGTTAACTTTCTGCACAGTTAATGCTTGAGTGATGAGGCTTTCATCAAGTAATTCAATAGGCTGAGCTAACCGATAGCCTTTACCTGTGACACTAAAAATATCAAAACCTATTTCTTGTAGCGCACTGATATGTTTTGAAATCGCCGCACGACTAACACCGAGCTCATTTCCCAGAGCTTGACCAGATAAAAACTCACCTTTGACCAATTTTTTTATCAATTGCTCACGAATAGCTTTCATATTTGACATCCTGTGTTGGCATTGACTAATTCACCATCGCAGCCAATGAATCTTACTTCAGGCTCTAAAAATATATTAAATTTATTGCGAATTTTTTCTTGAATATATTCGGCAAAAGCGACAATGTTTTGGCCAGCACAAGTGTCATAATTAATAATCACCAAGGCTTGATTTTCATGTACGCCTACCCCCTTATGTCGAAAGCCTTTAAGACCCGCTTGTTCAATTAGCCAACCTGCGGCTAATTTTATGTCGCCGCTCTCTTGTCGATAAAAAGGCATGTTGGGATATTGCTGTTGTAAAACACGAAAAATCTCCATACTGACGATTGGATTTTTAAAAAAGCTGCCAGCATTCGGCAAAGATTTAGGCTCAGGCAATTTAGCCTGACGAAGCTCAATCACTTTTGTCATGATGCTTCGTGGGGTGACTGGGGTTGGAAGTTCACTTAAGCCCTGATAGCTGTCTACCGCCCGCCACACTTTTGGTAGTAACAAGTGCACATGGGTAATAATGCCTTTGCCGCTTAATACTTGCTTAAAAATACTTTGACGATAACCAAATTGACACTCGGCTTGAGTAAAGTTAACCAGTTTTTTTTGGCTAAAATCAAACCAAGTTACCCGTTCAATAAAGTCTCCAATCTCAACACCATAAGCACCAATATTTTGCACAGGAGCAGCACCGACGCTACCAGGGATCAAGGCTAAATTTTCCAAACCATAGATACCGCTATTAATGCAAAATAGTACCAAGTCATGCCAGTTTTCCGCACAAGCAGCACTCACCCGAAAGTCTGTTTCGCTTTCAGTGACTTCGATACCCATTAGGCTAGGTTTTATAATAATCGGGGCATTCTCATCACAAAACAAGGTATTCGTTCCTTCACCCAAAACATAAGATTTCGCCACTTTATCAAGGCTTATTTCAGAGAGTTCTTTAACGCTAGCGGGGAAGAGTATTTCAGCGGTAACCGCTGGCACATTTAAACTATTTAACGCTTGAAGTGGAAAGTCGGTGCGTATTTTCATAACAGTAACTATAAAAAATTTGCCCTATTGTACGCAAAAACACTTAAGGCATAAACTGTATTAAGCATAGTTAACCGCGCTTTCTTGCCGCAAGCTTAATGATATTGTTACGTTCTGTGTAATATTTATTCTGATATCTATCAGTATCAATGTTTTCACTGTGATTAATAACCACACCTTCAATCGGCGCATTGACTTGCTTAAGCATTCTCAGGCCTGACGATATTTGCTCTCGTTTAGTTTTATTACCATGGACGATATAGATAACACTATCTACTAACTTAGAAATGATCACGGCATCACTGACAACATGAACAGGCGGAGTTTCAATGATAATGCGGTCATAAAAATTACCAAAAACGTTAATGAGCATATTAAAACGCTTCATGGAAAGAAAAGCTAACGGGTTAGCCGGTGAAATACCTGAAGTCAGAATGTCTAATTTGACGTTTTTATCACGGATAATACATTCATTAATTTGGTGTGTTTTAGCTAATAGATTTGAAAGCCCTGGTCGGTGTGCGTTCAAATTCAAATTTTTGGCGATAGTCGGATGGCGCATATCCGCCTCAATGAGTAATACCTTTTCCATTTCGCTGAACGAGCGGGCTAAATGCAGGGCAACAGTAGATTTTCCTTCATTAGGCACAGAGGAAGTTACTGCAATAACTTTAGGTGGCACTTTCTCATTATTAAATAACAAAGCCGTGCGTAACGTTCTTATCGCTTCAGTAAAGCGGTTATCTGCATTATAAATATCATCTTTTAGCTCATTGGGGCTGGTCTTAATTTTCGGTAACACCGCAAGAATAGGCGCTTCATTAAAATTATCCAATTTGCGACGAGAATTTAGCGTATCCATTAATAATTCCCGCATGATGATAATTAGAGAAATCAATGCTGTTGACAGTACAAATACAAATATTAAGACCAACATTTTATTTGGTGCAAACTGATTTTTAGGTACAATCGCCTTATCTATAAAACGTACATAAAAATTCGCTTTATAATTGCCCATAGCATCCGCTTCTTTCAAACGCACTAAGTAGTTATTATAAAGTTCTTTGTTGGTATCAACTTCACGAGTCAACTGAGAAAATTTATTTTGTAAACGGCTTAATCGCAAATAATCTTTTTTCGCTATCGCCAACCGCTGCTTAGTACCATTAACTCGTTCTACCGCGCTAAAATATTCTTTTTTTATTGACGTAACAATATCGTAAACTTGTTGTGTGATACGCTTTTGTATCGACATTAATTCAGCATTAGCCGCTATTTTTTTGGGGTGTTTAGGACCATAACGCTGCGACAATTCAAACACTTTACGTGCAATTTTTTCCTCAGCACGGCGCAGTTGCATTAACGTGGCATGGCTGCTGATTTCATGCAATTCACTTAGCTTATCTATATCGCCAGCGTGTTTTTGAATATTTTGATAAGAAATTTCCAGATCATCCGCCAGTTTTTCAGCCTTCAGTGATTCTGATGTTAACTCTGTTAGCTGGGCACCAACAAGGCCAACAACCCCATGAATATCAACGATACCTTCAGCTTCTCGATACGCTTGCAATGACAACTCAGAAGTTTGTAGCTTTTTACCTAGCTCTTCAAGTTGGTCAACCAACCATTGCGAGGTTGTTTCTTTCGAAGCACTATGAATTTCGTCTTGGTACTGCAGATATGTTATCCCGACTTGATTCGCCACTTTCTGGGATAGCTCGGGAGTAAATGACGCGTAGGAAATTTTAACAAGTTCAGTACCTGTTATAGGCACTATACTGAGGTTTTTTTGAAATTGGCCGATAATATCACTGACCATCGGTATAGAGTGCCTTCGACCTATATCACCAAGCAGTCCAAACTTATTATTATATTTGCCACTATTAAATTCTGAGTGTTGCACCAGATCAAGCTGGGTTATAACCCGCTCTGCAAACTTGCGCGATCGCAGTAACTCAAATTGAGTTTGTATTTGCTCTTTGCTGGCGTTTGATTCATTAAAGGCGTCATTAATAGATAAGGTATTAGCTGGTTTATGACTACCGATTTGTAAAATCGCCGTTGCTCTGTATGAAGGCTTAAGCAATGAAAGGTAAAATGCAGCGAAAAACGTGATTATCAAAGTAAAAAATAAAATTTTCCAACGACGAGACCAAAGTGGCGTTAAAATTTCTTTTAATGCCACTTCTTCATTAGCAGATATTAGCGGTTCGTTGTCAAGTGTCTTCAAAAAAAGCTTTGCTCTATTTCTATGATGTCATCAGGCAAAATTGCACTAGAGACGTTACCTTCAAATACCTTTTTTTTTCCTTCGACTATCCTAGTGATATTCCATGACGACTTTGACGCTCGTGCTGCTAAGCCGCCAGCGATGGCAATAGCTTTATCGAGGGTTAGATCTTCCTGAAAGGGATAACCACCAGGGCGCTTAACTTGCCCATGAATAAAAAAAGGTCGGTAGGTGACAATCGTGACACTTACTTGAGGATCAATTAAATAATCACCACGCAAGCCATCGGCTATTGTTGTCTCTAAAGTTTTAGTCGATAAGCCCGACACCATTATATCAGGCAGAAATGGAAATGAGATAATGCCCGATTTATCGATTTTAATCGTGGACGTTAAATCAGCTTCACCATATACCATTATCTGAATCTGATCCCCCGCCCCTAACCTGTAATCATCGCTTGTTGCTTCGCCGAGATAAAACAACAAACAAAACATCAATAATCGCATATTTTCATCCAAGTAAGTTACAAATAGTAACGTTTTTCAAATCAGTTACTGTTTTATGCAAAGCTAAAAGCGCCATTAGCTATAGAGAAACTTTTATGCTTAAACCAAAGCGATTATATAAGTAGTCAATATCTTCAGTATTTGCCTGCAGAGACTTATAATGATAATTCAATTGCACACTCAACCTGTCGCTATATTGGTAATCTAATGCCAAAGTCGCAAATATATAGTCTTCTTCTCGTGTATTTTGAATAGTGATAAATTGTTCATTATTAAGACCAACTGTAGCGAAAATATTAAGATACTCGGTAAATGCGTGCTCTAAATCAAGTTGTTGAGTTTGTGCTAAACGATAACTACTGATTAATCGATAGCTTTCATCAAATTTACGATTTGATACTATATGTACTTGAGTAAATGCTGAAGGGCGCCAGGTATAGTCAAGTCGCCACTTAAAAGCACCTTCATCGCTCAAATGACTGTCTTGAAATTTTAGCTGTTGATAACCTACTAAAAAATTCAACTCACTAATTACCGTGGTATACCACTTAAGTCCAATCAAGCCAGTAATAGTATCTCTATTATTAATCGGGTTATTGGGGTATTGGGTGACTTTATAATCAAGATCAAAAGCCAAAAATGTTTTACCTGATAATAAGTAATCAAAATTTGTGTTAAAGCTCAGTATTTCAGTATCTAAAGCCCTTGTATGATCGCGGCGTGTGGTAAAATTGTTTTCATGGTAGGAGAGTTCGAAATTTAATTTTCCTTGGGATTCAACGGTCCCATATTCATAACCAATAGCCGCGCCAACATCTTCGGCTTCATCACCTTGAGATAAATTTTCAGCTTCGCCTATAGATAAACCTGTACCTCTATAGGTATAGCTATTGTGCCAAAACGCTGAGAGTGAAATGAGTTGATTTTGAGTGAACTTGAATTGATAT
>JBFJQB010000163.1:0-6849 GCA_041616855.1 Cognaticolwellia sp. | reverse complement strand
GCTAAGCGTAAACAAGAAGCTTATGCAATACGCCAGCAATCTGCCGAGGTGCGGTTAAAAGTTCGCGAAAAAGCAGCCGTTTATAATATAGATGAAGCGATTAATAAGTTTGAACGTTATCAGCAAAAAATTGATCGTGTTGAGGCCGAGGTCGAGGCTTATGATATGACCTCGTCAACAGATTTAGATAGCCAATTTCGTGCGCTAGAGAACGATGAAAATATCGAGCAAGAACTTGAGCAACTGAAGAAAAAAGTTGTTAACAGCTAAGGAAAAGAGCTGGTATTAGAGTGACGCTGTCACCATGAGTAATCACAGGGGTTATGTTAATAACACCTGTGCTTAGTTTCATAACAGGTGTCGGGTTAGTGTTTTTTCAAATCAAAGTTTAACAGTGTCCAAGCTGGGCACGAGGAGCAAGCCATGAGCTTTAATCGTGAGTATTCAGTTAATAAAACCTTAATGAAAGACGTGATGCATAAAAAACTATCGGGTGTTTGTGGTGGTATTGCTAAGCATTATAACTTGCCTCGCATAGGTGTTCGAGCTGGTGCAATTGTCGCATTATTAATGTTTCCTGTTGCGACCGGTGTTGCGTATTTAGTTGCAACATTATTAATGCCAAGCAGAGCATAACCACTAAGCCAATATTGATCAGATTGAGGAAAATAAATGTCATTTTTTAAATCACTATTTTTGGCCATTTTTGCCACCCTATTTTTAACCTATGTGTTAGGTGTGAGTTTTATTGAGCTACTTGATGTTGATATTTATATGGGGGAGCAATTAATTGAGCCTTTAAAAGCGATTAGCATTTCAGCTTTAGTTGTGGTGCTCCTGGTATTAGTTGCCTTAGCAATTGCCATGAGTGTCTTTGGTTCTTTGATTTTTGTTGCTATGTTGGTGTTAGGCGGCGGAGCTATGTTATTGGTAGGCGTGTTTTGGCCAATATTTTTAGTGGCCGGAGTGATTTGGTTAGTAACACGAGATAACAAAGCCGCGCAATATTAACGACTTTGATATATTGCTGCGAGTGTGATGATAAATCAATGCAAAATAAAACGCTGAAGGCAACAACATTCAGCGTTTCAAGTTGAACTTTCTAGCAATGATATTACTTAAAGAAACTGGCTAAAATAGTTTTACATTCGTCGGTATTAACCAAGCGCCTAAATTGTTCAGCTTCATTTTCCATCACCTGAGGCAATAATGCTTGGGTGTGACTCTTCATGAGTTTTCGGCTAGTAAGTAATGAGTCTAGCGGTAATTTTGCAATGCTATTGGCGGTATTTAATGCGGTGGCGAGTAATTCTTCAGCAGGGCAAATATCATTAATTAAGCCGTAGTCCAGAGCTTGCTCTGCGGTAAACATTTTACCTAACACTAATAGTTCAAAAGCACGGTTATGGCCAATGCGTAACGGCAACAATAAACTCGAACCTGCTTCAGGGCTTAAGCCAAGTTGCGTGAAAGGTAATTTGAACTTGGCATTGTTTGCTGCATAAACCATGTCGCAATGTAATAGCATCGTGGTACCAATGCCGACAGCAGGACCCGCAACAGCCGCGACTAAAGGTTTTTCTAATGCAGCCAGTGCTTTGACTAAATCAAATGCGGCTAAATCGCCACTTTCACTACATTTAATAAAGTCGTGTAAGTCGTTCCCCGCACAAAAGCACTTTTCATCACCTTGGATCAGTACACAACGAATATCATCATTTTCGTTGGCCATGGTAAATAAACGACACAACTCAAGATACATGTCATTGTTTAAGGCATTTTTTTTATCGAGTCGGTTAATGCTGATGATGAGAACACCATTGTGTTCATTTGAAAGAATTAAGTTATCCATTTTGTTCAAGCTTAGTTACAATAGTGATGACGAATCATAATATGGATAAAAAGGGATGTATAGCGGCTTATGAGGAATTTATTATCATCAGTTATTTCAGTGCTTTTACTAATTAGCAGCGTATATAGCAACCTTGTGTTTGCCGTTGAGAATAAAGCTATTTTAGTGGAGAATGGCTATGCGAGGGAAAGCATCCCTGGCACAAATATTTCTTCGGCATATATGACTCTTAGCAATTTAACCACAAAAAAAATACGACTAGTTTCGATAGAGAGTGCCGTAAGTGAGCGAATTGAAATTCACGATCATACCGTGGTCGATGGCCTAATGCGTATGCGTCAGCGTGATTATGTCGACATTTTAGCGAATGACACTGTGCACTTTCAGCCATCAGGGCTTCATTTAATGATTTTTGATTTAAAACAGCCCTTAAAAGCTAAAGAGAACATCCGTATAACGCTGCATTTTGACGATCAATCTAGTATCGATGTCAATTATACGGTTAAAGGTCTTAAGCAGAAAAAGCACCATAATCATTAGGAGTTTGTTATGAACGTTAATATTTCAACAAAAGCGGTAATTTCAGGATTTATTGCGCTATTTATTGCGTTGTATTTACTTGGCGTTTATTGGAGTTTTGAACCAGAGCAATTTGATATCCATACTGAAGTGACCAAAGCGGCGAAGGCAGAGAATGTTAGTCCAGTGGTTGGCTATACCACCACAACCGCATTAATTCGCGTAACTGAAACCTTATTGAATAAACCGGGCGGATATTTAGCTAATGATGCCATTCCCCCGTCGGTATTTTTAGATAATATTCCTGCATGGGAGTTTGGCGCCCTAGAAATGATCAGAGATATGGCGTTAGTGATGCGTCAAGAGTTTAGCCGCTCGCAATCTCAATCAGCTGAGAACAAAAATTTAAAAGTGGCGCAACCACAGTTCAATATCGATCATACCAGTTGGGCTATCCCCAGTGCTGAAGGCGAATACCAAAAAGCCATTAATGAGTTATATGCTTATCGTACAGCATTAACCGAAGTTAATAATCAGTCGGCACAGTTTTACGCCCGTTCAGATAATTTGCGTGCTTGGATCCAAGAAGCCACAAAACGTTTAGGTAGTTACTCTCAACGCTTAAGTGCCAGTGTCGGTCGCGAACAGATAAATGTCGATCTGGCTGGTGATAGTGTTGCACAACAGTCAACATCAAGTGCTGCAAGCATGCAATTGAAAACTAATTGGTGGATTATTGATAATGAGTTTTACGAAGCGCGCGGAGCTTGTTGGGCGTTATTACACTTCTTAAAAGCAATTGAAATAGACTTTAATGAAGTACTTGAAAAGAAAAACGCTAAAGTCAGCGTTCAACAAATTATTCGTGAGCTGGAAGCTAGCCAAGAGGCAATTTGGAGCCCAATGGTTTTAAATGGCGACGGTTTTGGTATGCTTGCCAATCATTCATTAGTAATGGCCAATTATATATCACGTGCAAATGCTGCACTGATTGATTTAAACGACTTATTAAGTCAAGGGTAATAAAACATGAAAAAAATAGCGCTAGCGGTAACACTTGCATCAATCCTATCAACGAATGTTCAAGCAGATGCTTTGGGAATCTATTTGGGCGGCCAGGTTTGGGACAACCAAGCCTCTGGCACATTTGGTGATGGCAGCTCACAAATTGATTTCAATTTAGCTGATGAAAAACAAACGAGTTTCTTTGTTGCCTTTGAACACCCAATACCAGTAATTCCAAATCTACGAATTGGCGCAACGTCATTAGAAACAAAAGGTAATACAACTCTCGATACCGACTTCGAGTTTGATGATACAGAGTTCCCAGAAGGTACAGAGGTCAATGCCGATTTTAATATCAGTTATGTTGATTATACCTTGTACTATGAGTTATTTGATAATGACTTAATCTCATTCGATTTTGGTTTAACGGGGCGAGATTTTGACGGCGACGTAACGGTTTCAGCTACAGCTAACTCTGAGACAATGTCGGGAACTGTAGAAGTGACCGAAGTCGTGCCTATGCTTTATGTTGCTACCATCGTTGGTTTACCTTTAACGGGACTAAACCTTTACGCACAAGGTAACTTTTTATCATTTGATTCTCATACCCTATACGATTATGAAGTAGGCGTGAGTTATGAGTTGGTTGATAACCTAGCTGTTGATGTAAATATTAATGCTGGTTACCGAGAGGTTAAGTTAGAATTAGCGGATTTAAACGATCTATATACCAACATCGAATTTGACGGTGTATTTATTGGTACCACTATCCACTTTTAATACTTAAAGTTAGTGGTCATAGACAAAGCAGGGCTGAGCAATCAGTCCTGCTTTTTTATTATCTGCTAAAATTTTTCGTCTATATCTTACCAATTTTTTCCAAGCTCTTGTTGCTCAATAATTAATTATTGTGACTTAGATACGAGGTCTATGTTCAAGTTGAAGCTGTCTAGGAATAAAAGCCGCTATAGATGTGTTTGAAAGTGGGCCTTGTACTTTAGTTTTCTGATAACGCGATATATTTAAGATTAACTTTGAGGTTTTTCGGCGGCTAAGTTAGGTGCTCAATCCCGCTAATTATCACATGAAATCTGACACTTAACTAATATCGTTTACGTAGTATTTATGGCTAAACGGGGAGTGTAGAACTATTGAAAATTAAAGTTTAAATATACTGTTTATCTGTAATAAAAAAGCCATCTACATAAGGTTGATGGCTTTTACTTTATCGTGCACTTACTAACAATCTAGATTAAATTACGCTTTTTACGGCGAGTAAATAATAATGGCGTTAGCAATAACATTAACCAAGCCAATGAACCACTTTCTTTCTTATTAACAATGGATACCGAAGCAACGGCAGTATCAGTGTTGCCATTGCCATCATCGACTGTAAGCTGGAAAGCAATAGTTTCATTTTTGTTTATTTTAGGTGCGGTAAAGTTAATGGTTTCTGCATTTCTACTGAAACTAACTGGAGTACCAGATAACTGTACCCAAGTATAAGTCAATATATCTTCATTAGGATCTGTTGAACTGGAACCATTAAGTTGAACACTGGCTTGCTCGGTAACAGCTGAACTGCCCTTTATTACAGCTGTAGGCGCTCCTTCAACTTGAAAACTAACACTTACGGCATCAACCATTTCCACGGTATTTACATCATCTGTGCTGTGGGTAAGTACAACATTAGTTGCGCCACCTTTATAGCTATCTTTAATTTCAGCAGAGAAGCTAAATACTTTTGGATCAGAAGCAATAGGTGTTAGTGAATAACATATTACCAAGCCAGAATAGATATCTGAAATGTCACCAACCGAGCCAGCTTCAGCGCCAGTGTATGGCGATGGAGCGTATACATCGGTATTACCTGATGTACCTGAGGCATTTTCAAGACCAACAGTTACACCTAAGCCAGCGCCAACCACATGCTCCACGTTGTCGTATGCAAACATAACATTGCCAGTATTGTTATCAAAGACTACTTCAAAATCGATATTATCAGAAACACTTGCATCACCATTATGAAAATCATAATGTCTCATGTCATCAAACTCAATGAAGCTATAACCTGCGGCTGAAGCCACACTCACACCAGACGTATCACTACGAACAATTTGCATATCACGCCAAAACGGTGCAACTAAATTGTTAGCTTCTACTTCATTTGGTAATAACTGGTTAATCCAAGGTTTTGTACCAGCAGTACCACTTAAATAAATAAAGCCGTCATCAGTTACAGAAACAGAAGTATATTCCTTACCTAGGAAAGTAGCCGACACCCCATAGGTTGCCGTAACCGTATCACCATCTAAAGTTCCAGGCATGATATCAAAGACAGCTAAATCAAGGTAGCCATTACCCTGACCAAAGTTAGGTATGGCACAACTTGCATCTTCAGCATTAGTCGTTTTAGTATAGAAAGGTTCAATGCCAAATAACGACTCTTGAACAATCGTCCAAGTAATAACATTGCCATCAACAACCGCATCACCTGTAACAGAGTTTTCATCTAGCGTCATACTTGCAGGTACTGTCGCATTAATTGTATATGTACGGTCACCTGGTGTTAAGTTTGCAAGCAAAGTTACGTCGTAATCAACATTATCTTGACGTTCCATGTAGGCATTTGCATTACTTGTAATAGATACATCGTCCATTCCACGCATAACTTCTACAGAGACAAGCCCTAAGTTACCTGCATTTTCAAAGCTTGTGCCTAAGTCTAGTGCGCCGTAGTACTTATCACCTTGTACAGCACCGTCAAGTGACCATTTAACACGTAGGTCAAATTCGGTTAATGCGGCAATGGCTGAGTCAGCTTCAACAGATAAGTTATCACCTGCTTCACCGTCAACAACAGCGGTTGCTAGGGTATATGCATCTTCCGCACCTTCTTCTGAAGCTGCCCAGTTTTGCACTGCAACCCAATAACTACCAGCTGCAGGCTCTAGAAGATCAACTTTTTCAAGCGCCGTAGCGGTTGCACTAACTGAAACTTCTTCATCTTCTTGCGGAATACCATCACCGTTAGCATCTAAACCAACACGCAAATCTAAATCCGGAGATGCAGAAGCTAGTATTTCAGCAACAAAACGTTTTGCACCAGCTGGAACCGTATGCAAAGTAACATTGATACCATCACTTAAGTCATCGTAAGCATCACCATTATCACTATCCACGGCTAATGTCGCTTCAGTTTTAGTGGCTTTAGTTAACCCGTATGAACGACTAGTAAACTCAGTGATTTCAATCGCCATAACATCTTCAATGAGGAAGCTGTCTTGGTTGCGGTGAGCATCAAAAGTTAGTTGCTCTGGAATGTTACCATTTGAAGCTTTAACACTAACAGGGATTCTAGCTGTTGGGTGTGCACCTGATGTCATAACAACATGGCCAAATGCCCATGCGTCGCTTTCTGCAGCAATAGCATCAACATTGATTGCTATAGTTTGACTCTCACCTGCAGCAAG
>JBFJQB010000162.1:0-6982 GCA_041616855.1 Cognaticolwellia sp. | reverse complement strand
AAACTGAAGATGATCCGTTTAATCAATACCTTGCAGATAACAAAAAAGGTGCTATTGTTACAGGTAAGGTTATTGAAGTAGACGCTAAAGGCGCTAAAATTGAATTAGCTGAAGGCGTTGAAGGTTACCTTCGTGTTGCTGATATTTCACGTGAGCGTATCGAAGATGCGACTACTGAATTATCTGTAGATGACAGCGTTGAAACTAAGTTTGTTGGTGTTGATCGTAAGAACCGCACTATCAGCTTATCAATCAAAGCTAAAGATCAAGCAGACGAGCGTGAAGCTATGGATTCATTGAACCAAACTGCAGAAGATACTTCTGGTTTGAGTGCAATGGCTGAAGCGTTCAAAAACGCTAAAATCTAATTCTTAGCAATAACCAAGTGAAGAAGAGCTGCTTTAAGTAGCTCTTCTTAATGTTTAAATCCGATGGCGCGAAGCTATAGTGAACACTGGAGGTCAAATGACCAAATCAGAACTCATTGAAAGATTAGCAGATAAATTAAACCATTTAGCTGCGAAAGATGTTGAACATGCTATTAAAGAAATTCTTGAGATGATGGCGCACACTTTGTCAAAAGGCGAGCGTATTGAAATCAGAGGCTTTGGCAGCTTTTCGTTGCATTATCGTGCTCCTCGTATTGGACGGAACCCAAAAACTGGCGAGTCTGTTGAACTTGACGGTAAGTACGTTCCGCATTTTAAACCTGGTAAAGAGTTACGTGAAAGAGTAAATCTTTCTCTCGCGTAATTGCAGAATTGATGAATAAACGGCATGCTATCAGCATGCCTTTTTTTTGTGTTGTTTTGGATGAACTACTATGCGCCTTTATATTACTATTTTCTTTTTCCTCGTCTTACTTGCGATTGCGTTTATTTTTGGCAGCCAAAATGATCAAGTAATGACCTTAAACTACCTGATTGCTAAAACAAATATTTCAGTCGCTGCAGCAGTTAGTTTGTTTACTGGCATTGGTTTTGTGCTTGGCTTATTGTTCGTCTTGTTGTGGAAGTTACTCCGTATGATAAAACCGACTAAGCATGATCAGATGATCACAGGGAAAAAACCTTAGTATGTTAGGATTACTCTTTTTATTGCTACCTGTGGCCATGGGATATGGTTGGTTTATGGGCCGCAATAGCGTTAAACAAAATGATCATAGTGCGCAACAAGAACTTTCTATTAAATATTCTACAGGGTTAAATTACTTATTATCGAACCAACAAGATAAAGCGATTGATTACCTTTTAGAGGCGTTAAAAGTTGAAGATGATAGTGTCGAAGCTCACTTTGCCATGGCGAATTTATTTAGACGCCGCGGTGAGCTCGATAGAGCTCTAAAGGTGCATGAGCACTTAGTACGACAAAAACACTTGCCCAATAGCGCAAAACAACAAGCGGTTTTTGAACTTGCAAAAGACTTTCTCAGTGCCGGATTATATGATCGTGCTGAAGCTATGTTTCATAAATTGTTAAAATCCAAAATTTACGGATTGAAATCGTTAAGCGCTTTAATGCAAATTTATCAATCGACTAAAGATTGGCAACAAGGTATAGCACTTAAAAAAGCCATTACTAAGACTCGTGATAAAAAATTGCTGCATACTTTAGCTAATTTTTACTGTGAACTGGCAACAATTGCACTAGAGAAAGATGAGTTTATCGAAGTTATTGAGCTGCTGGACAATGCGTTAAGTTTTGATCCCAATTCATCTCGGGCCAATTGGTTGATGGCTCAAATATACGAAAACCATCAACAATATAACGAAGCTTGCCAGTGCTATAAAGCTATATATGAACAAGATAAAGAATTTTTCCCTGATGTAATCGAGAAAATGTTTCTTTGTTATCAAGCCCTAGATGCTGAGAAGGAATTTTTTCAATTTATCAGAAATGTTTACGAAGAAACCGGCAGTACCAGTGCGCTTATCAAATATTTAACTCACGTTGAGCAAACAAAGGGCGTGAATCCAGCGAAAAAATTTATCTTATCTGCATTGAAACGTCGACCAACAATTCGTGGTTTTAAACACTTCGTAAAAATGCAAATGGACGACAGTCAGCCTGAAAATACCAGCGATAATCTGGAAGTGATCCGTGAGCTAGTGACGGCTTATTTAAATGTTAAACATAGATACAGTTGTAGAACCTGTGGTTTTAATTCAGGCACCCACTATTGGTCGTGTCCATCATGCCATGATTGGGAGCAACTTAAACCTGTAAGGGGTTTAGATGGCGAATAAAGTCATACTTTACCGCCTTGATTTTTATTATTAATTTCACCTATACGTTATATCAAAAGTGTACAGTTGACCAACGGCTTTTTTCGAAGTTGTGCTGTTATAACGTTAAACATATCTACCAATTGAGGAAAGCAGCATGAGAGATGCAAAAGTTGTCGTGGCTTTAGATTTTGATAACAAAGATGAGGCCTTGTCTTTTGTTGATAAAATTCAACCAAGTGATTGTCGATTAAAAGTCGGCAAAGAAATGTTTACCCATTTTGGCCCTGAGTTTGTGAAAGAGCTTGTGAAACGCGATTTTGATGTTTTTCTTGATTTAAAATTTCACGATATCCCGAATACTGTAGCTAAAGCGGTAGCTGCTGCTGCTGACTTAGGGGTATGGATGGTTAATGTTCATGCCTCTGGCGGTCTTAAAATGATGGAAAAAGCCAAAGCGGCTTTATTACCCTACGGTGATAAAGCGCCATTATTGATTGCAGTGACGGTTTTAACGAGCATGGGTGAAGATGATCTAACCGGTATTGGTATTACTAAATCTCCTGCTGAGCATGTGCAGCATTTAGCGACTTTAACTAAAAAAGCCGGTTTAGATGGCGTGGTATGCTCAGCAATGGAAGCGCAATCATTGAAACAATTACTGGGTCAAGACTTTCAACTAGTAACTCCGGGCATACGCCCAGCAGGTGCTAACGCTGATGATCAAAAACGCATTATGACGCCACAACAAGCCTTAGCAGTGGGGGTTGATTATCTCGTGATTGGTCGACCGATCACCAAATCAGATAATCCTCACGCAGTGTTACAAGAAATAAATCAATCCATTAGTTAGTTTATAATGTTGACTTAAAAAGGCGAGTATTTTTAATGTCTATTTGACAAATAACGCCAAGACTTCTAAACCTAATAGAGCGAATTATTACCTATGATAATTCGCTAATACGGACATAAATATTATTAAAAGGAAGATCTGATGAAAAAGCACATTTGTTATTTATTCATTATTTTGTTTACCACAATTTCATTACCACTCAGTGTAGCAAGCGCTAATGACACACCTGTAGTTGATGTTCAGCAAGCAACACAAATGGTTAATATCAATAAAGCTGATTTTGAAACCTTAGCTTTATTAAAAGGGGTTGGGGTAAAAAGAGCAAAAGCTATTGTGGCTTATCGTGAATTATACGGAGAGTTTAACGCTGTTGATGATTTACTTAATGTTAAAGGAATAGGTGAACAGACACTGCAACTTAATAAAGCAAGGATAACCTTGTAGTGAGTGATGATGTTGTGTTTTAACTTGTTAAGCTATAAAAAAGCCAGTCAATAGACTGGCTTTTTACTGAGTAGCGAATTGCTTATAACAAGCTATCTAAGGTTAATTCCATCATACCCTTAAAAGTTGTTTCGCGTTCATCAGCCGTTGTTTGTTCGCCGGTTTTAATGTGATCGCTTACCGTTAATACCGTCAGTGCTTTTTTGCCGTACTCAGCAGCTACACCGTATAAACCTGCAGCTTCCATTTCTACCGCTAAAATTCCGTAATTCTCCATTACAGTGAACATTTCCGGTTGTGGTGTGTAAAATAAATCAGAAGTAAAAACATTACCAACACGTACTTTTTTACCGGTTTTTTCTGCCGTTGTTACAACTTTATGTAATAAGTCAAAATCAGCAGTGGCAGCAAAGTCACAACCGTTTAAGCGTGAACGGTTCACATTTGAGTCTGTACTTGCCGACATCGCAATAATGATATCGCGTACTTTTATATCATCACGTACTGCGCCGCAAGAGCCTATACGAATAATACTCTCTACGCCGTAGTCTTTATATAATTCAGTTGCGTAGATTGAAATTGAGGGGATACCCATACCTGAGCCCATTACTGAAACGGGTTTGCCTTTGTAGGTACCAGTGTAACCAAACATGTTACGTACGCGCGTGACGCATTTTACGTCATCAAGAAAATTATCTGCGATATATTTTGCGCGAAGTGGGTCGCCCGGCATAAGTACCGTTTTGGCGAAATCATCTGTGTTTGCTTCTATATGTGCTGTTGCCATGAGAGTTAACCTTTTTAATGGTGTTTCAATCACAGTAAGTTTCTAGCCGTTGCTGAATCTATTCAGCCGCTATCAAGGATGTTTTACTGATGTGTCTTTTAAAAATTTAAAGTCGAATTCTAACTGAAAAAGCGCTCTATGATCCAGTTATAACCAATGCCACCTAAATAAATACCGAAAATGCCGGCAATACCTGATAAAACAGGTGGTGCTGGCATGGGTAATTTAAGGAGCGAAAATACCAAGCCGACAACAATACCTGTTATTGTCGCAATAAAAACTTCGAACACGTGTTCTCCTAGTTGATTTTCATTCCCTATTTTAACCTGATCTTAATAATACCAACAATGACGCTTAGCCATTATTTTTAACTTTCTGCTGCAAGGCTAACTTTTCACTGGCAGATAAAAAGCTGGCTTTTAGTGAGTTTTCTTGTAGTTGTTGGATGGCTTTATCATCAAAGCCAAGCGTATTACGGGCAAGACTATATTCATGTTTTAGCTCGACACCTTGTACACCAGGATCATCAGTATTTAAACAAACCAACAAACCACGGTCTAGAAAGTTTCTGATAGGGTGCTTGCTTAAATCCTTTATCGTGCCTGTTTGAAAATTTGACGTCAAACAAGACTCGATAGCAATATCGTTTGCTAACATATAATCCATAAGTTTTTCATCGTGCTGACAAGCGACCCCATGCCCGATACGTTGCGCATGTAGCTGATTTATTGCTTGCCATATGCTTTCAGGCCCTGCGGCCTCACCTGCATGGACAGTGATATTGAGTTGTGCTTTTTGTACTTGCTTAAAGTGTTCAACAAACAGCTCGCCAGGATAGTTGTACTCATCACCTGCTAAGTCTATCGCGATCAAATGTTGTTTATGGGTCAGTAGGGCATCCAATTCTGCTTGACACTTTTCCACACCAAAAGTGCGGCTTAAAATACCGATGAGATTAATTTTAACATCGTATATTTTACAAGCAGCATTAACGCCATCAATCACTGCCGCCACAACATCAGCAACAACAAGGTTATTTTTCATTGCCATATAATAGGGAGAAAAACGTAATTCGGCATAATGGATGCCAGCGTTAAAAGCATCTTCCACGTTTTCAAATGCTATGCGTTTACAATCATCTAAAGTTTTAAGAACCGCAACACCCCAATCAAGTTTGCTGAGAAAAGCCAGCAAGTCGCTCTCACTGCCTTGAATTTGTACATGTGGAATAAAGGCTTCGAAGTTAGTTTCAGGTAAAACAATGTTGTGCTCTTGTGCTAACGCCCAAATAGTTTTAGGACGAATATTACCGTCTAAATGCCGGTGTAAATCTATTAATGGTAGTTGAGAGTGCGTCATAATTATTGGCAACCTATATGATTATTTTATGAAAAACACGACTAAGCTGTTATAAAATAAGCTTATTTATAGTCTTTTGATATTGAATGTTTTTATTATACCGCTTTTTTCGTATTTTAGGTTGCTATTAGCGTGATAACACTGATAAATTGTTTATTCGTAATTCATTTAGGCGTCTAGGCGTAAATATATTCACCGTTTAAAGAGAAAATTATGCTTAAGAAAACTGACGACGTTCGCATTAATACCATCAAAGAACTTTTACCCCCTATCGCGCTACTTGAACGATATCCATCTTCAAAGCAAGCAACAAAGTCGGTTATTTCTGGTAGACAAGCCATCAGTAAAATATTTAATAACCAAGATGATCGTCTACTTGTGGTTATTGGCCCTTGTTCTATACATGATCCGAAAGCGGCGTTGGAATATGGTCAGCGTTTAGTTAAATTACGTGAAAAATATCAAGATACACTTGAAATTGTTATGCGGGTTTATTTTGAAAAACCAAGAACAACCGTGGGTTGGAAAGGGCTGATAAACGACCCTTATATGGATAACAGCTTCAAACTGAATGACGGTTTACGTATTGGTCGTAAGCTATTACTTGACTTAAATGATCTAGGCTTACCCACTGCTGGGGAATTTTTAGACATGATCACGCCGCAATACATGGCTGATTTTATGTGTTGGGGCGCAATTGGTGCACGCACTACAGAGAGCCAAGTGCATCGTGAGTTGGCATCAGGCTTATCCTGTCCTGTCGGTTTTAAAAATGGTACCGATGGCACAATAAAAGTCGCAATTGATGCGATTGGCGCTGCCAGTGCTCCCCATCACTTTCTCTCGGTGACCAAATATGGCCATTCAGCGATTGTTGAAACTACCGGTAATGCAGACTGCCATATTATTCTTCGGGGGGGCAAAAAAACAAACTTTGATGCTGATAGTGTTAAAGCAGTGACAGAGCAACTTAGTCAATCCGGCTTGAATAACAATATTATGATCGACTTTAGTCATGCTAACAGTAGTAAAAAATTTGAAAATCAACTGTTAGTTTGCCGTGATGTTTGTCAACAAATCAGTAAGGGTAATAACAATATTTTTGGTGTGATGGTAGAAAGTCACCTAGTAGAAGGGCGGCAGGACCTGGTTGAAGGAAAAGACTTAACCTATGGTCAAAGTATTACTGATGCTTGTATAGGCTGGCAAGACACTGTAACGCTTCTGGCTGAACTTGATCAAGCTGTGACTCAGCGCAGAGCGTTGTAGTGTCATTAAAGTAGCACTTCTAAAATAGCCTATGGTTAGCCTTTT
>JBFJQB010000161.1:0-7047 GCA_041616855.1 Cognaticolwellia sp. | reverse complement strand
GTTTAGTAAAGGAGGTCACAATGACGAAATCTATTGATAGTGTGGCAAGTCAGCTTGCTAATCACACGTTAAGTCATGATGTTCAAGAGTTGCTCATTGAAGGGGCCGGCTGTGCGAGTTGTGTTGGCAAAATTGAGGCGGCATTAAAACAAGTTAAAGGCGTAGATAACGCTGAAATGAACTTCGCCTTACGCACAGTATCTGTCACTGGCAAAGTAGACGCGAACACTCTCATCAACACAATTGAAACTCTCGGTTATCAAGCAAGTAGTGCCAGTGAGCGGGGCGACGATGAGCTATTAGATGAAAAAGACGCAAGCGAACAAAAATATTACACCAGTTTAATTCGGCAGATGTCGATTGCCCTCGGTTTAGGTGTGCCATTAATGATATATGGTCTTTTGGGCGGTCCGATGACCGTTAACACGTCATTAGAGCGCGGGGCCTGGTTATTTATCGGCATATTATGTGCGGCGATCATGTTTTACTCAGGCAAACACTTTTATGTCGGTGCTTGGAAGTCATTTGTTAATCAAACGGCCAATATGGATACCTTAATCGCGCTCGGCACCGGTACAGCTTGGCTCTATTCAATGGTGGTTGTGCTCTTTCCTACAGTATTGCCAGAAATGGCGCGGCATGTGTATTTTGAAGCAACGGCGATGATTATCGGCTTAATTAATTTAGGGCTTGCTCTAGAGGTAAAAGCGCGCGGCAGAACCAGTGAAGCCATAAAACGCTTAATTGGATTACAAGCGAAAACTGCACGCGTTGTGCGTGATATTGATGGCAAAAAACAAGAAGTTGATATTGCAATTGAACAGGTGGTGCTTGACGACATTGTGCGAGTGCGCCCAGGCGAGAAAATTCCGGTTGATGGTGTGGTAACGCAAGGGCATAGCACAATCGATGAGTCGATGTTAACGGGTGAGCCCATGCCGGTTGAGAAAACCGAAGCTGATCAGGTTGTTGCCGGTACGATAAATAAATCAGGCACTATTTTATTTAAAGCCACGCGCGTAGGAAAAGACACAGCACTGGCACAAATTATTAACATGGTGAAAAGGGCACAAAATTCTAAACCGCCCATTGGCCGACTCGCTGACATAATTTCAGGCTATTTTGTTCCGGTTATCATGATCATCGCTATTGTTAGCGCCCTTGTGTGGTTGAACTTTGGACCAGAGCCCGTAGTCGCCTTTGCGGTTGTCTCAGCAACCACGGTTTTGATTATTGCGTGTCCATGTGCACTTGGTTTAGCAACACCGATGTCGGTCATGGTTGGCGTTGGCAAAGCAGCGGAGGCTGGTGTGTTAATACGCAATGGTGAAGCTTTACAAACCGCGTCAAAAATAACAACAATGATTTTAGATAAAACCGGCACTATTACTGAGGGAGCGCCTAAAGTTAGCGATATTATTCGTACAGATACAGCCTATTCTGAAAGTGATGTGTTAACCGTCGCGGCAAGTCTAGAAAGTGGCTCAGAACATCCGCTTGCCCAAGCAATAATTGCATCAGCCCAAGAACAAAACCTCAAGCTTGAACACCCGACTGATTTTCAAGCCATTAGCGGTCAAGGAGTGCAAGCTAACCTAAACGGCCAAGCATTACTTTTTGGCAACCAAAAGTTAATGGTAAATAATGGTATAGCACTAGGCCGCTATGTTAGCCAAGCGCAGCAGCTAGCGACAGAAGCTAAAACCCCCATGTATCTTGCTATTGATAAGAAACTTGCAGCAATTATTGCGGTAGCAGACCCGATCAAACACGACTCTATTGCGGCAATAAAACGGCTTCAAGCGAGCGGTATCCGTGTGGTGATGTTAACCGGTGATAACAGCGCTACAGCTAGTGCAGTGGCAGAAAAGGTAGGTATTACAGAATTGTTTGCCGAAGTGCTACCAGAAGACAAAGCTAAAAAAGTCGCCGAGTTTCAAGCCCAAGGTGAAACAGTTGGTATGACAGGCGATGGTATTAATGATGCCCCAGCGCTAGCCTTGGCTAATATCGGGTTTGCGATTGGTACTGGCACTGACGTTGCCATAGAAAGTGCAGACATTACCTTAATGCGCGGTTCATTACACGGCCTTGCTGATGCAATAGCGATAAGCAAAGCGACGCTGAGCAATATTAAACAAAACCTGTTTGGTGCTTTTATTTATAACGTAGCAGGGGTGCCGTTTGCTGCAGGGCTACTGTATCCGTTTTTTGGCATTATGTTAAACCCCGTTATTGCGGGTGCCGCCATGGCGTTTTCTTCCTTAACCGTGGTCAGTAATGCCAACCGATTACGTTTATTTAAGCCACAAGAACACTAAAACGAGCGATTAAGGAAACGACATGTTGATAATTAATGTAATAGGGCTAGTGCTTATCGTTTTGATTATTTGGTGGTTTTGGTTATATAAGCCAGCCAAGGTTGTTGATTCAAGCACAGAGAAAATTACCATCGTGGTGAATAACGGCATTTATTCACCTGCAAAAATAAAGGTGCCGGCTGATAAAATTAACACGCTTGAATTTTTACGTAAGGATGCAAGCCCTTGTGCGGCATCGGTGTTATTTCCTGACTTTGAAATAAACGTAGACTTGCCTGTGGATGAAGTAATAAACATTGAGCTACCAGCAATGCCGGCAGGTGAATACCCATTTCATTGCCCGATGAAAATGTATATTGGCACTTTACTTGTCGAGTAGCCTTATATTGAAGCCTTTGGTTTAGTTTTTTTAAAGTGATGGCAAAAAGTCGGTGGTTAGTCTCGTTGGATAACCCCTGAGTATCGTGCAAAATGCGGTTTTTATGTTAATCCGTCACGCCAAGCTCAGCGGCCCCTGTCCGCTGCAGCTTTTTGTTAGGCAAAAAAATACCTCGATACTATCGAGGCATTCAGAAGAAATGGCTCAATTAAGCCGATTTCTTTTTCCTTGAGAAGGCAAGACCAGCTAAACCAAGGCCAAGTATTGCTATTGATGCTGGTTCAGGAACTTCCGATGCTCCTCTAAAAGCGATTTCACCGATACCTGGTTGTAAGCCGATCCCGCCTTGTGTGGTGAGGATATCGATATGAAGGAACTGTGTTGAAGTAGAGGCGAAGCTGAAAATCTGTGCGGGATCAAATCCGATACCTCCAAGAGCATTAAAAGAGCCAAGCAGTGAACCGACACCATTACCCCAAATTTGATCAGTATCGGAATAAAGGTCGAAGCCCGCAACCGAACCAATGTTGGTTGAAGCCCAGAATGCCAGACCGTCGATACTCAAAACCGACCCTAAATCGAAACTAAATTGACCATCGGGACCGACGCTAAACCCCTCTAAACCATTGTGTATTGTCCCGCCAACAAATGAAGCAAAATCAGTGACTCCACTAGTATATCCTGCGGACAGACCACTTTGATTTATCATATTTACGAGCGCAAAAGAAGACCCACCAAAGTCCCCAGTTGTTGCCGTGACAGAGGATGCCTGATAAATAGGTCCCGCCTGTACATTTGCTGATATAGCTAAAGTGCTTACGATTGCAAAAATCGAAAAATATATTTTTTTCATCTGATTCTCCTTGACGATGTTTGTTTTAGAAGGAACCAAGCATCCACCTTCATAAATGGATTTTAAACAATATTTATGCCGCACATGTAACCACGTGTTTCTAAGTAGGTTTTCGTGATCAGCTTTATTGTTTTCCGATATTGTGTAAAAAAATCCGACAGTCATATTGAGGATTTTAGCCGGTGTCGAGTGGTGTTGATTGTGAATGCCTAACATTTAATACCGCGCTATTTGCGCATTTTTCTGCTCAAGTATCGCGCACTTTCACAATTCAACTATTAATAACAAATTTAATAAACCTTTGCTAGCTAAAGTACTTATAAAGATATTTATTAATTTTTGGAGGAGAAATATGCGCAAATCGCGCATTTTCTTGAATATAGGGGAAAAATAGCGGGGCTGTGCATGTATACAGTGTTTGGTGTGGTTAATTTCTAATGGCACTTTCACATGATGCCAAGACAAAATCTTTATGGTTGCAGAGCTAGAGCTTAAGTCTGGTTAAAAGCTAACCCTTTAAGGAATCGAAAATTGATAAGGAATGATTTTCCACAAAATAATATTTATATTAAGTGACTAATCCCCCATGTACCCATCACTAAAATAGTTAAAGTTATCATGGTTTTAGTTCTATGCTCACGAACCATTTTTTCAGCTTGATCACCGGTAAAATAAACAATCATCGCTAAACCAAAATAACGAATAGAGCGCGCGATAGCTGCCGCTAGTAAGAACAGCGTTAGTGAATATTTAGTTGCGCCAGCAGCAAGCATGGCTATTTGAAACGGAATGGGTAAAACACCTAAAGTGATCACAAACCAGAAGCCTTGTTCTAGCATTTTTTGCTTAATGTTTTCAAATTGCTCAGGGGTTGAAAATGACGTTATAATCCAATCGCCAAGCGCATCAAATAAGTAATAACCTAAGGTATAACCAAATAAAGCGCCCATCATACAACCCAGTGTAGCCATTAAGGCAATAAGCCATAACTTTTCACGGCGTGCTTGCATCAAGGGGACTAATACCGCCTCTAAAGGAATAGGCACTATGGTGGACTCTAAAAAGACGCCGTTGTAACACTGCTAAGCATGTGTTTTGAATCTATAAATTGACGGGTTTTGTTCTTCAGCTTTTTTTGAATGGGCATAAAGTTCCCTCAAATACCAATGTGGTGCTCTAATTTAGCCTATTTACTTTATATACTCAGCTTACAATAAGCGAAGAATATCAACTGTGATTGTTAATATTAATAAATGAAGTTACAGTGATTCTCCTATTACTTAGTAAGTTAATTAGTAAGTTAAGTGAGGTATTAATCAAGCTTATTTGTTTTGTTAACCTTTTATTGACTAATAGCAGGGATGAAATTTCAATACCGATAAGTACTTTATGCTTTGTATTACACTTGGTATGCATGTCTCGTTTATCAGCAAGTATCTGTATTGATTGCATTAATAATGCCGATAAACACTAGTCAGCAAGCTTTGTTCCTGCTAAATATCTATATTACGTAACACTAATATTTCAATCAAACTAAAACAGGTCTCTTTATGAAACATCTTGCTATCACACTAGCTTGTAGCGCGCTGTTATTTTCAAATAATATCTGTGCACAGCAAACCCTTATTAATGCTGATGCTCTTATCAATGTAAAGGAAGGTAAAACCATTCAAAATGTTGCGGTATTAATTGAAGGCAACAAAATAATTGCACTAGGCAAGCAAGGGCAGTTAAATGTTGCAGATGATGCCGAAACTATCAACCTTAATGGCAAAACCCTGATGCCTGGTTTAATGGATATGCATGTGCATTTAACGAGTGACGCAGCAGATAATTTTTTAGCTTCTCGGGGTAACTCTGTGCCAAGGCAAACAGTAAAAGCGGTAAAAAACGCCCATAAAACATTAATGGCTGGTTTTACCACCGTTCGTAATTTGGGGGCTGCTGGGTATTCAGTGATCGCTGTGCGTGATGGTATTAATGCAGGCGAAGTGCCCGGGCCGAGAATTTGGGCTGCGGGTTACTCGGTAAGTATTACTGGTGGTCATTGTGATGACAATTTCTCTCCGCCTGAAGCGAAAAGCGTCGCAGGAGGCGTCGCTGACGGTCCTTGGGCGGTGCGTGCCAAGGTCCGTGAAAATATAAAATATGGCGCAAATACTATTAAGGTATGTGCGACGGGCGGAGTGTTTTCAAAAGGTACTAAAGTGGGTATTCAGCAACTGACCGAAGCAGAAATAAAAGCCGCCGTAGACGAGGCACACATGCGCGGACTCATCGCTGCTGCGCATGCACATGGTACAAACGGTATTAAAGCGGCAATAAGAGCAGGCATAGATTCTATAGAACATTGTAGCTTTATGGATGAAGAAGCCATTGAATTGGCGTTAAAACATGGCACGTATTTATCGTGTGACATTTACAATACCGAGTACACATTAGAATTTGGCGCAGCCAACGGCGTACCTGAAGAAAACATTAATAAAGAGAAAATGGTTTCGCAGGCACAACGTGAAAGCTTCAAGCGTGCTGTGCAGGCCGGTGTGAAAATGGTGTTTGGCTCTGATGCTGCTATATACCCACACGGTGATAATGGCAAACAGTTTGCTCGTATGGTGCAATTTGGTATGACCCCTATGCAAGCGTTGCAGTCGGCAACAATACATAGCGCTGAATTACTTCAACAGGGAAAAAAGCTTGGGCAAATTGAAGTAGGTTATTTAGCTGACATTATCGCGGTAGAGGGTGATCCACTTACTGATTTAACACGTTTGGAAAATGTCAGTTTTGTTATGAAAGACGGCATAGTGTATAAGCAATAATATCGGATTTCAGTAATTCTTAGCGTTAAGTTTATAGAGTTTTACTGATTAAATACTAAGGGCTTTAGCGAAACTAAAGCCCTATGCTTTGAGTTTGCGTTATATCGACAGCAGGGCGAGCGTAGAAGTGAACTAAGTTTAGATGTTAACGAAACTTTAAATCATTAAGCATTAAAATGATGTATTACTCTATTTCAATAACGATATCGGAAGTGGGGTAAGCGCAACAGGTAAGAATTTCACCGTCACCAATAAAAGCCAGTGGAAATTCATGATACTCAACCGTGCCTTTTTTCAGTGCACAACGACAAGCACCGCAAAAACCGTCACGACAATGAAAGTGTGATTCGATATTTTCTCTTTCTAACGTGTTCAAGATATTTTTGTCAGCGTCGAGGAACGTTATTTCTCGTTCCTCGACCGAAATACTAAAAGGCATAAATACTATAAATCGAAATCGTCAAAGTCATCGCTTGATACTGACGAGTCTACTTGGCCGACTAAATAGCTTGATATCTCGGTTTCTTGCGGAGCCACTTGCACATTGTCGCTCACTAAATAAGCATTCATCCAAGGAAGTGGGTTACTTTTAATATCAAAAGGAGCCTCATAACCAATCGCAGCTAAACGTTGGTTACTGATATATTCAATGTACTGTTTTAAAATAGCGGC
>JBFJQB010000160.1:0-7072 GCA_041616855.1 Cognaticolwellia sp. | reverse complement strand
TTTGGTTGGCCTACCATAGCGGTCGACACCCATATTTACCGTGTTTCTAATCGCACTAAACTCGCGATGGGTAAAAATGTCGATCAAGTGGAAGCTAAGTTGTTAAAAGTGGTACCTAATGAATTCAAAGTCGATGTCCATCATTGGCTAATATTGCATGGCCGCTACACCTGTGTTGCCAGAAAACCCCGTTGTGGCTCTTGTATAATAGAAGACCTTTGTGAATACAAAGATAAAGTGGATGAGTAACAAATGAAATTTTTACACACTATGGTTCGCGTTAAAGACCTTGAACAATCGCTCGACTTTTATATTAATAAATTAGGCTTGATTGAAACGCGCCGTGTCGATGTACCCGAAGGCAAATTTAGCCTGATATTTTTGGCCACAGAAGCAGGTGCGCCTGAAATTGAATTAACCCATAACTGGGGCTCAGAAGAAGATTATAGCGTTGGCCGCAATTTCGGTCATTTAGCCTTTGAGGTTGATGATATCTATGCGCTTTGTGAGAAACTCATGGCGGCTGGAGTCACAATTAATCGACCACCTCGCTGCGGCCATATGGCATTTGTGAAGTCTCCTGACAATATATCCATCGAATTACTGCAAAAAGGTCAACGTCTAGCACCACAAGAGCCTTGGTTGAGTATGGAAAATACCGGTAGTTGGTAAATCAGCGCCAATAACCGCTATTTATTAGTCATTGAGTGTTAACCAGATACGCAATTTTATCTTATTGCGTGTCTGGTTAACATGCTATTACCTGACTCTAAGCAATTGGTATTCCCTGCCTCATCATTACTTGATACTCTGCTTCGCCTTAATATCATGCTCATCTAACTTTCATTTTTAACCGCAACAATAAATGGATGTTAATAAGTCGCTACCACCGAGAATGAATTCACGTTAATATACTGAATTAATTACTCAAAATAATACTTAGAATCTTCAATGGCCTTAAAATCAACCATCAATAAAGCGACAATTCACTTATCTGATATGGATCGCAATTATTATGACACCATTCAATTAACCATAGCCCAGCACCCTTCGGAAAATAATCGCCGTATGATGATCAGGCTCATCGCTTACGTGCTCAATGCTAATGAAAACTTACAGTTTGGCAAAGGCGTCAGTGATGAAGATGAGGCTGCCATTTGGCAAATTAATTACAGTGAAGAAATTGAACTTTGGATTGAGCTCGGTCAACTTGATGAAAAACGATTAAAAAAAGCCTGTAACCGCGCCAAAAAAGTTAAACTTTATTGTTATGGCAGTAGCGTTGATACATGGTGGCAGCAATCTAAAAGTAAATTGGATCAATTCAGTAAGTTATCAATTGAGAGCTTTAGCGAAGAAACTGCGCTAGCTTTAGAGCTACTCGCCGACCGCTCAATGGAGTTTCAAGTGAGTATTCAAGATGGACAATTCTGGCTTACTAGTGGTGAACAAACACTCTTGATCGAACTCGAGAGGCTTAAATAACCTTCATTAACATGTGACACAGGTGCTAACCCAAATGACAATAACATCGAACAGAACATTAAAGAAAACCGCTCAGTTTAAGCTAAAACTTATTCTAACCGTGTTAACTTTTACCAGTGCCTTTACCAGCGTCGCCGAAATTATACCATCTGAGCAAGTGATCAAAGACATCACTTATTTAGCATCTGATGAATTAAAAGGTCGAGCCAGCTTTAGTAGCGAAATTGATAAAGCAGCAAACTATATCGCTAAACGCTTTGCTGAAATTGGCCTAAAGCCAATGCAAATTAATCATTCACCTGAACACTCGAACAGTTTTTTACAATCTTTTACCGTACATCAAATTCAACCTCAAACGCTAAAGGTTTCCTTTAATAATAAAGCCGTTAGCCCTGAACACTTAGCCATTGCAACAACAATGCCCCTGTTAGATTGGCAACAAGGCAATGCCGAACTGCATATTATTGCTAAAGACGATGATATGCGCAAAACCATAAGTGAGTTGAACCAAAAAGGTGGCCGACACTTAGTCGTTATCAACAGCGTCCACGCAAAAACCTTTAAAGGTTATCAAGGCTATTTCGCACGCGGCTTAACGAAGCTCTCACTTGAGCACCCTGGCGCTATTGTCATGGTGCTAAGTGATGAAACTGAAATTAAAAACTATGTGGTGAGTGCGAGTGCCACAATAACCGAGCAAACATTAACCAATGTCGTGGGTGTTTTACCAGGTCATGACAATGAACGTGGCAGTGAAATTGTTTTATATTCTTCACATTATGACCATCTAGGTGTTACGCCTGATGGCAAAAAAATCTACAATGGCGCCGATGATGATGCCTCGGGCACCACTGCCGTCATAAATTTAGCGCAATATTATGCACAAAGAGGTAATAACAAGCGCACCTTAATGTTTAGTGCTTTTACCGCTGAAGAAATTGGCGGCTTTGGCTCTAAATATTTTTCAGAGCAACTTGATCCAAATAGCGTCGTTGCCATGATCAATATTGAAATGATAGGGAAACCTTCAAAGTTTGGTGCCGGTACGGTTTGGATGACTGGCATGGAAAGGTCAAATTTAGGGACCTTATTGAATGAAAGGCTAAATGACAATCCGAGCAACTTGCATAGCCAAATATATCCAGACCCTTACCCAGAGCAAGGCTTATTTTATCGCTCAGACAATGCCACGTTAGCGCGTTTAGGGGTTCCCGCTCACAGTTTTAGTAGCACACAACTCGACAAAGATGAACATTATCATAAAGTAAGCGATGACATTAAGAGCTTAGACTTAGTATCGATGCATAAAGTGATTGAATCGTTAGCGACCGCTACCCAAGCATTGGTTGACGCTGAAGTGACTCCAACACGTATTGATCAAGCAAAAGTACGAGCGAAAGGAAAAATTTACTAAAACGTATAATTTAATTGCTTTTGTCTTTAAAGATTACCCAGCGCAAAACCTTGTTATAAATCGCTTCCGCGTTGGTTTTTTGTCGATAACTAGGTTTTCCTGCCTAAACTCATTTTTTCACTCTTTATGCGCGGCTTTGCCAGCGCATTTGAAACTCCAATTCATTATTATCAATAATCACAAAGCCGTGGCGTAAATATAGCTGCTTAGCTGGGTTGTTCAATAACACATTTAAAGTAATAGCGAGCTGCTTTTCTTGTGCTTTACGCTTGACTAATTCCAGTACTTTACTGCCAATGCCTAAGCCTTGATAACGCGGTAATAGTTGAAATTGCCGGATATGAATTTTATCAGTAAAAAGTGCTAACTTTATTAACCCTATCGCGTTATTTTGATATGAAATAATATGAGAATCAGAAAAGTACTCATCAATACGCTGCATATGGCCGCTATCATCAAGATAAATTCCAGCCGTTTTTAAGTGCTCATTCATCGACGCTTTTCTTAACGTTAAAAGAAACGCCCTATCATGGCTATTTGCTCGCTTAAAACTGACAATCGCTGCGCTATTTTCAGCAATACTCTTAGTCGCAAAAGTTTTCTTCTTATCAGACATGGAGCTTAAAAAACGTTATCTATAACATAACGCTACTATAACAAGTTGATTATTTAATTAAAGTCAAAATCACGACCACTAACCTAAGCGGCTATCGCTGAAAGCCATCGCAAAAAATCCGCCGTTTAGCGCGCTAAGCTTGTATATCAGTACCTAATAACGGCAAAATAGCCCAACAATTATAAAAGGACGACAACATGACCTTCAATAAATCACTTATCGTGATCTCCATTGCCGCGGCGCTTTCAACTGCCTGTAGTAATGAGGCAACAACACCCCATGTAAAAAATACAAATAACGTAACTGCTGCTGAGCCAATAGCGCAACTCGATAGTACCGCTATCGCTTCTCAAGCGGCCAATGAACTATTTGATACTATTTTTATGGAAGGCGTGAATCGTAATCCAGTCAGACAAACCTACTTAGGTATTAAAACTGATTATGATAAGTGGCAAGACCTTTCTGAAGAAAATAGCGCTAAAGAACTCGCCTTTGCTAAACAAGCCTTACAGCGCATACAGGTTATCGAGATTAATAAGTTAGATAAGCAAACAAAGTTAAGTTATCAACTACTGACTCAAAAGCTAGAGCAGCAAATTGATGATTATCCATGGCGCCATCACAACTACCCAGTTAACCAAATGTTTGGTGTTCACTCACAAATCCCGGCGTTGCTGATTAACCAACATAGCATTGACGATATCAAACAAGCACAGGATTATATTGCTCGCGTTAAGAATTCAAAACTACTGCTAGAGCAATTAATTGAACAACTCAACATTAGAGCAGAAAAAGGCATTATTGCGCCGAAATTTGTTTTTGAACACGTCATTCGTGATTCAAAAAACTTACTCGTCGGCGCACCTTTTGATAACAATGCTGACAGCACGTTATATGCAGACTTTAGCAAAAAAGTAGCAAAATTAACGCTTAGCGACGCGGAGAAAGCATCGTTAATCGCTGACTTAACTGCCGCGTTAACCACTGAATTTAAAACCGGATATCAGCAATTGATCAGCTATTTAACAGAGTTAGAGCAAAAAGCTGACTCAAAAGATGGTGCCTGGAAATTGCCACAAGGGGATGCTTTTTATAATAATGCCTTAAAGCGTACCACCACCACTGACTTAACCGCCGATGAGATTCATCAAATTGGTTTGGATGAAGTCGCTCGCATACATGATGAAATGCGCGTGATCATGAAAAAAGTTGGTTTTAAAGGCTCATTAAACGAATTTTTCCAATTTATGCGTCATGATAAGCAATTTTACTATCTTGGCGATGATGCCGGTCGTCAGCGTTACTTAACGGAAGCAACTGACTTAATTAACACCATGAAAGGTGAGCTCGATCAGCTTTTTATCACTAAACCTAAAGCTGACTTAAAAGTTAAACAAGTAGAAGCGTTTAGAGAGAAATCAGCTGGCAAAGCCTTTTACCAACAACCGGCTCCAGATGGCTCACGCCCTGGCATTTACTACGCCAACCTATACGATATGGCGGCAATGCCCACCTATCAAATGGAGGCGCTAGCTTACCATGAAGGCATTCCAGGTCATCACATGCAAATTGCCCTGAAGCAAGAGCTAGAGGGTATTCCAAAATTTAGAAAATTTGGTGGTTATACCGCCTATAGCGAAGGCTGGGGGTTATATTCTGAAATGATCCCAAAAGAGATTGGTTTTTATCAAGACCCTTATTCAGATTTTGGCCGTTTAGCGATGGAGTTATGGCGTGCTTGTCGCTTAGTCGTTGATACCGGTATTCACAATAAAAAATGGAACCGTGCACAAGGGATTGCTTATTACGTCAGTAACACCCCTAATGCAGAGTCTGATGCGGTAAAAATGGTTGAACGCCACGTTGTGATGCCGTCACAAGCCACCGCTTACAAAATTGGCATGTTAAAAATTGTACAATTGCGCGAATTAGCAAAACAACAATTAGGTGATAAATTTGATATTCGCCAGTTCCATGATGTGGTATTAACCAATGGTGCCGTGCCGCTAAACGTCCTCGAAGATATGGTTAATGACTATATCGCTCAAAACCGTTAAGCATTTTCTGTTTATCAATGACTTAAAAAGCAATGCAGTTACACTGAGTGCTTATTAACTAATAAAAACGCCAAAGCAGTAGCTTTGGCGTTTTTTTAAAAATTTTTCCTTCCTAGCTCATCGTTAAAGCCAATGTCATTAGTTTATTAGCGCTTTAAGCTCAGGCGAGCAAAGACAAAATCAAATCTCAGATACTTTTTCTTATCTCATGAGAAATAAGCTGGTGAGGATTATTTTAATGCAGAGAAATTAAATAAATTTCTTAATGAAAGTGTAACAAAATCTTGCTATTGTTTTGCCGTTCAAATAGACAGAATTCGAGCAAAGGATAGGCATGAATGAAAATTCGTGCCTATTTTTTTTGCTTTTTTTTAAGTAAACAAGCTCGTAACTGTTAAAAGCATCACACAATAAAAATAAAAAACTATAAATTACTATAACAAGAGAGAAGTAACATGAGCCCTAACCCCTTTGCGAAAGTGACATCGTATACTTTCGGCTTATCCATCTACCTGCTAGCAGCAACTAACATTGCTTTCGCCGCTGAACCACAAAACTATTACGACACGGTTGATACCACTAATGCGACAACGTTAAAGCAAAGCTTGCATGAGATTATTGACGACCACCAACGCTTTCCTTATACCTCAACTGCGACAGATACTTGGGATATATTAGAAGCCGCTGATGAAGATCCTAGCAATGCAAATAATGTCATTGATATCTATAAAAACGCCTCATATGCAAAAGTGGGCGGTGGAAACACCAACTATAACCGCGAGCATAGCTGGCCTAAGTCATATGGTTTTCCCAATGATGGCGCCAGTAACTACCCTTATACCGATGCACATCATCTGTTTATTGCCAATAGTGGCTATAACTCAAGCCGCAGTAACAAACCTTACGCAAATTGTGATTTAAGTTGTGCTGAAAAAGTTACTGAGTATAACAATTCAAGAGGCGGTGGTGCCGGTGAACATAACTTGACCACTGGTTCAGGCTCAACCGGTACATGGCAAACTTGGACGGGTCGTAAAGGCGATGTCGCACGAGCACTGATGTATTTAGCCGTGCGTTATGAAGGCGGTTCACATGGCGTTACCGGTGTTAATGAACCAGATTTAATCCTAACCGACGATCGTAATTTAATTGAAAGCTCTAAGACCGGGGCAAATGTCGACGTTGCCTACATGGGATTAAAGTCCGTACTCATTCAATGGCATAAGGATGACCCCGTTGATGATTACGAAATGCGTCATAATGATGCGGTTTTTGCACAACAAGGTAACCGTAATCCCTTTGTTGATCGCCCTGAATATGCTGAATGTATATTTGAAAATATATGTTCGGGTACGGGATCACCGCCTCCCCCGACTCCTGGCAATGATGACATTTGGATAAATGAAATTCATTATGATAATAACTCAAGCGATAGTAATGAGTCGATTGAGTTAGCGGGCACTGCAGGTGTTAACCTTAACGGTTGGAGTCTTGTAGCCT
>JBFJQB010000159.1:0-7082 GCA_041616855.1 Cognaticolwellia sp. | reverse complement strand
GGTAAGATCATCCCAGTCTAAACCACGTAATGAACTCATCATCAACATAGCAACATAAATAAGCGCGCCGTCGACAGCAAATCCCGGTAGCATTTGTGCAAGCGGCAAAAAGAACATGCCAACGAAGAATAATAAACCAATAGTCACCGCGGTTAAGCCAGTGCGCCCACCAACAGCAACACCTGCAGCAGACTCAACATAAGACGTAACTGGAGGACAACCAAAACCAGTGCCAATAACAGAAGCAATTGAATCTGCTTTTAATGATTTACTTAAACCTTCAATTTTACCGTTTTTGTCTCTTAAATTAGCACGCTCTGCAACGCCCATTAATGTACCAGCAGTATCAAAAATATTCACAAATAAGAAAGTAACAATCACAGGGATCAAGGCAACTTGAAAGGCCCCAGCAATATCCGCTTTAAATAATATCGGCTCAAGCGCTGAGAACTCAGGCACCGCTAACATGCCATTATAACTGACAAAACCTGTCGCCGGTGCAAATGACTTTGCCGCTTCAGCCACAACAAAAAAATCAGTGGGTAGTAACCAAGTCATCATAAAAGCAATTAACGTTGTTATCGCTATACCAATAATAATCGCGCCAAAAACCTTGCGATAACTCAAAATAGCAATCAGTAAAAAGCTTAAAAAACCGAGAGCTGGAGCTTCTGGGCCAAACTCACCAAAGCCAAAGTGCGTTAGATCTGCAATAGCAACGACGTTATCAGGATCAGCGACCACAATACCGGTAAAGCGCAAACCAATAAAACCAAGAAATAACCCCACCCCTGCCGTCATCGCAAGCCGCAAACTTTTCGGGATACTATCAAGCATCCATTCACGCAGCCGAGTTACACTCATAAAAACGAAAATAACCCCTGAAAGAAATACCGCCCCTAATGCAACTTGCCAGCTATAGCCCATGGCACCCACAACAGAAAAAGTAAAAAAGGCGTTTAATCCCATTCCCGGCGCAAGCCCTACTGGCCAGTTAGCATAAAGCCCCATTAATATAGTGGCAACGGCCGCTCCTAGACAGGTTGCTAGGAATAAACCATCGAAAGGCATGCCAGTTTTTGACATGATCATCGGGTTTAAAAACATGATATATGACATAGTAACAAAGGTTGTTAAGCCTGCCATAAGTTCTGTTTTTACCGTGGTATTATGCGCAGGTAGTTTGAAAAAACGCTCTAAAAAGCTTAATTCACTTGCTGCTTTATCGTTACTTTTACTCGCTTGATCCATAATTACAACTCTCTTGTTGTTTATAAATTAGGTCTTAACTTGCATGTCTAAAGTTTAACCTGATGTTGCTGAAAAAATGTCAAAATGACCATCCGCGTTCGCGAGCTTTTAACTAACTTATGCAAGATGATATTATTTTCTTAACTTACCTGAAAATTGATCACGATAAAACCACCGTTTCATTATTTTAGTATTAATATTACTTTGTTTTTACATGTTTTTTCTGGTTTTAGTTTTTATAAAAAAATTAAGTTTCTAATTAAAAAGAAAAACCTGTCAACCGTGTCAAGAACTAAGTTTTATTGTATACTTGCCGCGAGTATCAAAGCGCATTTAATACCCGCCATACTATTTTCACATAGCTTGCTCATCATGGTATTTATGCAAAGTTAATGTCTTAATTCAAAAATTAAAAACTGGCCCTTATGCTTTCAATATCACATTTTAATCGCCGCACTATTAAAGGTGACATTTTTGGTGCGATGACATCAACAATTGTTGCATTACCTTTCGCCTTAGCCTTTGGCGTAACATCGGGCGCTGGTGCAAGCGCCGGAATATATTGCGCCATAATAACCGGGTTATTTGCCTCGTTGTTTGGTGGGACTAATCAACAAATATCAGGCCCAAATACCGGCTTAACCATTGCGATGGTAGCGATATTAACCAGCTTTGTTGCACAATCTCCAGACCACGGCTTCGCGCTGGCATTTACTGTAGTCAGTTTAGCTGGGGTGTTCCAAATGCTCTTTGGTTTATTTAAGCTCGGTAAATATTTTACGCTGATTTCATATCCAGTCATATCGGGTTTCACCTCAGGTGTTGGGGTGCTTATTATTCTTTCGCAAGTTACCCCCCTATTTGGTCAACCATTATCTGCGCTAACTTTTTCGTTTGATTTAGTTACCAACAGCAATACCCTACTGGGCTTGACGTGTTTATTAGTACTTTTTCTCTGGCCCAAAAAGTACACCCGCATCGTACCCGCTAGTATTATTGTGGTGCTGGGTGCGACGCTATTTTATATATTTTCTGCCAGTAACATGCCCGTTGTTGGGGCTATTTCCAGTGCGCTGCCCTCTTTTAACTTTCCTACTTGGCATAGTGACTTAACCGGCGAAATGATTAAGTCGGCACTATTAATTGCCACTTTAAGTACTTTAGATTCATTAATGACATCCTTAACGGTAGACAGTATCAGCAACGATTTACATGATTCAGATCAGGAGCTTGTTGGTCAAGGCATCGGGAATATCATGGCGGGCTTATTTGGTGCTTTGCCAGGTGGTGGTGCCACAATGCGCACCGTGACGAATTTAAGGGCGGGGGGAACCACACCTTTATCAGGCATACTGCATGCGCTTTTCATTCTCGCCATTGTTTTATGGGCCGGTGAATATACCGCGTATATCCCTGTTGCCGTATTAGCAGCGATATTAATTCATGTGGGTATCAGTATTATTGATTGGAATTTTCTTAAACGAGTACATCAAATCCCATTATTTAGTGTTGCTTTAATGCTTTCAACAATGTTTATGGCCGTCGCGTTTGATTTAATAACAGCGGTGTTAATCGGTGCTTTCGTCGCTAACTTAGTTACAATTCGCCGGTTATCTGAAATTCAATTAGATAATATTAAATTATTGACGGCACAAGACGCTGAGCATTTGCCGGCTTCTGAACAACAATTATTCACCGCGCTTGACGATACAGTGCTTTTGCTCAACATCTCTGGCCCGATTGGTTTTGGGGTTGCTCGAGGCTTAAAGCAAAGTGTTTCAAATTCAGAACAAAATAAAACCTTATTGATAGACTTTACGGATGCTCGTTTTGTCGGCATTACCAGTACCATCACCATTGAAGAGATTATTGTCAGTTATCAGGATCAAGGTAGAAAGATATTATTATCAAATATTTGTCAGCGTGTTCGCGATGATTTCAATAAGTTACATTTATTCGATAAAATCCCAAACGAACATATATTTAACACTAGGTTTGAAGCTTTTAACTATTTAATACAACAAAAAGAAAACCGCCTAATGACCGACACTTAGCGCTGCTAAAGTGGCGCCGCCTAAGGTGCTGCTACAATAGGATAACGTAATGTTAACCGTTGCTGCCTCCTCAGGCTTAAGTGCTATCTATTTATGGCTACCATCGCATAACGGTTGAGTTGCTGTTTGCTTACAGCCACAAAAAAACACCTTTTTAGACTCTGTTGCCATAAATTTTACTGGCGAAAACTCAGTGCCTTGATGAGAGCCATCACAAAAAGGTTGTGTCGCGCTTTCACCGCATGCACACCAAGCGTAATTTTTACCGGCTTCAACTTCTACAGCAAAAGGCGTGTCTGATGCTCTTACGGGCTGAGTCATATTTACTCTCCATATTGTGATATAAACATAACACCTTTATCGGGCGTTACACTGTTGAAAATACTATTTAAACAACCTATTGAGCACGAGTAAGCTTAATAGATCAGCACATTATATTTTGTTTTTATCTTTCACCGTATCTTCAAGCATAGCCGAAAATTCAACAGGTTTTACTCGATAAACCACATGGTCGCCGTCAAATGTACGTATTGTCCAATGACGCTGTTCTGCCCTACTCCACGAAGGGTCTTTAGCTCTATCTGCAACCGATACGCCAACAGGAAGAAAAGCCACATAAGTTACATTCAGTTTTTTTGCCAGCGGATTTTTATACGAAACAGGCTCGGTAAATGTTTTTATTGGCTGCGCAACATCGCGTGGAAACGGTGCATTAGCATCAATCCATGAAAAATGAACATTACCATTAATCAGCTTATGCTCTGCTGAAATGGGTTGTTCTTGTATCATCGACATACCGTCATCAGGCACTATCGCGTCTAGAAATGTAACATGATGAATACGTTCAGGAATACGATCCATAACACCTGTAATCACCATACCGCCATAACTGTGCCCGACAAGCACGACATTTTGTAAGTCTTCAAAAATAATGACATTAACGATATCATTAATATGAGTTGTTAAATTAACCTCAGGCGTGGCAAGGTGGTACTTATCACCTAAACCGGTCAGTGTTGGTCGATAAACCGTATGGCCATTTGCTGTCAAATATTTATCAACTTCTTTCCAATCCCAGCCCCCTCCAGTAGCCCCGTGCACTAAAACAAAAGTATGCTTATCTTTATTCGAGAAGGCTTCTGCCTCCGTTGGGCATGTTATTAAGATTAAAAGGGTTATTAGTGTTAATAGTGGTTTCATTACAGACTCTTTTTTATCTCTTTAAGTGGTTATAATTAAATGTGGCTAGTAAATACAATCTGTTGAATGCTACACAATAACTACCTCATCGATATCAACTTTTTTGGATATCAGGACATTAATGATTGGCAAAAATATAAAATATCGCACTACCAGCATTAGGTTCGCCCTTAGTTGGTATTATTCTTCGATATAGATATTTTTGCTAGAATAGTAAAAGCGACACCTGAAATAAGAGAAAGCATAGCCAGACCAAACATGGCATTATCATGTGACTTAAACACTAAAAGATAGCTGCTTAACAAAACTAACAACACACCAACTGTACCAAAAACTTTCGGATTCTCGCTTATCAATCCGGGTGATTTTTCGATTTTCGATCTTTTTGCTTTAGCATGAGTTGAAGATTTCCGTTTATGTTTATTTGTTGGCATCGATAATTCCTCAAGCTGTTTAATGCCCTTTTGAACAGGGTATTTAATGTGTAAGTACAATTTACGAGCTGTGTACAAAAGCTAAATTACATGTGCCCTTTAAAACGTTTATTAGCCGAATAGATGGCAAGCTGTCATATAAGGTTTACCCAAACGAAAATAAATATTACTAAAACTAGTAAACCGATAAGGAAATTTTTAATTGTATTTTTAGAAGCCTTTGTCAGAACGTTATACAAATAACCGAAAAAAACAAACAAAGCCCCCGCCACAATAAAATCACCAACATCCCAATTAACCTCTTGAGTAAATTGCATAGCAATTAAAGGTAGTAATAAGACAAAAAGCGTTGTCACAAATACAATATAGACACTCTTTTTAGATATCAACATCTTATTAATATTCATAAGTTACTCAGGTGCTTCAGTTATTACATTTATGGTCTTCAAGCTATCTAAACATGTGGTATTTAAATATAGTATATGTAAAACGGTAAAGGCTAGGGCAATTTAAATTACCTTAAGATGTTTACCATCAACATTGAGTTTTGGTTAACTCGCTTTTTTCAACCGACATTGCCAATTTTTTAATACCATGTGACGGTGTCCATCGTTTAAATTCAACAAAGCCATGTTTTTTATATAAATTAATTGCCGGAGTATTTACCACTGCGGTTTCTACTATAGCTTTTGCAAAATCAAATTTCGCTAAAATAAAGCTTAATAGCCTATCTGCAATACCTTGTCTAAAATACTCAGGGTCGACAGTTAAGCTATTAATGTCTAATTATTTTTCTTCAACAACAATTTCAATAATTGCAGCTAGACTATTGTTTTCATGAAATCCGTAGAAATGCGTTGTTGAATTTCCGATATCTTTTGCACTTCGAGATAATGGCGGAAAACTAAGCGTACCAATGAGTTTAGCTTCTACTTTATAAGCGTTTTGAAAAATACGATATATTCCCCTAGCAACTGCTTCATGCGAATGTTCAAGTTTTATTATCATGGTAGACCTAGGCTTAAAATTTCCCTTGTAAATTTAGGCTTTTATCATTACCTATAGAAAAACTAACGTTTTGCTTTTTCTATAGCCACTTCAGAATCAAGTGTTTTAACACCTTTAACTAAGCGAATAATTATAAACTTGTTATTCTGCATTCTTGCTAGAGGTTCCAACGAGCGGTTTGAATCCAGCGTAAAACATCCTTGTAGCATCAAAGCCTGAACTTGATAAAGCAATTATATCAGCCATTCTTGGGTCAACCGCGACCTTACTGTTGGCCAAGTCACGCGCTGCACGAGATTCAAATACTACCCATCCAAATACTATAACATCGGCATCGGTTGCGGCGACCAGATCAGTGAACGAGCGTGTTCCATCTAATGTCAGGTCGTCACCAACATATTCTCGGTAATCGAGCGCTCCATATTCCTTCCAAATATCTGCAACCGTTTCCGCAAGACGCCGATACTCATTTAAGCGTTCGCATGGAATGGGAAGAACGAATCCGTCAATGTAATGTGCCATTTGGGGTCCTTAGTTGTCATTGTGTTTCGATGTTATAGTAGGTTAAATAATGCCTTAAATAAGGAACGCCACTTTTCGGCGCCCCAATAAGCTACGCAAATAACTTGGTTTAGTTGATAGCTACCCACTTGTCTGATTAGACATTGCGCAAGCTATGATAGTTACTTAAAAACCGCCTATAAAGCATTGCTATGAGAGTGTATAAAGAATAGTGCCCATCACAATATAAATCACTACGGCTAACCAGAAGGTTGTGGGGGCATCATTTCTGATATGGGTTGTAAACCACTACCATTTATATATACGCGACCAGTATAAATAGCCTATATGCTATAAATAACTATTAATACAGATGCAGCACTTAGTAAACTCATATTATAGATCTTCCGTTTCAGTTCTTCGATATATTGAAAAAATTGTTATCATAAACTCTTTAGTAATTTCGTGTAGCTAACACCCACTTAATCGGACAAAAATTGTTGTTTAAAATGTTGAGGAAAAAAAACAACAAACTGTTTTTAGTGATCTTCCCCGCAAAAAAGGACACCAGCCATCTTTAATTTATTGCTAATTCAAATTCAGTCTGTGAAGGTTAAAGTTGTATAAATTATCG
>JBFJQB010000158.1:0-7197 GCA_041616855.1 Cognaticolwellia sp. | reverse complement strand
TAAATGCCAACAAATTTGGTTAATTCATCAATGCCTTTGCGAGAAAATTTTGCAGCACCTTGTGGCACACAAATGACAGCGACACGACCTTTTTCATCATTCGCCGGACCTGAGAATACTTTAAACTCGACATCTTTTAAGATGTCAGCAACGTCAACGATTTCAAGTGGGTTACGTAAATCAGGTTTATCAGAGCCAAAACGTGTCATGGCTTCTGAATATGGCATACGAGGGAATTCACCTAGGTCAACATCAAGTAGTTGCTTGAACAGTTCACGGATCATAGTTTCAGTAACTTCCATCACCTGATCTGAACTCATAAATGAAGTTTCAATATCAATTTGGGTAAATTCAGGTTGGCGGTCAGCGCGTAAGTCTTCATCACGGAAACATTTTACGATTTGGTAGTAACGCTCCATACCTGACATCATCAACAATTGTTTGAACAACTGTGGTGACTGCGGTAATGCAAAAAACTGGCCTTTATGCGTACGACTTGGTACTAAATAATCACGTGCACCTTCAGGTGTTGCTGCCGTTAAAATAGGTGTTTCAATATCCAAAAAGCCTTGAGACTCTAGTGATGAACGCACCGCAGAAGTCACTTTTGCACGAAAACGCATACGTTCGGTCATTTCAGGGCGTCGTAAATCAAGGTAACGATATTTTAAGCGTTGCTCTTCAGAGTTCTTTTGATTCGAATCTAATGGTAGCGGAGCAGCTTTGTTTAAGATAGTTAACTCTAAGCCCAACACTTCAATAGCGCCCGTTGCCATATCTTTATTCACTTGCCCCTCAGGGCGGGCACGTACTTTTCCTTTAACTTGAACACAAAATTCATTACGCAAAGTATTAGCTTTTTCTAATACCTCTGGAAAGTCAGGGTCATACACGACTTGTACAATACCTTCACGGTCGCGTAAATCTAAGAAAATTACCGCGCCTAAATCACGACGACGATTAACCCAACCACAAAGTGTGACTTCCTGACCCACATGAGATTCATTAACCTCACCACAATAAAGACTACGCATGTATTTACCTTGAAATTCGAAGAAGGCATAGAAGTACCGTAGGGGTAACTTAATTCTATGACTTGTTATGATAAAAAATTGCCGACATTATAAAGCAATGTCAGGCAAAGTCACCTGACATTCAGTCAATAATATGAGTTATAGCAAATCGATTAAATTTAGAGACTAACTTTATCATTAAAGGCATAATGATTTTTGCCTGCGCCTTTGACCTCGTACATTAATGAATCTGCCACCTTTAACAGTTCAATATCTGAATCGCCATCGTCTGGGTACATGGCAATACCGATACTACAGCCGATAGATACCTTAACGCTAGACAGTTGTATTGGCTGTTGGATCAATTTTAAAACTTTATCAGCAATATAGGCAGCTTCATCATTATGATGTAATCCCGTTAGCAGCAAAACAAATTCATCGCCACCAAAGCGCACTACCGTATCAGCATCACGCACACTGCCACTTAATCTGCTCGCAATCTCAATCAGTAATTCATCACCAACGTCATGGCCATGGGTGTCATTAACATTTTTAAAACCATCAAGATCAATAAACAATACGCCGATTAAAAGTTTCTGGCGTTGATGAAAAGGAATGGCTTTATTGAGTCTATCTTTCAATAACACACGGTTAGCAAGACCGGTCAAATCGTCATGTGTCGCCATATACTGCATTTGTTTTTCGAGCGCTTTACGATTTTTAATCTCAATATATAAACGGCGATTCCATACCATAATAATAATGATAATAATGGCAATAATTACACCTATCTGCGCCGCTACGCGTAACACGACATTTTTATCTAAGCCAGTTTCAATACTAATATCAAACCACTTTTCATATATTCTCTGGCTATCGAGATCTGAAATAGTTAACACCGCTTTATTCAAGACATTGGCAAGCATAGGCAAGTTTTTATTTATCGCTAAGTGATTACTGTCTTTGTCCATTTCATCGAGTATTGACATAGACAAGCTCACCAAACTTTCCTTTTTAAGCAGTTCCGTGCCTGATGATAAGCTATCAATAAAGCCATCCACTATACCTTTTTGTACCGCTAACATGCCCTCTTCACTATTATCGACTAAGCGCAATGTAATCGCTGGAAATTCTTCCCTGATCACTGACGCTAAATAGTAACCTTTAGCAATCGCTAAGGTTCTGCCGTTAAAACTTTCAAGGTTTAATTGTTTGCCTAGCTCTCGAGGATGAATAATTACCCACGGCATACTCCAATAGGACTCAGTAAATAATACCTGCTTTTTGCGTTCCGGAGTTGCCGTAACACTGCCAATAACATCAACATTCCCTACCAACAACGCTTGATACAACTCCTCAAAGTTATCATAAATAACATAGTCTATTTCGATATCAAGACGTTGGCTAAGTAATGCAAAAAGATCTGGGTTAGTGCCTTTAACCTCACCATATTTATCAACAAACTCGACCGGCACCCAATTATTGGTAATGCCAAATTTAACGACATTATGATCTTTTAACCACAAGGCTTCTTGCTCGGTTAATTTCAACATCGCTAATTGGCGTTTAAAAAAGCCCGACGATGTATCTAAATTCCACTTTCTTTCCAACGCCGCTAAACTCTCTAATGAAATCGCGTTAAAGCCTTCTTCTATCAGTTGGCTTAATTCAGGATTAGCTTGGTTTAAAATGGCATGAATCGGTCGTTTAAAGATGTAATCGTTAAGTTTTAGGTAGGTGGATTGCAATTTATTTTCAATCAAAAAGTTATCAATCACATCACGTTGGCCGGCGATAATATCAAGTTCACCCTGCTCGATTGCGTTAAATAGCGCACTATAATCATCAAAATATATAAAATTGGCACTTGCGACCTTACTCTCAATATCTTTGACAAAACTCACCGTGGGCACTACACCAATATTTTTATTCTCAATCTCATATATATGCTTAATTTCTTCATTATCTTTTGACAAAAACAAGCCGTATTCAATACTATAAACCACAGGACCTATTGCACTATTATCAGTATTGTATTCATCAACAACACTGGCAATATGAATATCGGCCAGTCCCTGTTTCAACGGATTAAATTCATTGCCATCCCCAACAATAAATTCAATATCTAAATCACTATATTTTGCCCACATTTGCCAAAGTTCAATAAAGAAGCCTTGAGCATTACCAGACAGAGCGCTATCTGAAAATGGCATTTGGTTATTAAAGTATGAAAACGTAATAACATTATCTGGCTTGTCGATGATCAACCATTTTCTTTCAATAGCCGCCTTTTCTTCGGGGCTAATTTTTTCCATGCCTTGTTGAATAAAATCAAGCAAGGTTTTTTTCCCTTTAGCAACAGCGACACTGTAATCACGACTATCAATAGAGATTCTGGAATACAGCGGAAATTGCTGATTTAGCGCAACATAATCAGCATGATTTGTTGCCAACTTTTCTACCCCACCAATAATCAAAATCTCGTGAGCGAGAGCCGCTTGATATAGGGCATTACGATTGGGAAAGGTTTTTATCGTTAAATTAGGGTAATTTTTCTGTAGGGTAACTTCATGACTAGAATCGTCAATAATACCAATCGCATAAGGTGCCAGTTGCGAAATATTTTTAAGGTGCGCAATAGAGCGATGTAAGAACAAGTGCCTGCTTTGACGAAAAATTACCGAACTAAAGTCGAGAAAGTTTGCTCGGCTGACGTTATTAAATAACCCAGCATGGATGTCGACCTGACCATCTTGTACCTGCTTAATTGTTTCTTGCCATGTCAAAGGGACAAATTCAACATTTACATTCTGTTTATTTGCCCATAGCCGCCAAAGCTCGACCATAATGCCATCGGCATTATTTTGCTTATCAAGAAAGTGATAAGGGTAAGAGGTTTTGTTAATGGCTATGCGATAGGTTTTCCCAGCCTCTTGTGCTGCAGCCGGCAAAACCAACAGCACTAACATTATAGTTAGACAACTGAGTAATAAAGTTAAGTATCTTAAGAGCAAATTAATTCTCATTATTTTTTTATTTCTGCCAATAAAGTGCGCTAGCAACAAAGGGGAATAGCGTTAAAAAACCGTATAAATATAGATTATCTAACCATTGCAATGTTTATCACTGAAAATATCAGGTAAAATACCCGTTTATATAACCTAAACGTTAGTATAGTTTCGACATCATGCAAACATCAGATACCGATTTAATATTCTCTAATAAACGAAGTAAAATCAAAGACTTTGCATTCGACGCTCAAGTCGTTGAAGTTTTTCCTGACATGATCAGCCGCTCTGTGCCTGGTTATAATACTATTATCGATACCATAGGTCGACTAAGTCAGCGCTATGTTACCGATAACAGTCAAATTTATGATCTTGGCTGCTCGCTCGGTGCGGCGACCTTGGCGATGCGAAAAGCTATAACGGCAAAAGATTGTAAAATTATCGGTATTGATAGCTCTCGTGCCATGGTTGAGCGCTGTAAAATGCATGTCAGTGCCTTTAAAGGTGATACGCCGGTCGAAATAATAGAAGAAAACATTCTCAATATCGAGATTAAAAATGCCTCAATGGTGGTGCTCAACTTTACTTTACAATTTATAGCCCCTGAGCAACGCCAGTTATTATTAACTAAAATAGCGCAAGGTCTTAACCCTGGCGGTTTATTGTTATTGTCAGAAAAAATCGCCCATACCGACAGCGTTTGTAATGAGTTGCTAGTTGATCTACATCATGATTTTAAGCGTGCTAATGGTTATAGCGAATTAGAAATTGCTCAAAAACGCACCGCATTAGAAAATGTTATGCGCACCGATAATTTAGACACTCATTTACAACGTTTAAAAGTTGCTGGTTTTAACCATAGCGCACCTTGGTTTCAATGTTTTAACTTCTTTTCTCTAATCGCGATTAAATAAGCAGATGATTTCATTTAACAATTTTTATCAAAAAATAGCCAGTAATAGATTAAGTCATTGGCTCAACACTTTGCCTGCTCAGTTGACTCAATGGCGAGAGCAACATTTACATGGTGAATTTGCCCAATGGCAAAAAACGATAACCGCACTACCTAAAACATCACCTTCAAGTATTGATATACATAACACGGTGCGTGCCGGTGAACGCGCAGATATTAATGACGGTGAATACAAGCGCATTGAAAATTTACTGAAAAAATTTAAACCATGGCGCAAAGGTCCATATCACATTCACGGTTTGCATATCGATACTGAATGGCGCTCAGATTTTAAGTGGGATCGCTTAGCACCACATATTAGTGATTTACGTAACCGCTATGTGCTCGATATTGGCTGTGGTAGTGGCTACCATTTGTGGCGTATGCGTGGTGCGGGTGCTGAATTTGTGGTCGGTATTGACCCAACACAATTGTTTTTAACGCAATTTCAAGCGATACAGCATTTTGTTCAAGATGAGCACGTCAATCTACTGCCACTGGGTGTTGAGCAGTTACCTGAACTAAATGCCTTCGATACCGTTTTTGCCATGGGGGTTTTGTATCATCGACGCTCACCAATAGACTTTATTTATCAACTCAAAGCGCAGTTAGTTAAAGGCGGTGAATTAGTCTTAGAAACCTTAGTTGTCGATGGCGATGAAAATACCGTACTAGTGCCAGGTGAGCGTTATGCTAAAATGCGTAATGTTTGGTTTTTACCCAGTTGTGATGCCATGTGTGCCTGGCTTGAACGTTGTGGCTTTAAAAATATTCGCGTGGTTAATACCGATATTACTGCGTTGGAAGAACAACGCAAAACCGACTGGATAGATACCGAATCACTGCAAGATTTTCTTGACCCAAATGATAACAGTAAAACGATTGAAGGTTACCCTGCGCCCAAACGGGCGATATTTATCGCTAATAAATAATTCACCAAGTGTTAGACAGTAGCTACTAGAGGCTGATTACAGGTACTGTTCTAATACCTGCTGATATAGACCTTGCGCTTTAATTCGAGCAATACCAAGATCAAAAAGATCTCGGTGTTGCTCAGAGCGGAATCCCGCAGAATACTCTCGCTCATCAAAGATATAATGTATTTTAAAAATTTGGTTATACCGCCCACCCGAGTGTGTTTTAACAAAATACTTAAAAATATTAATATCGAGCACAATCACTTCAATTCGACGAGAAAACAACATTTCAATTTGTTGTATTTGATCCGCTATTTCACGGTAATGTGAAGCCAACCTGACATTAGCTTTATAATCCTCACCGAGAAATTTCTTAGCATTTTGAAAGGCAATAATGCTTTTACCTTTCAAGCCCGAGACCTCATCAAAAACAAAGTTTTTATCCGCTAAACTAACCGCGACATTTTGATAGCTAATATAGGGTTTAGAAACATAAATACTCGGATGTTGATAATCCTCCGGCAATATCGCTATTCCATCAGCATTATAACGTTTAAAGCTAGTAATCGTTCGACCAAAAGGTACATGAGTATAGTTAACGCTATGTTCAGCGTGTTTAAACGCCAGACGAATAAGTTCTAGTTGTAAGCCAGCACCATTCTTTTTTATGATAAAAGGTGGTTTAGGTAGTCCAGCTAACATTTCTAGGGTCGGTGCAGTGATGCTTTGATTGCGCTCACCACCTTTAGTAATATTTTCATTTGCCCAAACAAAGTTGACGCCCACAAAAAAAATAATATAAGAGAAATAAAAGGATATTTTGATAAAAACTCTCACAACAAACTATAAATATGATGTCATTGCACATGAGCAAATGATGACACTAGTTGAAACAAATTGGCTAAGATATTTAGCGACTATAACATGAAAATAATTATCTTTGTCTATAGATAATTACCTTCTTCACAAGAATAATATACTATTTATAACGTACGATTAATTCATTTTGAAAATAGAGGCATCATGGACAATCCTTGGCTAGCAAGACGATTAGAACGAGTCGCGAAAAGGCATCAAGATCATCGCAGCCCATTCCAAAGAGACAGAGCGCGAATTTTGCATTCCGCTGCATTTCGCCGCCTACAATCAAAAACTCAAGTGATGGACAGTGGTCAAAGTGATTTTCATCGTACTCGTCTTACCCATTCTTTAGAAGCATCACAAATTGGCAGTGGCATCATCGCGCAAATTCGCTGTAAGTATCCAGAGCAAAGTAAAGCCCTGTTGCCTGCTGACGATAGTTTAAT
>JBFJQB010000157.1:0-7203 GCA_041616855.1 Cognaticolwellia sp. | reverse complement strand
GTGGTAAGGGCTCGCGATAAACCGGTAATGAAAAACTAAAAAACTTTAAACCACTATTACTGCGACCAACCGGCAGATGTAAAGTTGCATCTTGTTTGTTATTGACAACATCTTGCTCAACAAGCACCACAACTTGCCCTTGACTCTCGGCTTTTCGCCCTTGATATCTGCCAAAACGTTGTTGAAACTTCACTAAGTCGTCTGGCATATCCAATTGAGTTGCCAAGCGTAAAACATCTTGTTGTAAGTAGGGATTGTCGGGGTATATTTCTAGCGCGCGTTTATAATCTATGTAGGCGTCATTTAACTCACCACTGGCTTCATATAAAATGCCCGAGAGGTAAAAGGTAAAGGCATTTTGAAAACCATTTTTCACCTTGCCGATAACACTCGACATACTCGGGTACGCGCTATGTAAACTATCGCTGCTCATACCAGAGTTATAAAGTTCGTTTTGCGCTTGGTTAATTTCATCTTGATAAGCTTTAAGCGCATTTTCTTGTACTAAATTGGCACGACGCACTTCAACTAATGCACCGGTGAGATCTTGCTGAAATAGATAATTTAGCGCCTGATAACTGTGCAACATGCCTTGTTCGTAATAGGGTACCTGATAAGACGTAGCACTATCATTACTCACCACCGCTCCTAGTTTTTCAACACCTTTACTGAGTTGAATTTTTGCCTTATTACGTTGCTCTTCAACCTGCTGATACGCCTGAGCGAAAGTTTTTTGGCTCGCTTGCCAGTTTTTCGCTAAAAACTGTAAGCGCCCTCTTTCAAGCAAATTTAATACATAACTATTATTGCTGGCTGAGCGTTCACCAAGTAAGTTTTGCGCCTTAACAAAGTCACCTTGGCGCTGTGCTAATTTCACCGGTTTTAGTTGACTGTGATAACCTTGAAAAAGATCCGTTAATTGTAGCGTGGCACAGCCAGATAAAATAAGTGTAATGAGGGCGGCGACGAGGTGCTTAGCTAGAGGCTTGACCCTGTGAATTTGAATATGATTTATATCCATAACATTGTTTTTACTACTGTTGTTTATGGGCGCTTTCAATAAGCATATCTAGGTTTTTAGCTCATTTATGTAATCTTTAAAAGTAAGCTTATTTAAGCACAGTAGCAATAAGTATTTTTTTATAAAACACTTAGAGCACGTTTAAGATACTATCGTCTGCCCTAAGTGCAGGTAAATTATGCCGCAGGTAACACTTTTCGTTTTACCCAGTAATCAAGGCTAACATAACGGCCACCACCCATAAAAAATAGCGCTAATAGCATAATAAAATACGTTGCCGCGAACTCAATCCCGTTATTTAACATCACAATATTACCGCTACTGGTAAGCCACTCGTAATTACCGTGCTCTTGTAATAGTGAAATAATAACCTCTTTTTTCTCAACAGCCGCTTGCACGCGCTCATTAGCAAATGGCGCATTGGCATCGGCTATTGCTTGCCAGCCGTATTGTCCATGCACTGAGGTCATAGCAATGAACATAGTAAACATCAGCGGCACCGCCATTACACGTACGCCCAAACCAAGCAATAAGGCAATGGCCCCAACAACCTCAGCACCAATGGCTAAAACGGCTAATATAAATGGAAAAGGCAAGCCTAAGCCCCAATCGTCATTACCAAACCATTGCACGGTATTGTCAAAACCCGCTACTTTAGTCGTGCCTGCCAGCCAAAATATCGGCACTAAATACAAGCGCATTAATAAGGGCGCAATAAAGTCTACTTTTTTCGTTGAATTTAACATCCCGTAAGCTTTTGCTAATAATATTTTCAATGTATTTATCCCAGTGATTGGTAAGTAACAGTTTAAATTGACCAGATAACTTGGCCAATGATTTCAGCCGGCAAGAGAAAAGTCACTCTCAAGATATAACCCAAAAAAAACATACATAAATGTAAAGCCTGAACATAAGGCTCCGTCAACGACACATGGCTTGCATGGTACAAAAGTAGTGATTCATTTATCTTTAACTCTATAAAGATACAAGAATAAAAACTAAAAATTAAAAATTAAGCACTTACAAATGTTTCACATCTAAAAAGACAAGGCTTAAGCTTCTTATGAGTGTAGGGGGTTTTATCTTTAAAAATACTGCTATTATTTTTTCAGTAAGTCTATTATTCTAAAGCTAATGAATTATTTAATAAGTAATTAATAAGTAATTATTAAATATAGATAAATTAATCAAACGAAGTTGATGTTATATGTCAGATACAAGCATTACAACCCGAAAAATTACCAATGAAGAGGCACAAGCCTGCGCAGCCGAGCCAATCCAGTTTATTGGTAATATACAACCTCACGGTTTTCAGTTAATACTCGACCCTGAGACTTTAAAAGTCGTGCAATACTCAGAAAACACCCTTGTCCTGTTAAACGAATATCAGTCGGACTCACGTCCAATAAACTCCCAAATATTGCACTCTTCTATTTTTGATTGGCTGAGCTTAGCTGAGCCCGAAGCATTGACTCAGCTTGCCCATGACCGAACTTTAAAAGTCGAACTAAATGCTGAGGGGATTATCGCGCTTAATCGCTGGGAGTGCATCGGCTATATGGCAGGACGTTGGATATCGTTAGAATTTATTCCGACAGCACCAGAGGCATATGATTCTTTTTCTTTAGTCTCACAAATGAATAATATGATCGAAGTGCTTAGAACAGCTGAAGGGCCTCAAGCTATATTTGATACTATCACTTCTAAATTTCAACAATATACCAACTTTGATCGGGTGATGATGTATCGCTTTTTACCTGATTTTTCTGGTGAAGTGGTCTCTGAAGCGGTTTCGGCTAACGAAAAGCAGAAATTTTTACATATGCGCTTTCCTGCTGACGACATTCCAAAACAAGCCAGAGAGCTCTATAAGAAAAATAAAGTTAGGGTGTTTGCCAATTCAGAGGCAGCGCCTTCGCCATTAATTCCGGCGAAATTACCTGATGGACAATATCTCGATCAAAGCCACTCTTTACTGCGTAATATGTCAGATATGCACAGAGCATATTTAGTGAATATGGGGGTTAAAGCCACGCTATCGTTGTCGCTGCTGGTCGACAATAAATTATGGGGGCTGATTGTTTTTCACCATAACACCCCTAAAACGCCACCTAACCACGTGGTTGCTCAGCTAAAAGTAACCTGTGAACTGTTCAGTGAGATTATTTCTTCGTATTTAATGCCTGCCATTCATATGCACCAAATAACGCATTTAATGCATGTAAAAAGTTGTATAGAGTCAACTTTTAATAAAGCGAAAATGGCTACCGTTAGCAATGCTTTGTTTGAGGATTCGTTAAAGGTAATTCATAACGCCACCGGTTATGATTATATTGGCATTATCTACGGCGATAATTGTTATACCTGGCACAAAGAAAAGTTTAGCATATTGTCACAAGAGACTATCGCGGCAATTAGCGAGTTATTTCCCGAGCAGGAAAGTACCCAATTTCAATCTTATCAACTTCATCAAGAACATGACCCCATTCCTGGGCTGGAAAAAATGGTCGGTATTTATGTCATGCGCTCAAAAATCCCTGCTGATTTTTATGTCTTTTTCGGCCGTAATGAAGTGGTAAAAAACGTTAATTGGAGCGGTAAGCCCAATACCGTGAATATTGTTATTAAAGACAATCAACGACACTTAGAGCCGCGCAGCTCATTTGCCTTATGGCGAGAAAAAGTTCGCGGTCAGTGTGACTTTTGGTCTGAGCAAGACAATAAAATTCTTGAATACTTTTTTGCCAGTTGCAAAGACTTTACCAGCATTAAAAGCAATGAATTGTTAATGCAAAAGTTAGAAAAAAATGCTCATTACGACGCCCTAACGGGCTTAGCAAATCGTACTTATTTTAAAGCTTTTGTTGAAAGTCTAAAAGAGAACAATGCAGTTAAATATGTTTCACTGATGTTTATTGATTTGGACAACTTTAAAGATGTTAATGACTTTATGGGCCATGATACCGGTGACCGCTTGTTAATAACGGTTGCAGAACGGTTACAAGCTTTTTCAAGACCCAATGATTTAGTGGTCAGGCTTGGTGGTGACGAATTTATTATCATATTCACCCATGAAGAAGAGCAAGAGTTAACGAAATTGGCCGAGAATATAGTCAAACGTATTGGCGAGCCTATTTTCGACCATGAGCACACCATCGTTATCACCCCGAGCGTGGGGATCATTAGCAGTCATGTCAAAGACATCGACTTTAATGAAATGCTCAAACGTGCTGACATTGCGATGTATTCTGCAAAAAATAAAGGTAAAAACGCTTACCACGTCTTTGACAGCAAAGATCAAGATGCCTTTAATAAAAAAGCTATACTCACTATAGACTTACGTGAGCATATTAACTCACAAGACATGGAGCTGCACTTTCAGGCGCAATGTGATTTTAATAAGAATGTCACTGGTGCTGAAACACTCGCGCGTTGGAATCATCCAAAATTTGGCTACATAAACCCTGAAGCTTTTATCGAAATAGCGGAGATGAATAATCTAATCAAGCCATTAAGCTTGAAAATATTTCACAAAGCTTGTGAGCAGTTAGCTAAATGGCAAGCACATAATTTAACTCGTCATTTCGAAACCTTGTCAATTAACATTAGTCCGAGTTTGTTACTCGATAAACACTTTAAGCGCGATGTCAGCAATATTTTAGCTGACTTCCCAACGGTGAACGCGACCAATATTAGACTTGAAATCACTGAGTCTATTTTTATGCAGAACCACGACTTAGCTATCGCAAACCTTAATGCCTTGCGTGAATTGGGCTTTTCAATTTCATTAGATGATTTTGGTACTGGTTATTCTTCGCTAAATTACCTATGGAAATTACCCATAGATGAAGTGAAAATTGATAAGTCTTTTATCTCAAATATGAGTCAAGACGAGAGCCTGTTCACTATGGTAGAAAGTATTATTGAGTTGTGTAAAAAGCTCAAACTTGAGGTCGTGGCTGAGGGGGTAGAAAGTAATGTAGAATTTAATATTCTAAAAGGCCTAGGTTGCGATACCTGTCAGGGCTACTTTTTCTGTCGACCTATGCCGAGCGAACAATTTATGGAGACTTATATCACTAATGTTAATTCCCCTAAGTGAACAACTTAAACAAGCAACAAGCCCTTATCACCGTCAGCTTGATCAACTTCCGGTGTTAAAAAAATTGCTATCGCCAACGCTAAGTGCCAGTGAATATGAAACCGCTATGCTGTTTTTTTATCACTGTTTCAGTCAGTGGCAACCGATGCTAGAGCAAGCGGCAGAGCAACTGAAACCGCCTGCCTTTGCCCATATAGATAATCAATTAGCCGCGTTAACTGCTGAAGTTAATAACTTTGAATATTACTTCACGTCTGCCTTGTCTGCGCCGCAGCCAATAATCCCTAAGATGGAAACGTATCTGGGCTATAGTTATGTATTAACAGGCTCGCAAGTTGGTGCGCGCTTTATTTTAAAAAGGCTGCAAAAATCAGCTTTGACTGAACATTATGGATTTGATTATTACCGACATTTAAGTCAAGAGACTATCGACATTCAGGAATGGAAAGCCCAGCTCGATAGCTTAGTTAATCAAGGAAACTTTGAGTCACAAGCTATTATCGATGGCGCAATACAATGTTTTACTCAACTCATAACTTGCTTTAAACAAGAGTCGACATTAACAGTAAATCCTAAAAAAGCACTCGCATCAGCGTAGTCGTTACTTTATCAATAGGCCGCTTGAATTATTAAGCGGCTGACTTTAAAAAAATCAACCTTGTTTAGTCTGCTGTATTTGATTAGTAGTGGCAGATGCACCATCATCGTCAACTACCACACAGTTTCGCCCGATTAATTTGCCTTTATACAGACGTTTATCGGCACAACTTAAGGCTTCGGTCATATTACGGGCTTCATCGGGCACAATACATACGCCAATGGTGATTGTAACGGCGCAGGCTAGCTCTTCGGTGAACTCTGGATATAAATTTACTAAATTCGCCTGCAAGCGATGCCCAAAGGAAGTCGCTCTAGCTTTATTGGTTTCTGGCAAAATAATGGTAAATTCTTCACCACCATATCGACAAACCACATCCATGTCTCTGGCTGTCTCTGTCATGGCATGCGCAACAAACTCTAAAATTTTATCACCAGCCTGATGACCGTGCGTATCGTTAACTGCTTTAAAATGGTCAATATCAACCATTAATACCGCCATTGGGCGACTAGCCCTGATGGCCGTGGCTATTTCCTGAGGTAAATACTCGTTTAAATAACCACGGTTATATAAGCCCGTTAACGGATCCCGCAATGCCTTTTCCCGTAATTGTTCATATTTTTGCCGATAGGTTAAAAAGGTAAACATATCTTTAAAGCCGTGCTCTGGCATAGCATTGATCAATGAACGTCGCTCTTCAAATATTAAATAGGCGTAAAGCAACAGCGAATACAGTGCTGCTACTAACAACTTCCCGATTAAAGAAGCCTGCAATATTGGCAAAAATTGCGGATGGTCAAAAAAGGCTAGGCTGACAAATAAAACGCTGTCGAGAACCAAGACAAACGCCATAGAAGAATATATCCGCAAAAATAAATGCTCTACAAATCGACCAAGGAATTCGTAGGAGAGGATAATCAAAAATACATCTACCACTAACACTAAAGTACCTAAGAACAACACCCGAGGTTGATAAATGAAAAATTCCACCGGAACATCAATCATTTCAGCATTGGGCGAACCGGCCACATGAGCCCCTATTAGCAGGGTGAATAAACTCAAGGTAATATTGGCAAATATCAGCCCGTAAACTAAATTTCTCGACTCTTCTGCATCTTCTTTAATGTAGACCAGTAAAATAGCAAATAGCCCCGCGGTAAAAAGCACTGCAGAGCCAGGACTAACAAAAAAACCAGGCAGGAGCTCAAAATAAAGGAAAGATGCCAAAGTGGTTTGCATATGCTGAAATACCCCTAATGAGATATATAGCGTAGCAATACCAAACTTATTACGCAGTTGAAAGAGCGCAATGATAAACAGGCCAACTAACAAGGCCTCGGCCGCAAAAAAGAAAAGCTGATATATATATTGCATAACGTTTAGCTTAGATGAAACTTAGGTCCAATGCGATAAAACTCTTAAAAATCATGTTATAACTAGCATAAATGATTTTTTCTCTAAAATCTAAGTTTTAAGCTTGGC
>JBFJQB010000156.1:0-7219 GCA_041616855.1 Cognaticolwellia sp. | reverse complement strand
GGGCAATTGACGTAAGCAGGGTCTTCTTCTTTTTTTAACCAGTTACTGATTTGATCGCGTGTTACCGTTAAATCGCCAGCAGCAAAAATAGCAATAACCTTTTGGTCGTTAAAATTAAAGGTGTATCTCAGGCGACGCAAAACATCGTTATTAGTCACAAACTTCTCCAAAAATCCAACGAGTTTCGTTGGTTAGCAATGCTTTACCCTAAGTGGACTTACACCAGCTCAGTGAAGGTTTCGCAATACTATAGTGTTTCAATTATTGCATATTATACACGCTTTAAATAACGAGATCTTCAGCTACATGTGCAAATTAAATAACTCTAAATGTTCAAGGCGTTAACGCTTTAAATTTAGCGGTTAAAGTTCCACTAAAACTCATGTTAAGATACAGGCAATTTTTCAAATAACTGACACAGAAACAGCCTTTAATATGCGCAACGTCACGGTTCTGTAATATGTTTCCCAAGGTTCATTTTCAACGCAATTTAAATTACGAGCAGTCATGAGTAAAAATGTTAGTCTTTTCAGTCCAGTTTTAGCCAAAAGCCGCGGTAAAAACGCCGATAAAAAAACCTGGCAAAACTTACCCGGTAGTAGTGCAACGGTCGCTATTTTTCATGGCGCGTTAACAACACAACAGCCAATATTACTGCTCACTCATGATACGCCATCAGCCTTGCGTTTAGAGCAAGAACTAGCGAGTTTAAATCAACAAGCACAATTACCCATTTGCTTATTCCCAGATTGGGAAACCCTGCCCTACGATACCTTTTCGCCGCACCAAGATATTATTTCCCAGCGTTTAGCGACTCTGTATCAATTATCGCGGATGGATAAAGGTATCGTGATTGTACCTATCTCCACGTTGATGCAGCGATTGGCTCCGAAGCAATATTTAGAAGCCAATAGTCTGATCATCCAAAAAGGTGATAAAAAAGATTTACACCAATTACGACAAAACCTAGAAGCCAGCGGCTATCGCTGTGTTGAACAGGTCATGGAACATGGAGAGTTCTCTGCTCGTGGCGCCATATTGGACTTATTCCCGATGGGCAGTAAAACGCCATTTCGCTTAGACTTCTTTGATGACGAAATTGATGAAATACGCTTATTTGATCCAGAAAATCAACGTTCGAGTGACAAAGTCGATGGCATTAACTTATTGCCCGCCCATGAGTTTCCCACCGATACCGACGGCACTAATTTATTTCGCAGCCAATATCGTGAGCAATTTACCAGCACCATCGATAAAGAATCGATTTATCATCAAGTCAGTAATGGCATTATGCCAGCGGGCATTGAATATTATTTACCATTGTTTTTCGAGCAAACCAATACCTTATGCGATTACCTTGCTGATAATACCTTAGTAATTGTCAGCGGCGATATTGATAAAGCCCTTGCGCATTACTGGACCGATATTGAATACCGGTATGAAGATAGGCGTTATGACCCCACGCGTCCTTTATTGCCACCAAGCCATTTATTTCTAAATAGTGAAGAGCTCTATAGCGCTTTAAAACCCTTCGATCGTATCAATTTAAAACCTGAGCTAAAAGAAAACGAGGTTAAAACCTCACAAGTACAGTTTGATGTGCATGCCTTACCTGACCTGACTATTGACCATAAATTAAAACAGCCATTTGAGTTGCTTAATAGTTTTATCGCCAGTAAAGAAACGCCAAGCAAACTGTTATTTGTTGCAGAAAGTCAGGGCCGACGTGAAAGTGTTTTAGAGTTATTACAACGCAATGATATTAAGCCAACGACCTTCGATAGTATTGAAGACTTTGTTAATAATGACGCACAACTTGGTATCACCGTTAATGCCTTGAGTGCCGGCTTTATATTTCAAGCCAAAGGCAGTGCCAAGAAAAATGCCATTGCCTTAATCACTGAAGCGGAATTACTTGGCGACAGAGTTCGTCAAACTCGCCGTCGTAACAAACAACTCGATATTCAAAACGACGCGATTTTTAAGAATTTAGCTGAACTTAGTATTGGCCAGCCTGTGGTTCATATTGAACATGGTATTGGTCGTTATATGGGCTTACAAACCATCGAAAATGGCGGCATCACCACAGAATTCTTAATGTTAAGTTATGCTGGTGAGTCAAAATTATATGTGCCGGTGGCCTCATTACATTTAATTAGCCGCTATTCGGGGGCTGATGCAGATCATGCACCTTTACATAAACTCGGTAATGACACCTGGAGTAAAGCGAAACAAAAAGCGGCAGAAAAAGTGCGCGATGTTGCTGCTGAACTGTTAGATATTTATGCAAAACGTGCCAGTAACCACGGCTATAGCTTCAAACGCGATAAAGATGAATATCGCGCCTTTGCTGACAGCTTTGGCTTTGAAGAAACCTTAGATCAAGAACAAGCCATTAATGCCGTGATCAGCGATATGTTATCACCCAAAGCCATGGACAGATTAGTCTGTGGTGATGTTGGTTTTGGTAAAACCGAAGTCGCCATGCGCGCCGCGTTTATCGCAGTTAACGACGGCAAGCAAGTGGCGATATTAGTGCCAACCACCTTATTGGCTCAGCAACACTACGAAAATTTTCGCGACCGTTTTGCCAATTGGCCGATAAGCATTGAAGTGTTATCACGCTTTAAAACCGCCAAAGAGCAAAATGCCATCATTAAAGATGTTGAGTCGGGCCAAATTGATATCTTAATTGGCACCCACAAGCTTTTACAAAACAGCATTAAATATAAAGACCTCGGCTTATTGGTCGTGGATGAAGAGCATAGATTTGGCGTTAAACAAAAAGAAAAAATTAAACAGTTACGCGCTAATGTCGATATTTTAACGCTGACAGCAACCCCGATCCCACGCACCTTAAATATGGCGATGGGCGGTATGCGCGATTTATCTATCATTGCGACACCGCCAGCAAAACGCTTAGCGGTAAAAACCTTTGTCAGGCAACGCGACGACGCCTTGATTCGGGAGTCTATTTTGCGAGAAGTTTTACGTGGTGGTCAGGTTTACTTCTTACATAACAATATTGATACCATCGACAAAACCGCCGCTGATATTCAAGCATTATTGCCGGAAGCGAAAATAATTACCGCACATGGTCAAATGCGCGAGCGTGAACTTGAACGTATCATGAGTGATTTCTATCACCAACGTTATAATGTGTTAGTTTGTACGACCATTATTGAAACCGGTATCGATGTACCAAGTGCCAACACTATTATTATGGATAGAGCGGACCATTTAGGTTTAGCCCAGTTGCACCAATTACGTGGTCGAGTCGGTCGCTCGCATCATCAGGCATATGCCTATTTATTGACCCCTCATGAAAAACGTATGACCAAAGATGCGAAGAAGCGTCTTGAAGCCATCGCTTCACTTGAAGATTTAGGCGCAGGCTTTACCTTAGCAACTCATGATTTAGAAATTCGTGGCGCCGGTGAGCTATTAGGCGAAGATCAAAGTGGCTCAATGAGCCAAGTAGGTTTTACCCTCTATATGGAAATGCTCGATGCTGCTGTTGCCGCCTTAAAAGACGGCAAGCAATTATCACTCGAGCAAGTGATGAAAACACAAACCGAAGTTGATCTTAAAGTGCCGGCATTATTGCCAGACGACTATATATTCGATGTCAGTCTCCGCTTAAGTTTATATAAACGTATTGCCAGCTGTAAAAACAAACAAGCGCTTGATGATGTGCAAGTTGAGCTTATTGACCGCTTTGGCCTTTTACCCCAAGCGGCGAAGAACTTAATTCATATTGCTAAACTGAAACTCAAAGCGGAAAAAATTGGCATTACCCGCATTGACGCTGGTCCTGCGGGTGGTTCAATTGAATTTAGCAGCGACACCAAAGTCGATGCCATGTTTATTATTGGCTTAATTCAGCAACAACCCAAGATATATAAAATGGAAGGGGCGAATAAACTGAAGTTTAAGCAAGTGAGCGAAGATGCTAAATCTCGCTTTATTATCATCACCACTATGTTGAATGAATTAGCGAATCACTTACGCGCGTAAAGACTTAATGTGCAAGAGATAAAGCGACGATTGACAGAGTGGCTACTGCACAGATAACTGATTGATAATTTAAGTATTGATCAACTTTTGCTATGATTAAAGCAAGTACATTACTTGCTATAATCACCATTAATTGGAAAATGAATGAAATTAACGCAACTATTTTTATGTTCTGCTGCCTTAGCTCTGCCGCTAACGTTATCTGCGGCGACACAAAAAAATGACGACCGATGGTTTGAAGTAGAAATTATCCTTTTTAGCCAGTTAGGTGATAAAAGTCAGTTAAAAGAAAGTTTTCCAGAGCAAAGTGAATTACCTCGATATAAGCGAGCAGAAGATTTACTGACAAAATATTTAAATCCTGATATTCGCAGCTTAAAGCAATTATTGCCCAGTTGTGAATCGCCACAGTACCCAGAAAGTTTAGTGAGACAAAACGCTAAACTCCCAGCACTTTTTAAAGAGAAATCTTTAACGGAAATAGCACAATCAGCAGATGAATACAGCGTTGACAACAGTGCATCTAGACAAGAGCGTAGCCATTTTCCTGATGAAACCGGTAGCCTAACAAGTAGTAACGGCGCATTAAGTCATGCGGTAGAGACTAACTCAATAGTCATCAACAATAAACTCAACAGCGAGAAAGCCGAGCCGGAAACACTGAGCAATGTTGTAGAGAGCAACACACCAGAGTTGTTGCCTGAGCTAGCAGTATCTGACGAGCAGCGTGCAAAAACTCAACGCCTAGTGCATGCCGCCGAAGCAGAATTTCAGCAGCTAAAATTTAATTACACGCCTCAAACCGAACCGGCCATATTATGTCGAATTGAACCACAATATTTTGTGAATTATCAAGCCAACAACCCCGACTTTGATTACTACGGCTTTACGGTTGCTAAAGTGCCATTACATATTGATGGCGCAGAGGACATCGCTAGTAACCAGACCCACTTACTGAGTAAAGCTTCATTACAACTTGGTGATATCATCACCGATTTAAGGTATAGCAAGAATTTCCGCCCGCTATTACATATGGGCTGGCGCCAAGTCGCACGAGCTAAAAAACACGCTGTGCCGGTAAAAATATATGCCGGTGATAACGTTAACGCCTATTATCAGCAGCAATTACACTCTTTTAATCATAATAGTAAGCAACAACAAGCTTTTGCACGCTCGCCAGTTGAAGAAGAGTCTGTAACATTTCCGCCCGCTAACCACTTGTTAGTGCAAAACTTGTCAGAGCAAAGCATGCTTGAACAAAGTATTGCTGAACAACGCTATGCTGAGCAATTACATCGCGCGCAACAAGCTCGGTTAACAGCAATAATCGCGCAATTACCGCAAGTAAGCACCGACCCCGATGCGCTTTTAGCCTCACTTGAGCAACAAAACTTAACAATACCCTTGGCGGATAAGTACGCATTAAATAATGCTTTAAAAACACCTCCGCGCCCCCCCGTACAACCTTGGTTTATTGATGGTTTTTTTAATATTCATCTAAAGCATTATTTATTTATTACCGCTGATTTTAATATTTTAGAGAAAAACTTAGCTGATATTGCCAGCGCGCAATTAGCAGCAAGTGCGACGTCAAATAGCTTGATAGGCTCCGGTGCTAGCACTTCGACCGCAGAGCCTGTCAAAGCCATTCGCTTTAAGCAAAACCGACGCGTGATCAGTGGCGAGGTGCATTATTTCGATCACCCCTACATGGGCATGATCGTACAAATTAGGCCTTATACAATACCAGAGCAGAAAGATACTCTGTAGATTACTCCTGATAAGCTATACTTTTCAAAATAGATAAAAAGAGCACAATATGGATAAAGAAATTGAAATTCAAGCGGCGGTATTTCGTCGTTTACTAGCGCACTTAGATACCCGTAAAGACGTACAAAATATCGACTTAATGAACCTTGCTGGTTTTTGTCGTAACTGTTTTTCTAAGTGGACGGTTGCGGAGGCGGAAAAACTTGGGGTAGAGATTGATATAGATAGTGCCCGTGAGCAAGTTTATGGTATGCCTTACAGTGAGTGGAAAGCGAAACATCAATTACCTGCAACAGAAGAGCAACTGGCAAAGTTCAATGAATTAAATTCGAAAAAGTAGCTTTGCCACTACAACAAAGTTACTGAGGCTGCAAGCTTATGAGGTTTTACTTTTATAGCATCATACTAAGCTTAACACTATTAACAAGCTTGACAAATGCTAGCGAGCCTAACCTGCGCGCCTCTTTTTACAGTCAAAATGTCGCCCCACAGCTGTTTTTTGATGATAATGGCCGCCCAACCAGCGGTATTTTGTTTGACATTACCCATGCTATTGCAATGCAGTTGGGGATGAAGCTTGAAATGTTGCCTATACCGCGCAAAAGAATTGAACAAACTCTGATCAAAAACATTGTTGATATGCATTGCGCGGCAAATCCAAGTTGGTATAAATCACAAGCTTTGCAATGGAGTAGCGTACTTTATAAAAATCCTGATATTTTGATAAACCGTCATGGTATGACACAGCTAAGTGATTTAAGCGAATATCATCAACTTAAAATCGGTACAACATTAGGTTATATCTATCCTGAATTAATGCGTTATTTTGATAATGACAATATTCAACCCATCACAAGTCTTACGCCGGCCGGTAGTTATGAAAAATACCGTAAAAAGCAAGTAGCTGGCTTTATTAGCGCCTCAATCGAAGCCTCCTATTTCTTTAAAGATGTGGGGGATTCAGTGATAGAGATGAATAACAATAATATTCGTTGTGTTTTAGCGCCTAGCATGAAAAAAACTCAGGTTAAACGTATCAGTAAGGCCATAGACTATTTAAAAAGCTCAGGACAAATCAAGGCGATTTTAGACCGATACAAATATATACCTACTCCCCCACAATCACGACCTGAAGCATTAGCATAGTAATCGCCTTAATGTTTACCTTGCTGTGATTAAGTGTTGCTCTGTCAATTTTTACCCTTAAATTTTCATCAAAATGCCCAGGGCCTGTATTCGGCGATCATGGCGACTTCGAGACTCTAACCACCGGCCTCTATGCATGTCATGTTGGCGGCGATCTTCACCCCTACGACGTTCAATATCAGGCAAAAACTCAGTGTTTAACTTTTTTTCAAGTGTTTCACTAGCTGTACCAGAAACCTGGCTTGCTGTCTGCTTTAGCTGCTGATGTTGTTTCTGTTGCTTTTGC